>JAAYCO010000111.1 GCA_012729725.1 Planctomycetota bacterium
CCGTCTGCGCCGCCGGGGACCATCTATTTATCGCCTGGACAAACTGCTCGATAACAGGTGAAGGCTGAACGCAGTTGATTGCCGGCGCCTCCGGAGCTGCCGCCTGATGCACTGGCGCCGCCTGGGCGGAATGCTCCGCCTGCACTTGGGCCGCCGCCGTCAGCAGCATTTCCAGCACAACGGCAGTGAAACTCCTGCCTGATTCCGGCTTGTCCTGCTCGATTCCGCCCGATGCCGCAGCCATCGCCGAAACCTCCTGTTTCAGCGACTCGACCGATATGCCTTCCTGCGTCAGCTTCTCGGTCAGCAGAGCGATAAGTTGGGAAAGATCGCCGTCGAAGGCGGATATCTGTTCAAGTCCCGCCGCCTCAAGCGCCCTTGCGTCCCCCTGGCCTGTGAAGTTTTGCCCAAGCAAAAGCAATATGTCAGCCAGAGTGCCGCCCACTGTCGACGTCTGATTGATAGAGCTCATGGCAGGTTGTTATGCAAGATGTGTGCCAAACCTATCCTGCCGAATCTGTGGTTGTGCAACATGCTGTCAGAACACGACTTATGCCGCTTGCGAAAACTTCTTAACTGAAAAAATGCGGTGCAAGACGTAGGAAGATGCCTCTGGCGGTAGGATGAAATCTCCGGCTTGAGCCCTAATCCAATGATTTAGCTTGCAGGATTATGCGCTGTGTTTTATTCTCCGATTCAAGGTTGTCCGGATACAAGATGTAGAGGCTAATTAGGCATGAGGCCTAGCAGTTGTGTCCTGGTGGATTCCGGAGCTGCCTGCCGGTATCCCACGTGCTATCGGAACATGGTCTGCATGGAGGCGCGCTAAGGGGCCTTCGTGTTCAGGCACTTCTTAGTAATAGGTGACCATGATGCACCAGGGGTCGGTAAAAGGTTTGAGTTCCACGATGTTTGTGGGGCCGCAACAGTGGTCGCGCGAGCTGGTGGCCATGTTGGACGGTCGTGCAGCAGCCGTGGAAGATTTTTCCGCCGCCTTGGGCGTCGTCCTGTCACTTCAACCAAAACTCGCCGTTATATGGGGAGGACTTGATGAATCGCAGGCCCTTGCCTTCATCGGTCGTTGCCGGCAGGACAGTGCAGACACCGCCATAGTCGTCGTTGCGGATGTCCCCGACACGGCCAGTGCAATTCGCTATGTTCGCGCTGGCGCCTACGACTATCTGCCCGGTCCTCTGAATGCATCGCGGCTTAGCGAGCTGGCGACCAGCATGAATCAGCAGCAGCAATCATCCAACCAGGCTCGCTACTTCTGCCCCAACTGCCCGCCGGGCGTGAAGATCGTCGGTAGGAGTTCCGCGGTTGTCCGCATGCTGGAGATGATAAGGATAGTCGCAGAGAGTCGCTGCAACCCGGTGCTGCTGCTTGGCGAAACCGGAACCGGCAAAGAACTCGCCGCGCGTGCAGTTCATGCCTGGCGCCACGCCAGCAGCGGGCAATTCGTGGCGGTAAATTGTGCCACCCTCACGGCGAATCTGCTTGAAAGCGAGCTTTTCGGGCACGCTAAGGGCGCATTCACCGGCGCTGACCGCGAGAAGACCGGCCTTCTGGAGCTCGCAAACGGTGGAAGCATCTTCCTGGACGAAATCAGCGAGATGCCCATGGAGTTGCAGGCCAAGTTGTTGCGGTTCCTTCAGGAGCGGACTTTCCGAAAAGTGGGCGGAACCAAAGACATTTCATGCACAGCCACAGTCATCGCGTCCAGCAATCTCAAGCTCTTCGACCAGGCGATGGCCGGCAAGTTCCGCAAGGACTTGTACTACAGGTTGGCGGTCGTTCCCATCAAGATCTCCCCGCTTCGCTCCGCGGACCGACGGGACGATATACCGCTGCTGGCTGATTACTTCATCCGCTCGGATGAAAGCGTTGCGCCCGGCAAGCTTGAAGGCCTTTCTCAGGAAGCCAGGGCGGAACTGATGAGGCACGATTGGCCGGGTAACGTTCGAGAGCTGAAGAATGTAATTGAGCGCGCTTCGATATTTGAGATGGGGCGCCACATAACTGCGGCAAGCCTGATGATCGAGCGCACCGGCGAAGGCCCAAGTGGGCCGGCATCGCCGACCATGGATTTCTCTCTTGAAGCTGCAGAAAGAGAATTCATCTGCCGGGCTTTGCAGGAAACTAACTGGCAGCGCACTCGGGCGGCGTCACTGCTTGGCATAACCAGAGCGACCCTGCACGCCAAAATCAAGCGATACGACATCAAGCTGCCCGCCCAATCGGCTGCGGAAGACAAAAGCGAAAACGTATCAACAGTCCCCTCCTAGACCTGTCACCCGTTTCACCCGACAATAGCCCTGCCGGCCCCCAGAGATGCACCCATGTTCCAAGGCGCAAATACCTTACGCGCGGCAAAAACTCCTACACATCCGCATCCTGAAGCACTGGACAACCAAAGCAGAACCCGCACAGCGTATCCAATGTAAGGTTTTATGAGGCCAGAACTTACGTCATATCATCGACTTGCCGCACCATACTTTCGCTCAAGTGGCATGTCCGTTGCATGGCAGATGGACGGTGAACTGTGTTCATTTCGCCCGTTGCGTCAAGTTTTTGTGCAACGTGATTGGGATTGCCAAGGATGGCGACAGACCAGAAGAATGCTCCGGCGGCTGCAACACCCGCACAAAGTGCAGAGGCCCCTGCCGCGCGTGTGGCGGCCCCAAAGAAGCCAGGCATGGTGCAGGCGCTGCTGGTTCTGAACACGTTGCTGATGGCCTTTGGCATAGGGTTGGTCATAGCGATTCAGCCTCGCGGCGTGCCCGAACAAGCCCCCGCCGCCAGCCCACCGGTTGTCGTTCAGCAACTAACGACCCAGCCGGCACAATCGGCTCCAGCGGAGAGCGACTCTCCAACAGTCTCCTGGGCGGAGGCCAAGAACCTGTATGTTTCGGGCGACTACCAATCGGCTCTCGGGGCGATGACCGCCCTGCTTCTCAAGAGCACTCAGGAGCAGGTCGAGCGGCCGATCATCGAGCTTATCACCCTTCGCCAGGTGCAATGCCTTCACAAGCTGGGGCGGTTTGAAGAGGCCCGACAACCTCTTCTTGAACTGACGCATGCCTCGAGCGGCATCATCAGGGCAGTCGCTTGCCAGATCCAGGCTCAGGTGGACATAAAAGAAGGAAGGCGTGGAACCGCTCGCTGCCGGGCCTACGCCAGCATCGCCGCTGCCGGGGCGGGACAGGCGGAACTTGAGGCGCAGAACGACCTGCTTATTGCCGACGCTCTGGCCAAAGACACGCTTGCCATGTGGAACTCCCCGCACGAGCCGCCCGTCATTCAAATGCAGGATGTGGATCCATTTGCCGACCTTGATGACGAGGCTCTTTATCAGCTCATCTCCGGCGGCAAGGGCCGCAACATCATGAGCCTGACCCCTCGCGTAAAGCGAGTCGCGGTCGGCGGGGGCATGAGACGTTACAGCGCCTCCGCATGGCAGGTTCCGGTTGAAGATTTGCTTCTGCGGGTGACCGCCGAGTCCGCGATGCAGGTTCAGTGGAGCAACGTAAGCGCGGAAGCCCGGCGTCGGTCGGTCAGCGTGCAGTTTGACGATGTGGCCCAACAGAGGCTGGTTGAGATTGTCTGCGGCGCCGCGGGCCTTGTGGCAAGGTTCACCGGCGACGCGGTTATCATCAGCGACCCGACCACAATAGAGTCGCTCAGCGACAAACGCGACCTGGTGCATGCCGAGGCGGTTTCTGTTCTGCGTCGCGTATTCCTGCGCTGGCCGCAGGATGCAAGGCTGGCCGAAGGCAGGCTGACACTGGCGATGATTTATGAAGCCGCCGGAGATTTCCCCTCCGCGCTTGCCGAATACAGTCTGACGTCAACCCGGCATCCCACAAGTGAATCGTCGGCAAGATCGCTGCTGCTATCGGGGAGGCTGCGAACCCGGCTGAACGATTACGCCGGGGCAAACCGCGACCTTTACACACTGCTTGACGGTCACCCCACCTGGCCGGAGATAGACGACGCATATCTCCAACTTGGCCTCGTCGCCGTCGGAGCGGGCAATCTTGACGACGCCATCACCGCCTTCCGCAAGCTGCACAATCTCAATCTGTCCGAGGCAGGCACCAGCTTGTCCGCGTTTCATCTGGGCCGGTGTTACTTTCTGAAGGGAGACTTTGCCGAAGCAGGCAAATGGATCAAGGCGTTTCTCGACACGCCCAAGGGCGGCAATGAAGAACTTCGCGACGCTTTAATCATGCTCGCCCGATGCGAAGCCTCAGCCGGTGATCACGCCTCAGCCGTCATGCGACTAAGGCAGGCTCTTAGCGCGGATGAAGGCGGCGAGAAGAGCATCGAATTGTCGATGGACCTCGGGCAGTATCTGTTGGAGATCAACGATTGCGTGGGGGCTCTTGGTTCGCTGCGAGCATTGGAAAACCACAAACTGACGGATTCGCAACTGGCGGATGCCATCATCCTGGAGGCAAAGATCCACACGAAGATGGGCCTCGGGCGCCGTGCCGCCAGCCTGGTGCATAACAACATCAAGCTGATCGAAGACATGCAGGTGCGCATCAGGCTCGAGATTGAGCTCGCTCGCATCCAAATGGCCAACGAGGAATTCGCAGCCGCCAGAACCACGCTCACATCTGTTCTTTCGCGGATGGGCGGCGGGGCCGACGCCACAGCCGTCAAGCTGGACCTTGCTGAAGTCTGCCTGAACATGCAAGACCCCCGGCCAGTCGCCCAACTGACGGGCGAAGTGCTTCAAGCTGGTTGCGATCCGGCGTCCGCAACAAGAGCAAGAACGCTACTGGGATGGGCGCACGTCATGCAAAAGGATTATGTGCAGGCTGCAGCAATCTATGCCGCCGCCAACAGCGCTGAAGGATCGCAGGAATGACACAGATCACAGCCATGACAAAATGGACGTCTGCGATCGTGCTGTTGTTGTGCGCAACGCTGTGCGGCCAGGAAAACACCATAGATCCCCAGCAGGTGCGCGAGAATCGCAACACACTCAGGCTGACGGCCATCAGCGGCCTGCCCTCTGATTCTCCAGCCGGCAAAGCAGACCTTCAAGAAACCATTCACAGACTGGACTCGCTTCGACCCAGCGACGGCAAGCCCGTAGCGCCTCCGCCGGAGCCAGTTGTCCAGAACGAGGTTGTGCCTGAAACTCAGCCGGTTGCGTCGCAGCCTGTCGTTGACGAGGCCGCAATCGCCGCTATGAAGGCAGGTTCTATCGCGGGGCTTGCCAAGCCTGTGCTGCTGGCCGACCGTCTGTACAGCGACGGCATGCCTAACGCCGCGCTACCGCTCTATGAGGTTGCGTTCAACCAATCACAAGAACCGCAGGAACGTGCATGGGCCTTGTTCCAAATGGGCAACTGCCTTCAGGAAGTGGACCCCGCCAAGGCTCGTGAGCATTACCAGCTTCTTGCAAAGGAACACCCTGATTGCCCGTGGTCGCAGGTGGCGTTGCAGATGGATCGCCTGCTGGAGTGGAAACTCGCGGATCAACCATCCACCATGGTTCGCGCCGCCCTTGCCAAACTCAAACGCCAGGAACAGTGAATGCTTGAGAAACTCTGCCAAAATGTGCTGATCGCAAGTCACAATACCGCAAACGCAAGGTGTGTTCTTGAAGCCCTTGCGGCAAGAGCGGTCCGAGGCACTATGGCAACCTCGTCAGCGGCGGCAATTGCGAAGGTGGAGGAATCCGCATGGGATATGGTGATTGCTGAAATCAGTGAGCAATCTCACTGGGACATGCTGAGGAAGATCAGGCATATCGCCCCCGAATTGCCGGTGGTGGCGGTGATTCCGGCTGCCTGCGTGGCTTTGGCGGTGAGAGCCATGCATGAAGGATGCCCCGACGTATTGGTGTCTCCACTGACGTCGGCGGCTGTTAACGCCATGCTCGAAACGATTCTTCCAACGCATGAAGCCCAGGTGGCGGCAGGCGAGGAAGACAATCATCACCTCTTTCGCATCGTCGGCAGGAGCGAGCAATTCCTTCGCACGGTCCGCCTTGTCGAGAAGGTCGCGCCGACGACCGTGCCAGTGTTGATAACGGGCGAAAGCGGCACAGGCAAGGAACTGTTGTCCTATCTGCTGCATCGCAGGTCTAACCGTCGGAAGAATCCGTACGTGCGTGTTAACTGCGCGGCCCTGAGCGAAAACCTGCTCGAAAGCGAACTCTTCGGACACGAGAGGGGCGCGTTCACCGGCGCGATTGCACGGCACAAGGGCAGGTTCGAGCGGGCTCACGGAGGCACGCTGCTGCTGGATGAAATATCCGAAACAACGCCGCGTCTGCAGGCTGAGCTGCTTCGAGTGCTGGAACAGCAGGATTTTGAGCGGGTTGGCGGCAGCGAACTTGTTCGTGTCAGCGTGAGAGTTGTCAGCACGTCAAACAGGGATCTCGCCGCGGAAGTCAAGGCAGGCCGGTTCCGCCAGGATTTGTACTACCGTCTCAGCGGCGTGCACATGCACGTGCCGTCGCTTCGCACCCGGCCAAACGACATCGAGCCGCTTGTCTGGCACTTCGTGAACATGCACGCCGGCGAAGTGCGCCGGCGAATCAGGAGCCTCGATCCGGAAATGCTTACTGTCTTCTCGCAGTGCTCGTGGCCCGGCAACGTGCGGCAACTGCGAAGCGCCGTGCGGGCTGCACTGATACTTGGCGAAGGCCCAGTGCTTTCGCTTGATGGCGCGGAAGACCTTCGACAAGAGCTGGTCGATTGCATGATGACTGCCGGGGAGTCTGCGTCGTCAACTGCGATTGACGCATCAAGCACCCTGAGGCTTCAAGAGCTTGAACGCCACGCTGTTCTGGAGGCGCTTCGCAGGACCCGCCGAAATCAGGTCAAGGCTGCCGGCCTGTTGGGCATAACGGATCGGACGCTCAGAGAAAAGCTTCGTCGCTACCGCCAGGACGGACTTCTGGCCGCAACACAGGAGGCTTCATGGTGAAACCGGAGATGATCAACCATCTGCATGCTGGTTTGAAGGTGACGACCGCCAGGCAGGGTCTTATCGCCAACAACATCGCCAACATCAGCACGCCAGGGTACAAGCGGCTTGATGCACAGTTCGAGCGCGTGCTTGCCGAGGCGCTCGCCTCCGGCAAGAACCTCGCGGACGTGGAGGCGCCAATCGCTCCAACCCTTATCGGCACACCAAACGAAATAGGCAACGACGTCGATCTGGACCAGGAGATCGGCGAAATGGTGCAGAACGCGTCCATGTACAAGACCTACTTCCGTCTGCTGGGCAAGATGTTGCGGCAGATGGAAATGGCCATTGGTGAGTAAGGAGAACCTATGAGCGTTCAAAAAGTGGTTTCACCGATTGATGTAGCCGTCAGCGGCATGCGGGCGCAGTCGTTGCGGATGAACGTCACCGCCAACAACATCGCCAACTCGAATACGTCTCGTGCGGCCGGCGGCCAGCCTTACAGGAGGCAGCGCGTTCTCACAACCGCCGGCGCCGGAATCAGCGGCGTGCAGATAGTCGGCGTGCGGGGCGATTATGCAACCGACTTCAAGAAGGTGCTGGACGCGGGCAACCCCGACGCCGATGAAAACGGCTTCGTCAACATGCCCAACGTCGATCTGCCAATCGAAATGATGCAAATGGTTATTGCCGGCAGAGGCTACCAGGCTAACGCGGCGGTGCTCAAGAAGTACCAGGACATGGTTGACGTGGCCCTCGAGGTCATCCGCTAGGAGCATACACTATGGCTATAAATCCAATTAACGGCATATCAGTTCCGTCAACACCGACGCCAACTCCGGCCGTCAAGCCGACACAGGGCGAGCAGAAGGTCAATTTCAACGAGGCCCTGGACTCGGCTATCAACAAGGTCAACAACGACCAGCAATCGCTGGGCGTGGCGATAGAGGATCTGCTTGCCGGCAGAACGCAGGACGTCGTGCCGGCGGTGGCTGCAATGGCGGAAGCGGATATCAGCTTCAAGCTGCTTATGGGCGTGCGGAACAAAGTGATCGAGGCCTATAAGCAGACAATGAACATGCAGATATGACCCCCACATCGGGGCAAGCCCGCTATTAAGAGGACGAAAAGTTGGCATCCATTGTTCAGAATTTCGGCGAGGTGTGGCAGCACCTGAGCGTTACCCGCAAGGTAATGCTTCTGGGGTTGCTGCTGGCATGCGTGGGTGCTGCAGTCATGGTGGCAAACTGGGCTCGCAAGCCAAAGATGGGCCTTCTATACAGCCAGTTGGATCCATCCGAGGCCGCCAAGATAGTCGAGAAGATCTCCGAAAGCGGCACTCCATATGAACTCGCCGACGGCGGCACGACGATTCGCGTGCCGCAGGGTTCTCAGGCAAAACTCAGGCTGACGCTGGCGTCGCAGGGACTGCCTTCCGATTCCCAGGGGGGCTACAAAATCCTTGACGAGGAGAAGATCGGCGCAAGCCCGTTCGCCCAGCAGATCAACTACACCAGGGCCATCGAGGGCGAACTGGCGAAAAGCATTCAGCTTATTCAAGGCGTCTCACGGGCCCGCCTGCACATAGTAAGGCCCGAGAAGACGGTCTTTGCAAGAAACGAACAACAGGCTTCGGCAACCGTAATGCTTCAACTGAAGGGCGGCTGGCGGTTTTCACCCTCAAGCGTTGCAGCGGTCACGCACATGGTGGCCGGCGCGGTTCCGGGACTTACCAGCGACAAGGTGGTCGTGATCGATTCGGGCGGCAATCTGCTTGCGGGCGACGACGCCAACGGCGAATTCGCCCGAGGCGCGACAACCTTCCTGGATTACAAGAGCCGCGTCGAGCAATACCTTAGCAACAAGGCCGAGCAAATGCTGACAGCGGTGCTCGGACCCAATCGTGCTTCAGTGCAGGTTTCAGTAGTGCTTGAGACTTCGAGCACAAACCAGACCCGCGAGACCTACAGTCCAGACGGCAGAGTGGCCAGCAAAGAAAAGGAAACGACTTCGACAATGACTCCACCCGCGGCGGGCGAAGGCCAGGCTGCTGGTGGCGGCAGCAAGCAAACCACCGCCGAGAACTCCTACCTGGTCAGCAAGACGGTTGAGCAGCGAGTCGATCTGGCGGGAACCATCAAAAGCATTAGCGTCGCGGCCTTCGTGGATCTTGGCTCCGGCGAGGAAGGCAAGACCACCATCACGCAGAAGGACGCCGAGGAAATCATCCGCAACGCCGTCGGCATGAGCGCTAACGACGCCCCGCCCAAGGTGGTGCAGACGACATTCCATCAGCCAGAGGCGCAGGAACTTGTACAGGCTGACCAAGGCATGTTCAACAAGGACTTCATACTTGAGATAGCGAAGCGTTCTTCGCTTGGCATTCTGGTGCTGGGCGTGCTTGTCATGCTCAAGCTGTTTGGTTCATCCAAGAGCAAGACGCAGACGCCAGCGCTGACTGGGGCGGCTCAAGGTGCCTTGGGCGGCCAGACCACCGGCGGCGACCACCTGTTGCCGGGCGCAGAGGCGGATGCTGACGTTGTTCGAGCGAGGATAACCCGCGCTCTTCAGGATAATCCCGAGGAAGTAAAGCGGTTGTTCCTTAATTGGGTTCAGTCGGAGAAGGGAGAGGTTTAAGTGTCTTCGCCGGCGATAAACAAGGCCGCAATGCTGCTGATAAGCCTCGACCCTTCCAGCGCAGCCGAGCTGCTCAAGGGCGCCACCCCGGAGTTCATCACTGACGTCGTGGCGGAAATGGCGTATCTGAAAGCTTCCAGCGACAGCACTCAGCAGAGCCTCGCGCCGGCAATGGAGTTCTTCAAACTTCTGCGGGAACGAAACAAGAACCAGGGCCAGGGTTTCTGGCAGCAGCTTCTCGAAGGGGCGATGGGCAAAGAAAAGGCCCGAGAGGCGCTCGACAAGCTTCAGGACATGGTCGAGATGAAGGATCCGTTCATCGCCATCCGCTCCGCTGACGTGCCGTCGCTGATATCGGCGATGGAGGGCGAAGGTTCCCAGGTGGTGGCCATGGTGCTTGCGGAACTGCCTGCCAAAAAGAGTGCTGAACTCCTGTCGAAACTGCCCGACGCCGTGAGAATCGAAGCCGTTCAAGGCATGGCTCAGGGCGCTGAAACGTCTATCGAAGTGAGGCGGCGCGTTGCGAATCTGGTGCTTGGGCGTCTGAAGTCGCCACAGTTGCAGGCGAAGGGAAAGAAGGACGCTCATATACGAAAAGTGGCCGTTCTGCTCCGCACGCTCGGAAACGATATGCGCAACAGCCTGCTCAAAGCCATAGGCGAGGCCGACAAGAATTCGGCAGACCAGATATCCCGCATGATGGTTACGTGGGAGGATATCACGATGATCTCCGACCGGTCGCTTCAGGAGGGCTTGCGCGGCATCGACTCCAAACGCCTGGCGCTGGCGCTTATCGGCGCGGAACCTCAGATCGCCGACAAGGTGCGCAAGAACCTTTCCGAACGAGCAAGCGCGATGCTGGATGAAGAAGCGCAGCTTTTGTCTAGCCCCAAACCCGCGGAGATAGAAGAGGCCCGAGATGCATTCCTCAACGACCTGCGGGAACTGAACGCCAACAACCTGCTGACTTTCTCCGAGGACTAGATGACAGCCCTGATGATCAAGATGCCGGGCAGGGTGGTTTCGGTCAACTTGGTGGATCCAAGTCAGGCGAAAGCCGAGTCGGCGCCGGCGATGGACGAAGCAGAAATCAAGCGCCGCGTCGAGCAGATGCTCGCCGAGCCTCGTAAGGAGCTCGAATCGGCCATTGCTTCAATGCGCGAAGCGGCCACCCAATTGAGGGAGCTGACTTCACAACTGTCGGGACAGATCGAAAGCCAGGTGCTCGATCTGGCCATCGGCATCGCTCAGAAAGTGCTGATGCACAACATAGACAAGGGACAATATCAGATCGACACGATCATCCGGCAAGCTCTGGACCGCCTGAACACTCGCCAGTGCGTCACCGTAAGGCTTAACCCGCGCGACATCGGGAACTGCAAGCTCGCTTCCGACCAGCCCGAGGGCGCGGGTTCGCTGAGTTTTGTTGCAGACGCAAATATGCAGCCGGGCGGCTGTTTTGTCGAGTGCCCGGAAGGTTTCATAGATTTTCAGGTTCAGTCGCAACTTGAGGCTGTGGCGGCCTCGCTGAGGGAATCAACATGACCCTGCTGAACCTGAACCGGTTTCACCGCAAGCTGGAGCAGACGGATGTTCTGCGCTGCCGCGGCGTTGTTGTGCGCGTCGCCGGCATGACCGTCGAGTCGAAAGGCCCGCCTGTCGGCATCGGCGGGCTGGTCGACATTCATCTTGGCGACGGCAAGAAGGTTCCGGCGGAGGTTGTCGGCTTTCATGGCGAAAACCGGATACTGCTGCCGTTGGAAAACCTCGATGGCGTGGCGCCAAACGACATCGTGACGGCGAATTCATCAGACCGGACGCTAATGCTGGACAACCGCATTCTTGGTCGCGTGATAGACGGGCTGGGCAGGCCGCTCGATGGTCTCGGACCCGTTGAAGGCTCGCAGGCGGTGCCGCTTGACAACATTGCTCCGCCTCCGCTGAGCCGGCCCAGCATTAGCGAGCCGCTGGCCTTTGGGATTCGAGCGTTTGACGGTCTGCTGACCTGCGGAAAGGGACAAAGAGTTGGCATCTTCGCCGGCAGCGGCGTAGGCAAGAGCACCTTGCTGGGCGAGATCGCGCGCGTCAGCGACGCCGATGTCAATGTGCTGGCCCTTGTGGGCGAGCGAGGTAGGGAAGTAAGGGCTTTCATTGAAGAGTCCCTGGGCCCGCAAGGTCTTGCCAAAAGCGTCGTCGCAGTCGCCACAAGCGACACCAGTCCCATTCAGCGAGTGAAGGTCGCATTCACGGCTACGGCTATTGCCGAATTCTTCCGAGACCAGGGCAAGAATGTGCTGTTCATGATGGACAGCCTGACGAGATTCGCCCAGGCGCAACGCGAGATCGGCCTGGCCGCCGGCGAACCGCCGACAACCAAAGGCTATTGCCCCAGCGTCTTTTCGCTTCTGCCTAAGCTGACCGAACGCCTTGGCAGAAATGAGAAAGGCTCTATCACCGGCATATACACCATACTTGTTGAAGGCGACGACATGAATGATCCGGTCGCCGACAGCGTTCGTTCGCTGCTTGACGGCCACATTGTCCTTTCCCGCAAACTGGCCGAAATGGGTCATTACCCGGCGGTGGATATCCTCGCCAGTGTCAGCAGGCTGATGACTTCAATAGCGGATAAGGAACACATTCAGGCGGCCCAAAGGTTCAGGGCGATCTACGCCACGTACCGTGCAGCCGAAGACCTCATCAACATCGGCGCCCTGGCGGCCGGCAGCAACAAACGAATAGACAAGGCAATCTCGCTCATCGACAAGGTGAACGATTTCCTCATACAACCCACGGGTGAGGGAACAACGTTCGAAAAGACGGTCCAGAGATTGTCCGAGATCACGCGCGATTGGGACTTCCAGGCCGGCAGCGATGAGACGCCTGGCGACAACAAGCGTCCAGCGGCAAAGAAGAAGTAGATGAAGAATGAAGCGTTTCAGATGGTCATTGCAGCGGCTGATGGACGTCACCGAGCAACGAGAAAAGGTGCTTCGGATGCAGGTTCTCGCCGCATGGCGGAAATCGAGCCTTATACGCCGCAGGATCATGATGCACAGGCAATCTATCAGCAGAACTCTCAGCGAGCTTGCGAGCCTGGACTTGGCCACAAGGCTGCTGCGTCAGCAGGTGTTCATGAACGCGGCTCCCGCACACCAACAGGTTATTGAGGCGCTTGAGAAGCAGCTCGAGGAAGCGCAGGCGCAGCGCCAGGAGCTTACTGAAAAGTTGATGCAGGTGCGTTCACGCATCAAGACGCTTGAGCGTCTGCGAGAAGAGGCTAGAAGCGAACACCTTCGCCAGGAACTCGCGGTTGAGCAGAAGCAGTTTGACGAAAACGCGCACATAACCTTTGTGCGATTATCCGCGTCCAGATCATGACGGGCAGGAGAAGAATATGAATAAGAAGGTTTTGTTAATAGTCGGAATATTGGCGGTGGTGAGCTTCGCCGTCTCTTTGATCCTCGGCATGATGCTGACCGAACCGCCGCCGCCTCCGGAGGTGGTTCAGGAAGAAGCCCCACAGGCGCCGCTGGGAGTATCGGCAGGACTGGCCGGCACAACAGCGAAACTGACGCCGCGTGAAAAGCAGCTTGAAGAGCTGATCCGCGACCTTCAGAACCGCATCACGGACTACACGCTCAAGTCCAGCGGTCTCGATCAGGAACGCAAACGCCTTGAGATGGCCCAACAGCAGCTTAACAAGCAGGCCCAGGATCTTGAGAGCCTCCGCATCGAGATACTTACTCCCCTGGCTGCACTCAGGGACGAACAGGCCAGGCTAGACCAGAGCCGCCTGAAGATTCAGCAGGAGGAGCGGGTCAACATCCGTCGGGCGGCGGCTATTTATGAAAAAATGGATGCCGAATCAGGCAGCAGGATCCTGGCCGGCATGGCGGCAGGAACGCAACTGGATGATGCCGTGAAGATACTCTACTACATGAGCGAGAAGAGCGCCGCCCGCATCTTCACCGAGATGACGGATAAGGAACTTGCCGGACGATTGACGTTGCGGCTCAAACAAATACGCGAGGAGGGCTGAGGTTCCGTGGATATTGCGACTATCGTCGGCCTGCTGTTCGGCTTGTTCTGCATCATATGGTCCATCATGCAGAGCGAGGGCGGTCAGGTCTTTATCAACATCCCGTCGATGTTCATTACCGTCGGCGGGATGATCGCCTCGACGTTCATCCACTTCAGCATGAAGCAGGTGCTCAGTCTCCTGAGCATCATGAAGAAGACGCTTATTTACAAGGCCTCAACAGAACTGGAAACGATCCAGAAGATGGTCAATTACACGGCCATCAACCGTAGAGACGGAGCCCTGGCGCTGGAAAAGCAGCTCCAGTCGGCCGGGGATTCATTTCTTGTAATGGCCCTGAGGATGGTTATTGACGGTCAGAAGCCTGATGCAATGGAAGACCAGTTAAGTTTGGAAATCCAATCGCTTCAGGAACGCCATGGAAACGGCAAGAAGATGCTCGAATTCATGGGCAACGCCGCCCCGGCGTGGGGCATGATCGGCACGCTGATCGGCCTTATTCAGATGCTTCAGTCGCTGGACGATCCATCCCAGATCGGCGGCGGCATGGCCACTGCCCTTATTACGACTTTCTACGGATCCTTCCTGGCGAACCTGATATTTCTGCCCTTGGCGGGCAAACTGGGAATCAGGTCCAAGAAGGAAACCGTCTTGCGGCAGATGATCGCCGAAGGCGCACTGGCTCTTGCCAGAGGCGACAGTCCGACGGCGGTAAGGGAGAGAATGCAGACATTCGTGTCGGCGTCGCATAGAGAGGAACTAAAACCCAAGATCTGATATGGCACGCGCGTCGCAACAACCTCCGGCTGAAGAAAGCTCCGGCGGCCCGGGCTTATGGGTTGTCAGCTTCAACGACTGCATGACGAACATGCTGTGCTTTTTTGTGCTGCTGGTCAGCTTTTCGTCATTTGATCCCGATAGCCGCAGCCAACTCACCGGCTCGCTAAGGGCAATCACTCTTGATTCGGTGCTGCCTGACAAGCCCAGCGAGCCGTCGTTCGTTGCGCCGCCGCCTCAGAACAATGATGTGACCGAGTTTGGCGCAAACGTGAGAACCCAAACTGAAAACACTGTGACCCATCGGCCCCGGCCCAGACCATTCATATCTGACACGTCGGTTTACAGAGATCGACAGGAGATCATGATCGATTCGCACCAACTGTTTTTGGCGAGGGGAACTGCCTTGACTGAACAGGGTAGAGATGGACTCGCGTCGCTGGCAGGTCTGCTCAAGTTCAAGCCGGCGCATGTGATTGTTTCCGAAGCCGGACTTACAGACGCGGTTGGCAGACCTGACCCGCTGCGGTCTCTTGAGCGAGCATCCGCCATAGTGGAGTTTTTGGTTGCAGGCGGCAGTGCTTCCAGGGATTACTTTGCAGTGGCGCAGGCGTCCCCCCAGGACATGCCGCCACTGCCGATGGTGCGCATCACAATCCTCAACCGGGAGATGTCCAGATGAACATCCCTCCACAGGCTGAGGAAGTTCAGGAAGTGCCGATATGGGTGGTGTCTTTCGGCGACATGATCACCAACCTGCTGGCGTGTTTCGTGCTTATGCAGTCTTTGGCCTCGACGCAGGACAAAACGCTGTTCAACGCGGGCATGGGTTCATTTCGCCGCGCAGTTGCCACCTATGGCATGCCAACATGGAAAACCACCCATGGCAGAATGGAGCCGAGGCGCAATTACAGAAAGATCAAATATCCCACGGAAGAGTCGCCCGAGCCCCTCATGCAGCCGGTCATTAACCCGCGCGACGACCAACTGCGTCAGCTTTATGATGACATGCGAAAATTGCTGAACGTTAGCGCTTCAGACAGTCGCAGACGGGTGATTGCCGTCAGGCCCATGTCAGCCAAATTCGCGCCTTCATCGGCTTCCATTGGTGGCGATCTGCAAGGGCAGCTGGCTTCTCTGGCTGCGGATCTTACACAAACGCTAGGTCCTCGGTCGATCATCTTTATAATGTCCGCCGCCCCGGAAGTGGAAAACGGGCCAAAGCAGTGGGTAGTCTCTGCAATGCGCGCAGCCGCCGCAAAAGAGACTCTCGCCGGCCTGCTTTCCAGCGAGATCAGGGCCGGATGGGAGCTTGGAGCGGCCGGCGTGGGCGCGGGTGGACGATGGTACGCTAATCTGGGCTTGGCGGACAGCAAGCCACACGTGCTTGTTGTTGTGCTTGAAGATCAGTAGAACTCAGCCGGTCACACGGCATGGAGCATGAATATGGCCGAATCTGAAGAACAACTAGCTAATGAAATTGTCTCCGGCGATGGAGGCTCAACCCCCAAGGCCAAGCTTCTGGTAACGGGACTCTTGGTGCTTGGCGTCGTAGGCATTTGTGCAGCGGGAGGCTTCTTTGTAGGCAGCACCCTCAAGCAAACCGCCGCGACATCCGCCGCCGAGCAGCCTGAAGAGACTGACAAACCACAGACAGGTCAAGCGTTTGTCTACATAGACCTGGATCCTGTCATCGCCACCTTGAACACTCCAAACCGAGAACGAACTGCGATGGCGGTCTTCACGCTTCTCGTTGAGCCTGGCGACGCAGAGACGCTGAAGGCGGCAATGGCCCAGAAGAAGCCCGAGATAAACAGCCGCGTGCTGAGGTACCTCAGCGCGCGTACGCTCGAAGAAGTGAGCGGCGAGCTGAATATGAATCGCGTGGCTCGAGAATTGCAGGATTTGCTCAATGACATAATGTGGCCGGCACAAAGAGGATTGGTGCAGCGCGTCGAGTACAAAAACTTCAACATCCAATAGGCTGGCGAATAGACAAATGACGCAGGAAAACGTCCAACGCCTTCTTCAAGCCTTGCGCAAGACCAATAAGGTTAAGCAGTCGCAGACACCGGTTGCGGAATATGACTGGGCGAGGCCCCACAGATATGAACCCGCCGAACAGGTGCGATTCGAGCAGTCAGCCCAATCTCTGGCGGAAAAGCTTTCGACGGATCTTGGCGAGTTTCTTCATGCTGATGTGAAACTTGAAGCCCAGCCAAGCGATTCGGCTTTCACGGCGTCGCTGGGATCCGTCGTTGGTCCGGATTTTTACATAAGCTCGCTCGTCGGAGATGGCGATAGGGAATATGGATACGTTGCACTAAGCAAGACAGTCGCCGCTGAGTGGATTTCGAAGCTGCTTGGTTCTTCAGCAGGGGCAAAGGCGACTCGAGTCTTCACGCCGCTGGAGATGTCTTTGTTGATGGACATAATGGGGGCAATAACCGCAATTATTTCCGCAACGGCAGTCAAGCTGTCAATGAGGCCGCTCAAGGCGCCGCGCAGCGTGGAGAATGCTGAGATTCTTTCCTCTCTCCAGGGCGTTAAGGAATACATGGTCGTGCCGTTGCGGCTGCCGGCAGCCCCCGCCGAAGCGCCCAAGGAAGAACCCAAAGAGAAAAATGCCCCAAGCGCAGAGACTCAGACAGAGCCAAAAACAGAACCCCAACCGGCGCAGGCGGAATCACAGGACGATGTGCTTCTGATTCTGACCGACGACCTCGCCGACAAGCTCGCAGGCGCAACCACGGCCGCCGCGATGCCGGCTGCGGAAGTCAAAAAACTGATTGTCTCTCACCTGCAAAAGGCGCCTGTGACAGTCGACGTGCTTCTGGGCCACGCCGGCTTGGCCATGAAGGACATCATGAATCTCCAAACCGACGATGTTCTGGTTCTTTCCGACTGGCGCGTTGCATTGCGTTCGCAAGGAGCGCATGTCGCATATGGCAGCCTGGTCAACTGCGAAGGGCACTATGGATTTCTGCTCGAGCGAAGAGTCTAGCTGATCGAAATAGCCGCAGGATGCAAAGGATAAACACATGAGCGACGCAACAACACAGGAACAAGCACCGGTCGAGCCCGCTGAGCAGACGCCAGCCGCCCAACCGCCCGCGGAAGAAACTGCCCAGGAGTCGCAGGATAAGAGCGTTGAGGTAAGCGACGTTGAATTGCCGGAGGCTGCGGAAAGCTCCGCGCGCCAGGGTGGCGGGCAAATAGACATACTGCTTGACACTACCATGAACGTTTCGGTTGTGCTGGGAGAGACGACCATGCCCGTAAGCGATCTGCTTGGGCTTGGCAGTGGTTCGGTGATCAAGCTGGACAAGCAGGTCGGGCAACCGGTCGATCTTTATCTTCGAGGCATCCGCTTCGCAACAGGCCAGATTGTCGTCGTCGGCGACAACATCGGCGTGCGAGTTAAGGAGATCCTCAGCGGCTCGGCCTGAGGTTACTCAAGCACTCCCGCCCCCGCGGTTGCGTGCGTCGCAAAAACGGGGCATCGCCTGCCGAACTTGCCAAAGAAGCCTTCGGCGAGCGCCTGAGCGATGGAATCAGCAAGTTCCGCATCGACAAGGGCAATCGCGCAGCCCCCAAATCCCCCGCCGGTCATTCGCGCGCCGTATACGCCTTTGGTGACTGATGCAATTCGAACCAGCTCGTCAAGTTCCTCGCAACTAACCTGGTAATCGTCTCTCAGCGAGTAATGCGACGCGTACATCAATCTGCCAAACTGCCTGTAGTCCCCCGATTGGAGCGCTGCGCATGCCTCAAGAGTGCGATGGACTTCTCCCACGACGTGGCGGGCGCGCATGAACTCGACGTCATCGATCAGGCCGTTGCCGTGTGACAACTCTATGCTCGCTTCATCGGCGTCGCGAAGAGAAGACACGTTCATTTTCCTTGCAGCCGAGAAACACTGCTCTCGCCTGGCGGCATAGCCTCCGTCGGCAATACCATGCTTCACTTGTGTATCTGCGACCAGCACAACAAGATCAGGCTTGTTGAAGGGAATCTGCTTCAAGCTGCCGTCACGGCAGTCCATCAGCATGGCGTGACCGGCCTTCCCCATGGCGGAGATTGCCTGATCCATAATGCCGCAAGGCGCGCCGGCATACTCGTTCTCGGCCTTCTGGCATATTCGTGCAAGCGTCGGCCCAGGGACGGATCCCGACATACCCGACGCCGACAGCATCGCCATGCCCGTGGCGACTTCGAGCGCCGCCGAACTGCTCAGGCCCCCGCCAAGCGGCACATTGCCTTCGAAATAAACATCGGCGCCGCCAAGCGCAACGCCTTCTTCAATCAGGCCGGCTATTACTCCCTTGCAGTAGTTGGCCCACTTGGGCAGGCCCGGCGATATCGTCAAATCCAGATCGACCTTGGCGCGTTCATTCGGCGATTGCCCGGACACCATATTCACCGTGCGGTCGTCGCGCGCTCGAAAAAGCGCACGGACTTCACGCTCTATTGCAATGGGAAGAACGAACCCACCGTTGTAGTCAGTGTGCTCGCCTATCAGGTTCACCCTGCCTGGCGCTCGCACGGCGCCTGTCGGGCTGGCCCCAAACACAGTTTCGAAACGGCTTCTCAAAGACTTCATGTCCCAGTTCATCTGCAATTACCTGGCGAAGGCCGGCATGCCCGGAACAGCACGGACCGGATCTGGTCTGGTCGTCTGTAGCCTGGCCGGCTTAACATGGTATGCTGAGCCTAAAAAAGAACCGGGGCTCGATCGCGAGCCCCGGCGCTGCATACTCAAAACATCTTACTTGCTGCCGACTGAAGCCGGCTCGAAGCCCGTCAACACCAGGAAGCGATTGGCGTTGAGGACGGGGATCTGAAGCTTGGCGGCCTCTTCCACAGAGGCATTAAAGGCTTCGACGTCGCGCATCATTTGCTCGCGGGCTGCGGTGACGGCTGGGGGTTCGTCGTCCCGCGCCGGCGCCGGCGTCGGGGGCGCCTCGCCCATAACCAGATAATCCACGCTATGGTCGAGCCGTTCAACAAGCTGGCCGCCATTGCGGGCGATAAGGGCCTTCACCTCGGCGGCGCCCTGAACAGTCGGCCTGCCCGTCCCATGCAGATCAAATATGCCCTGAACGACGAATTTGAGCGCCTGCTGGTGCGAGAAGGTTGGGTTGACAATCACATCCGAAGCCTGAACGGGCGTCTGATTCTTGTCTGTGCTCAGGATGCGGCAGGCGCTGAAGTTGTCGGAGACGTTGTCCACGACGATGTTCGCCTTTGCCTTTTCGGCATTAAACGCCGCGTCTGAAGCAAAAACGCTGAACGTCAGACCCGGGCGAACGCGGTTCTGCTTGCCAATGTTGATGTAGCAGATGTTGTCCCGGGCGACGACCTTGGTTATCTGGCCCGCGGCATGAATATAGGCAGGCACGTCGCTTGCCTTGTCGTCACCGGTGGGCTGCTTGCTCTTGAGATCGGCGACTTCGATCTCCTTGTCACGCAGTGTGCGTTCGAGTTCCTGAATCTTGCGGGCCTGATCGGCGATGTTCTTGTTGAGCATCGCAATATCCTGGTCCTTCTGGGCCTTGAGATCCGCAATGTTCTTCGTCAGCCCGGCCTCGGCCTTGGCTCGGTCTTCCCGTGCCTTGTTGACAGCTTCGGTGTGCTGGGCCAGTTGCTTGGCCAATTGATCCTTGGCGTCCTTTAGTTCCTTTTCCTTGGCTTGTATCGCCAGCTTAAGGGCCGACTCATCTTCATCACGTTTTGCCAGCCGGGCATTGGCCGCGCCGATTTCCTCGTTGGCGCGAACCAGCATTCCTATAAGGCCCGCCTGGATATTGCCGCTCGCGGCCTGAAGATTGGACAGGCCGGCGATCCTCTCCTGTGCAGCCTTGATCTGGTCGGCATCAGCCTGCTTATCGCCGACGATCAGCGTATTGCGAGCTTCAACCTGCTTTTTCAGGTAGCCGATAACCGTGCTGTCTTCACTTCCGGTGTAGTTGTTGATAACGCGGCTGAACTCGTTCATCTGCGAGTTATTCGCGATCTTTCTGCGGGCCTCCTGCTCCTGCCGCAGTTCCTTCGCCACGTTGTCGGCTCGCACAAACTGGAAGACCGCCAGCACCGAAGTGATGAGGAACAGAAAAACGAACAGGATCAGCAGGTAGGGAGGGTTAGATCGTTGTTGAACAACGCGTGCCATACAAGTACTCCTCTTCAATAAGGGCGTCAGCGGCCGTGGGAACTTCCTGTGGGCGAGAATTATACAATGATGGCGTTCGCACCCTTTACAGCTATAGCGCCCGGCGATGGCCTTATCGTGACGTTAGTATCTTCCAACTGACGGCGTAAAATCAAATGTTTTTTGGTCTTAGGGCGCATGCGCCAGGCGGTTCCTCTAACCAATCCAGCCTCTGCCCTTACGAAATCTCTCGCCGCCGCTATTTTGCGGACAGTTTGGATTCCAGCAACTCCTTGACCGCCGAAGGCGGCGCCTTGCCGCCGGAAATCCGCATCACCTGACCAACAAGAAAACCAAACGCCTGTTTGGCCTTCTTGTCGCCGCTGCGAACTTGTTGCGCTGGGTCAGGATTGGCGGCAATTGCCTGGTCCACCCACTGCTCAACGGCAGCGGTATTGCTTTCGGCAAGAAGATTCAGCTTTCCGGCAATCTCCAATGGCGAGCCGCCGTTGGCAATCATATGGTCGATAATCTTATCGCCGGCGGTTGCATTAAGCTTTCCTTCTTCCAACATGATGGCCAGTTGGGACAGTTGAGCGGCCGAGACTCCAAGTTGGCCCAGAGCGCAGCCTTTTTCGTTTGCCGCAGCCGACATCCTTCCGAGCATAAGATTGACCACCCGCCTGGGAGGCGCGCCCATGGCTGTCGCATCGTCCAGAAGATTGCCCGTATCGGCGTCCTGTATCATCGCCTCGGCTTCTTTGGAGCCAAGCTGGTGCTGCTTGATGAATCTTTCTCGTCTCGCCAGAGGCAGCTCTCCTATAGACGCCCTGATGGATTCTCTCCATGCGTCGTCAACCACAACTGCCGGCAAGTCGGGTTCGGGGAAGTAGCGGTAATCGTGCGCCTCTTCCTTCTCACGCTGGAAGACCGTTATATTTCGCTGATCGTCCCAGCCGCGGTTTTGCTTGCCCTTGCGATCGAGCGAGAAACCTTCAGGATCTTCCAGCCATTGCGCATACTGGCGCTTGAGCTCGTGAGTCACGGCCCCTTCAAGAGCCTTGAAGCTGTTAAGGTTTTTCACCTCGACAATTGGCGTCTTGTAGACAGTGCCGCCGCGTGTAATGTGCAGGTTGATATTAGGTTCAAACCGCATGTGGCCCATCTGCATGTTGGCTTCGCTGACGCCCAGCCACCTAACCAGCCGCTGCATTTCGCGGGCGAAGGAAAGCGCCTCCTGCGGGGTGTTCATGTCCGGCTGCGAGACTATCTCCAGTAGCGGCACCCCGGCACGGTTGAGGTCTACCCCCGTGTGCGCCGGATTGTCGTGAATGTTCTTGCCGGCATCTTCCTCCAGATGGGCTCGCAATACTCGAATGCGCTTTGAGGATCCGTCCGGCAACGGAACATCCAGGTAGCCGTCCTTGCACAATGGCAGATCGTATTGGCTGATCTGGTAGTTTTTGGGAAGGTCGGGATAGTAGTAGCTCTTGCGGTCCCATTTGGAATAGGAAGGCAGTTCACAATTCAGGGCCTGCCCAACCTTAAGCGAATATTCAACAGCCTTCGAGTTCATCACCGGCAATACGCCGGGCATACCGATGCACACCGGGCAGACGTTGGTGTTGGGCGGATCGCCAAAGCGATTCCGGCAGCGACAAAACATCTTGGTTTCGGTGGCCAGTTCGACGTGTATTTCAAGGCCCACGATCGCGAGAACCTCGGTTGCCTGCTCGCTCATTCTGCGTCCCTCCCCAATGGGGGTGGCGTGAGTCGGCAGATTCCAGAGGCCTTCTCAAACATCCGGGCAGCCCTGAGAACCACGTCCTCCCTAAAAACGCCACCGATCAACTGCATGCCTATCGGCAGATTCCGCGACGACAGACCGACGGGTATTGATATTGCCGGAACCCCGGCAAGATTCACAGAAATGGTGTAGATGTCGGCAAGGTACATCTCAAGCGGGTCCGCCGTCTTTTCGTTCATCTTGAAGGCAGGGCTGGGAGTTGTGGGACAAAGCAGGATATCGCAAGTCTCGAACGCCTCGTCGAAATCGTTCTTTATCAGCCTGCGGACCTTCAACGCCTTGAGGTAGTAAGCATCATAATAGCCGCTGGATAGCACGTACGTGCCCAGCATGATGCGTCGCTTGACCTCGTCGCCGAACCCTTCAGCCCGGCTGCGACTGTAGAGATCTATGATGTCTGCCGCGTCCCGTTCCGTTCTGTGCCCGTAATGCACACCGTCATATCGCGCGAGATTGCTCGATGCCTCCGCCGTTGCCACTATGTAGTAGCACGCCACCGCAAAGGAGCTTAATTCGCCGCCGGCACCGGAGTCGATCCGGCTGTGGGGCAGCGACACCTCTTTCACTTCCGCTCCCAGCGACCTGTATACTTCCACAGCATTTTCGATTGCCCTGTGTATTTCAGGGTCGAGGGCGTCTGAGAGAAACTCCCGTGGCAGGCCGATGCGAAGGCCCTTGATAGGCTCATCCAGATTCGCCAGATAGTCCGGGACCGGCCGGTCCAACGAGGTGGCGTCAGCGGGATCATGACCGGCAATGACGTTCATAACGGCTGCACAGTCTGCAACATCCCTGGTCATTGGCCCGATCTGATCAAGACTGGATCCGTATGCAACCAAACCATATCGGCTTACCCTGCCGTAGGTGGGCTTGAGGCCAACGATCCCGCACAAGGCAGCCGGCTGGCGGATTGAGCCGCCGGTGTCGCTGCCCAGTGCGGCTGAGCACAACGAACCCGCAACAGCGCTTGCCGATCCGCCGGATGAACCGCCGGGAACACGCGAAAGATCCCATGGATTAACAGAAGCGCCGTGGGCACTATTTTCGGTTGAGCTACCCATGGCGAATTCGTCCATGTTGGTCTTGCCCAGAACCACAGCGCCGGCCTGCCGAATTCTGGCCACCGCTGTAGCGGTATAAGGTGCGCGAAAATTCGCCAGCATCTTCGACGAGCACGTGGTGCGCCCCCACGTGGTGCAGAGATTGTTCTTTATGGCGATCGGAATGCCCGCAAGCAAGCCTGGCGATTCGCCGATTTTTCGCATATCGTCTATTCGGCGAGCCTGATCTCGGGCTTCATCGACAAGAACCTCGTTGTAGGCCCGCAGAGCGCCGTCTTGAACGCTGATCTCGTGCAGATACGCTTCCAGCGCCTCGGTTGCGGTTGTATCTCCGCGAGAAATCGCATTCTTCAATTCCAGGGCAGAAAGTTTGAGCAAGTTGTTCAAGTTAACTGTCCCCCAGCACTTTGGGCACCATGAAGAAGTCATTGTCGCGCGCCGGCGCGTTTGCAAGCGCCTCGTCGGCGGTCAGCGACTGGCCCGGCGCATCATCGGCAAGCACATTGTGAATCTCGACGGCATGCGCCATCGGAGCTACGCCATCGGTGTTCAATGCCTGTAACTTGTCCACGTACCTCAGAATGTCGCCCAATTGTCGGCCCAACATCTCGACCTGCTGGTCGTCAAGCTCGATTCTGGCCAGCTTGCCGATGTGCCGGACAACTTCGGGAGTGATCTTATTGCTCATCCAATCTCCTGACGCTTCTATAATGGCGATATTCGTTCGTGTGTCAACGCAAGTGCTGCCGGCGGGGATATAAAGGTTGAGCCCCAGTGGCGAATTCATGATTCTGCGGCGTTGACGACCTGTGAGAACGCGGTTATATTCATCCGTTGCTATTGCCCGCCGGTTCGCCGGCGAAGGAGTTATATGCCCAAGGACGATGCCATTGAGGTGGAAGCGATTGTAAAGGCGGCCCTGCCAAACGCCATGTTCCGCCTGGAGATTGAAACCGGGTCTAAGAAACACGAGATTATTGGGCACATCTCCGGCAGAATGCGGCGCAACTACATCCGCATAACGCCAGGGGACAAGGTCATGGTGCAGATGAGCCCCTACGATCTGACCAAAGGCCGGATCGTTTTTCGACAGCGCTGACCTGCTGGACTTATTCTCAGATCATTTCCTCCTGCGGCCCCACGCAGTTGCTGTAACCGCCCGACCGAATGATGTCGCGGATATCATCCGCTTCCGTCAGCGGCCGGTCCGTTTCTATCCAGAATCTGTTTACGAACGTCTTGCCATGCACGTCACCGGTATTCACACCGGCAATTCCAAGGCGCTTGGCTGTCTGGAAAGCCGCCTTTGCGGCAGCCGGTGAGTGGTTGCTGGTTTGAAGCTCCACTGCGTCAGGGAGCTCGGGAAGCGATAGAACCTCGGCAGCAGCCGTCCACCTGTATGGATGAGCCAGAATCGTTGCATGACCCTGCGAACGGGCGAGACGGATCACCTCCCGGGCATCCCCCAGACGGTGGTAGATCTTGTCGCAGGTTCCTAGCACAAGCAGGTGGCAAGAAAGGTTCTCGCCCATGGCCACTTCAATACCCGGGAAGATGCGGATTTCCGGGAATCCTGCGGCAAGATCGGCCAGTTCCCATTCGCCCCAGCATGCATCATGCTCGGTAATGTACACGGCCTCGTATCCGTTGGTGATCAGGTGGCGGATTATCTCTTCGGGCCCCGCAACGGCACACGCGCTGTAACGGCTGGTATGAAGATGAAGCTCAACTTTCATGGGCGGCTGGTTCCTTGCGGCGACTTGTCAGAATTCCGCGCTTCTTGGAGTGCGAGGATATGGAATCACGTCCCTGATGTTCGCCATGCCCGTGATGAACTGCACGACCCGCTCAAGACCCAGCCCGAAACCCGCGTGCGGCACAGAGCCATAGCGGCGAAGGTCGCAGTACCACCAATAGCTGTCAGGCTCCAGATTCATGGCTCTCATTCGCTCATTGAGGACATCCAGCCGGTCTTCGCGCTGGGAACCGCCGATTATCTCGCCGATCCTGGGCACAAGAACATCCATCGCAGCCACGGTCTTCTGGTCGTCGTTCATCCTCATGTAGAAGGCTTTGATGGATGCCGGATAGTCGCTGATAATAACAGGCTTGCCGAATACTTCTTCTGTGATGTACCTCTCATGCTCGGTTTGCAGATCCAGGCCCCACTGGATCGGGTAATTCCAGGTCTTGCCGGATTTCACCAGACGATCCACTGCCTCAGTGTAGCTCAGACGGACGAAATCGTTTCCAAGGACATGCTCCATGGTTGCCAGAACAGTCTTATCCACTCGCTCATTGAAGAACTGCATGTCATCCGGGCAGCGGGTGAGCACGGCAGAGAAGACATACTTCAGAAATTCCTCAGCCACCCGGGCATCTCCCTGAAGATCGCAGAAGGCCATTTCCGGCTCGACCATCCAGAATTCCGCAAGGTGGCGCGGGGTGTTGGAATTCTCGGCCCTGAAAGTAGGGCCAAAGGTGTAGACGTTGCCCAAAGCGCACGCGTACGTCTCTGCCTCTAACTGGCCTGATACGGTCAGGTACGCTTTGCGGGCGAAGAAGTCCTGCGACCAATCTATCGCCCCCGCCTGATCCTTTGGCTCTTGACCCGCCGGCAGCGTGGACACGCGGAAGAGCTGCCCGGCGCCTTCACAGTCGCTGGCGGTTATGATAGGCGTGTGCAAATAGATGAACCCGCGTGACTGGAAGAACTCATGAATTGCCGCCGAGACCGCATTCCTGACTCTTGCGACCGCGCCGAAGGTGTTCGTGCGGGCGCGCAGATGCGCCTGCGTGCGCAGGAACTCCATTGTGTGATGCTTGGGCTGGATCGGATAGTCGGCTGGATCGGCCCAGCCAAGAACGCGCAGTTCTCCGGCCTTAAGTTCCACTCGCTGCCCCTTGCCCTGCGATTCGACGACCTCGCCGGTCACAAGAACTGAGCAGCCGGCACTAAGCTTCACTATCTCGCCTTCATAGTTGGCAAGGGTGGCATCGGCGACGATTTGCAGTGCTGCGAGGCACGAACCGTCGTTTATGGTAATGAATGCAAAACCACCTTTGGAAACCCGGCATGTGCGGACCCAGCCGCCGACTGTTGCCGTAGATCCGGGATTCAGATTCTCAAGCACGGTTTTAACAAGAATTCGATTCATGATGTCTCCAACATATCGCGCAATCGCCCCCATTGGAAGATACGTGCGCCGGTCGAATCGGGCTCATATTTCAAGACAGGCTATGATTGACCGGTGGAATATGAAGCACAACGCGGTAGTCCATGAGGAAGAGGCAATTATACCCGTCGGAAAGGGTGGCATAGTAGGCAACCTCGGCACGCCAAGCGACGCCAAGGCAATGATCATCTTTGCACACGGCAGCGGCAGCGGCCGGTTCAGCCCCCGTAACCGCGCCGTTGCCCACACGCTTCAGGAATCCCATCTGGCGACACTGCTTGTCGATCTGCTAACTGAGGATGAGCAGCGAGTGGACGAAATGACGGCTGAGTTTCGGTTCGACATCGCCCTGCTTTCCACTCGGCTGATTGCAGCAATGGATTGGGCGGCCGTGCAAGACCAGACAGCATCGCTACGGATAGGCATATTCGGCGCAAGCACTGGCGCCTCCGCAGCTTTAATGGCAGCCGCCGCTCGTCCTGAAGGGGTTTACGCTATAGTCTCTCGTGGCGGCAGAACTGATCTTGCCGCCGACAGGATATCGCAGGTTCAGGCACCGGTGCTTATGATCGTCGGCGGCGAGGATCGCATAATACTCGATATCAATCAGATAACAGCAGCTGCACTGCAAGTTGAGCACAAGATCGAGGTTGTTCCAGGAGCCACCCATCTATTTGAAGAACCGGGCGCACTAGAAAGAGCAGCTGAGCTTACGGTGGGCTGGTTTGTTTCACATCTTTAGCGGCCGCATATTTTAGTTGATGTGGCTCTTGGGCACAGATGTGATGATCTTCAGCCCGTCATAGGCCAGTTCAACCCTCGGCGGTAGCTTGCTTGATATCTCCTTGTGACCAAGCTCATGGGCGATGTGCGTGAAGTAGGTGCGCCCTGCCTTCAGCATGGCGGCGGCATCGAGGGCCTGGCTGAGGTTGAAGTGTCCGGGATGAGGCCGCAAGCGCAGTGCGTCCAGAACCAGCACGTCAAGATCCCTCAGCATATCCATACTTGTCGGAGGAATCTCAGAGCAGTCGGTGCAGTACGCGAAGTCGCCAATTCTGAAACCAAATATCTCGTCCTTGTCGTGCAGTAATGGAACCGGGGTTATGTCGATATCCAGCACGCGTGTCGGGCCATCGATCACATTGATGGTTATGCTGGGCCTGTCGCCCCCTGAAAACGGGCGTTGGGCATAGCCGAAGCATCTTCTGATGCTTTCGGCAGTGGATTGGCTGCAATAGCATGGTATGGTGTCGCCGACGATGGCGTTGTATCTGCGGATGTCGTCCAGGCCCATAATGTGGTCTGCATGACCATGAGTAAACAGAACTGCATCGACCCGCTCCAGATTCTGCTCGATGGCGGCAAGGCGGAATTCCGGTCCGGTGTCTATCACAATCACACTTGGAGGCGCATCCTCATCGCGCAGCAGACGAATCGCCACGCTGGTTCTAAAACGCCGGTCGCGGGGATCCTCTGATCGGCAGACTGGACAACTGCAACCAATCATCGGAATGCCGTGAGACGTTCCACTGCCAAGAAACACTACTTCCAGAAAATCAGGCATTTCACAAGAATACGCTCCGTCATCTGAAAGAACCAGAAAAAGAGAGACGTGAGAAAAAAACAGCCCGGACGTCCAACACCCCGAACGCCCGGGCCAACCCGACCCGAAGGTCATTGCATCAGAAATCCACAACTAACTAATGGATCAATGGATTCAGCAGAGGGCAACCAGATTATCCCTGAAGCGAGTGCTTCAAGGACACACCTCAGCTTTCAACATACGCATTATCGGCAAAGCCTTGTCAAAACTCCTCCAAAAAAGACTCCGTTTTACAAAAACGCTGGCAGAATCACGCGCCTGCTTCGGCCTGCTCGGCGTCTTGAATGGCTTTCAGTATCTCTTGTGCGCCCGGCGCCCGCTCTATTGCCCGTCGGACCCCATCAATGCTCATCAGGCGCGACACCCGCGCCAAGGCCTGAATATGCGGCCCCGTCATGTCCATCGGGCTGAGCAACAAAATGATCAGCCTGACCGGCTTCTCGTCAACGCTTTCAAAATCAATCTCTTGAGAAGGGCGGCCGATCGCCATCACCAGCTTTCCCACGGCAGTGCTTTTTCCATGCGGAATCGCCAAACCATTGCCAATGCCGGTGGTGCGAGTTTTCTCTCTTTCAAGAACCGCGCCCAAAGCAGAATTCTTGTCAGAAACATCGCCCGTCGAGACCAGCAAATCAACAAGCTCTTCAATAGCCTGCTGTTTTGTGCCGGCGCCAAGAGGAATCTTGATCTTGTCTATGGAAATAATATCTGTAAGTCGCATCAACCTTTTCCTGAAGCCTGCCTTTTGGGACGGATAATGCGGAAAACCTCGCCGGGCGCGCAATATAACGATATGCAAACTGCATGGCAACGGGAATTGCACGCACCTTGAAAATCCATCTGACCTCGGCTGCAAGACCAGACTTGTCGCCAACAAAAACCGCCTCCTTGTCGGGATGCAATACCCAACAAGAAGGCGGCCTGTAGATGAATCTCAAGACGATCTAGTCGCCAAGAAGGTGGTTTATCACGTACATCTCCAGGGCTTCGTAATTGCGCTGTGCAATCAGATCCGCTTCGAGCTTTGTGTCGAACGAACGAGCTTTCTCAAGCAGCCGCAGGAATATCGCCCTGCTATTGGACAGGTGGCGCATTGCATCGTCGGCCTTCTGGGTTCGCATGGCCTTGACATCCAGTCCAACCATATGCCCGTCATCAGCGTAACCATGCTTTTCGAGAATCCGAACCTGGTTGAAAGCCCTTCGCAGATCGACGGCGCCGAACGTCTTGTCTTGATCGAACTTCAGGCCGTTCTGGTCATTAAGATGCACCGTCCAGAGCTTCTTATGAGCCAGCGCGTAGCCCATTTCGTCAGATGGATCCAAACCGGCAAGAATTGCATGTGCGCTTTCGATCACGCACCCCACCCGCGAGGCGTCCTTGGTTAACATTCCCAGGCCTATCGCGTGGCCGATGGTGGGAATGAAGGTATGATCCATCGGCTCGTTGGGCTTGGCTTCAATGGCGATTCGGATTTTGCCGTCGTAGTCAAACATGGCGTTAATGGCGTCGGCAATTCTCCTGACTGCAACCACTGAATCCTTGGATTCGCGGATGTAGGTTCCCTCCCTTGCCAGCCAGAACACAATCAGATCAGTACCCAGAGCCTTGGCGATGTCTATGCAGCGCAGACTTCTTTCCACGGCGTATTTGCGGCAATTCGGATCGTTAGAGGTGTATCCACCATCGATAGTTCGAGGATCTTCCCAAAGACGCGGAGCCACAAATTCAGCCTTCAGGCCGTGCTGGTCGAGCTTCTTTTTGACAGCCGAGGCTTCTGCAATGATCTGCTCCTTCGACATGTCGTTCATTTTCGGCACGGCATCGTCGTCGTGAAATTGCACACCGTCAAACCCCAACTTCTTGTACTGCTCGAGCTTTCTGTCAAATTCGATCGAATCCCTGACAGTCGGCCCAAAGGGGTCTGCCCCCTCATGGATGTTCCACGGCCCGAATGAGAAAACGTAATTGCTCATAATAGGTCTCCTTTTGTCTTAGTGATAAGCACGCTTGGTTTTAAAAGCAATTGTGAATCACGCCAAATCGGGCGGTTGAGATGTCATATTCGGTGTCTGTGCGTCACGGCATGGGCTCTGTCGTTCTGCGACGGCAGGCTGCCGGCGTTTGACCGGTGGTCTGGCGAAACACTCGATGGAAGTACCCGGTCTGCGCAAATCCACACCGCGAGGCGATCTCTTTTATCGGCAGTTGAGACGTCCTGAGCAGCAATGACGCCTGTTCAACCCTGCGGGACCGCACGTATTCTACTGGACTTGCCAGACCGGCGGATGCGAACATCCTGCGCAGATAGACCTCACTGACAAACGCAGCCTCGGCAAGCTCGGTTACGCTCAAGAGAGGGTCGTGCAGACGCTTCTCGACAAGATCCAGCACCGGCTCAAGACGCGTCAGGAGACGCAGATCCGCGGCAGTGCGCCACGACATGTCGCTACCTAAGTTACGGATAATGCACAAGAGAACCTCGACTATCGCCGCAGTGCACGCGCTGAACCAACCCGGAGGACGCAGAGCAAACTCTCTGGCCATTGTCATGAAATTACGGCCAAAAGTGTGGTCGGCGGTTTCCCGGTGAACGCCTTCGAGCCCCAGTAGCCGAGGCACATCTAATGCGCCATATGCGTTGGCCAGAAAATGCACTGTGACCAGCTTCAGTTCTTCACCATCCGCGGGCCAGACACTGTTCTCCACACCGGACGGCAGCATTATCACGCAGCCTTGGTCGAATTGCAGGAGGTTTTGGGGGTTGCCGATCCAGCACGCCCCTTTGCCACTTTCGATCCAGTACCACATCGAGTCTTCCAGCTTGCGGGGCAACTGAAGCCAGTGAGCAGCGCAGATCCATCGCCTTGCCGAGATGGGAGTAATGCGAGTTGCGTCCAGAATGCGGTTAACGCCCTGGTTCAGGGCGCGGCTTAAAGGCTTAAAGCCCTCAAATGCCTCCGCTCCAAGCGGCCTTGCGCTTGCGATCTGTGACATGTTTCGAATTGTACCATAGTTAGCCCAGTCCGTCCATTGCCCGAAATTAAACGCCCAAAGATAATGGAATCAGAATTCAGGAGATACAGACGATGAATCTGACCCGGCAGGAACAGGTAGTTCGAGACCTGGCTCAGAAGGTGGTGGCGGCTGCTCATAGCGAGAAGAACCGCCTGATTGTCAAGAGGTGGTTGGACGTCAACGCGCTGCGCAAGCCGGACAGAGCGCCCGTCTGGTGTCGTCCTGTCGCCTGCTGGCAGGAACTCCTGCCAGATGAGTCGCTTGTCTGTGATGACCCTGTTCTGCGGGATGCCGAGAAGAACTTCCGCATGATTCTGATCAAGTGGGACATCGATGATGACACCCCTCTTGAAACGTTCTATCCCTTGTCGGCAATCCTGAAGGTCAGTCCGCCGGACATCTGGGGCGGAAGGCACAGGCAGCTTCCCAACGAATCGCTCGGCGCCTGGAAGTTTGCCCCGGTGCTCTGTGATCCCTCAGACTATGACAAGCTGGCGATGCCAACGCTGACGTATGACAAGGCTTCCACGGAGCTGGCGGCCCAGAAGTTGAGCGACGTGTTTGGCGACATCCTGCCCGTCCACATCAAGTTCTATCCGCCCTATCGGCTGACGCTTGGCACTGCCGCGGCCGACCTGCGCGGAATGGAACAGATGATGATGGACATGATAATCGAGCCACAACTGATGCATAGGCTAATGGCTCACCTGCGAGATGTTGATATCAGCATCATGGACCAGGCGCAGAAGAACGGATGGATCAGCAGGAACAACACCGGAGGCATGTACACCAGCGAGAACATCGGGCCGGAGAACAAAAGTGCAACCTTGGAAAACTGCTGGGCAGCTGCAAACTCGCAGGAATACGATCAGGTCTCACCCTCCATGTTCGAGGAGTTCTGCCTTAACTACCAGATGCCCCTGTTTAAGCGGTTCGGGCTCGTGTCGTATGGTTGCTGCGAGAACCTCACGCACAAGGTTGACGCTGTGCTCAGGATTCCCAATCTGCGTATCTTCACTTGCAGCGCGTGGACCAATCTGGACACTGTTCTTGAGAGAATCTCGACGAATTACTGCATCATGTGGCGTCAGAAGGCCAGCGCCGTTGTCTTTGCCAAGGATGAGAACGAGCTTCGGCGGCAACTTGAGGAGGGAACCAGCAAGTTGCGTGGCCGGCGTTATCAAATCGTCCTGCGCGAACTGCAAACTCTTGCCGGCAACATGGATCGGCTGCACGTGTGGACAAGGCTTGCCAAGGAAGCCGCGGAGAAATACTGCTGATTGGCCTATCTGGCGGCTTTGAACAATCGAACGCATCGATCCAGAAGGGCCGGCATCTGGCCAAGCGGGATCTGGCATGCGGCATCGCTTTTAGCCTGCGCGGGGTCTGGGTGCGTCTCGATGAACAGAGCATCGGCCCCTGCCGCCACGGCAGCGCCGGCAAGCACAGGCGCGTACTGTCTCTGGCCGCCGCTGCATGAGCCAAGCCCGCCAGGTTCCTGCACGGAGTGCGTTGCATCAAATACCACCGGAGCGAATTCCTGCATCTGGGGTATGCCCCTGAAATCCGTCACCAGCCGGTTGTATCCGAAAGATGTTCCTCGTTCAGTCAGAAGCACATTCTGATTGCCGACTGAACGCACTTTGGCGGCGGCTTCCTTCATGTCCCAAGGGGCCATGAACTGGCCCTTTTTCACATTCACGCACTTGCCCGTCCGGGCTGCGGCAACAAGCAGGTCTGTCTGCCTGCAAAGGAATGCCGGTATCTGCAAGGCGTCAAGGGCCTCGCCGACAGGCGCGGCTTGCGAGACCTCATGCACGTCGGTGATAACCGGCACGCCAACTTGCGATCGCACTTTCTTGAGCCACTCGAGCCCCTGCTGCAATCCAGGTCCACGATATCCGGCGACGCTGGATCGGTTCGCCTTGTCGAAGCTGGCTTTGAACACCAGGCCCACGCGTATCTCGTCGCAGATGCGCTTTAGCTCATTGGCTACCAGAAGGCACATGTCCAGGCTCTCGGCCATGCAAGGGCCGGCGATCAGAGCAAGCCTGCCTGACCCGAACTCAACATCTCCGATTCGACATTCAAATGTCACGGGCGTGCTTCTCCTTCCACGGCCAAACGCCCCTGCGCTGCTGCCGGGGCACCAGCAGTTTGATCTGGGTGGGCAGGACGGATATCTGCAGCGGCGTCTGAGGGCCTTCGTCGCCGTCAACCTGTGTAGGCACCGGCCGGTCCGTCTCTATTGTGAGGTTCTTGAACTTGCGATATACGATTCCGCCGTCCAGCGGATGGAGGCGCAGCAGGGTGAACGCGGCGTGCATCAGCAGGTGAGCCTGTTCTCGGCAGTCAAACACGACCAGGTCCAGCAGGCCGTCATCAAAAAGAGCATCGCGGCAGATTCTCAATCCCACTGCATAGCGTGAGATGTTGCCGACGAACGCCAGGCCGAAGTCATTGAACACTTCCTGTCCGTCAGCGACTATCTTCATCTTCGGGAAGTCATGCTCCCAGAATGTTCGCCAGATCGGCCAGAAGTAACTCAGATGCGAAATGTGCCCGGTGCGCGTCGACGAGACTCGCCGGACCACCTCGCCGTCAAAGCCAATGCCCAGGATAAGCAGGAAGTTCTTGCCATTGATTTGGCCGACGTCGCAGTTGACCATTTGCCCGTCGGTGAATATCTGAGCAATTCTGGCAGGGTCGCTTGGAATTCGCAGTTCCTTGGCCAGCAGGTTCTCGGTGCCTGCAGGACACGGCAGGATAGGCACATCGGTTCCTGACAGCCCGTTTGCTATCTCGTTCACAGTGCCGTCGCCGCCCCAGACGGCAACGGCTGCATTGTTGCGGTCGATCGTGCGGACGTATTCCATGCCGTCGCCGGCCCATCGAGTGGTGTATTCGACCACCTCAAACCCCGCATCCGAAAGAGAGGCTCTCAGGTCGGCAAGCATCAGGTGCTGGCCTCCGTAGCCGCTGTGGGGATTCACCACAAGGTGCACAGTTTTTATCGTGCTGCTGGCCATGCTGTAATGATTCTCCTCCAGGCGGCAACGGGGCCCAAACGCCCCTGCCGCCAAATCGCCTTGCAGAGCTCGATCTTGTGGCTATAATACCCGATTTGCTAAGCAAGGCAATGTTGCTGCGCCTTCGGAAATTGTAGTTGGCTTTAGGGAGAGAACATGGAATCAGCTTCGCAGGACACGTTAGTCGCAATCGCAAACAAAGACGCGTGGACCGCTGAAGACCATCGTGAGTTGCTAAGGCAACTCGTTTCTACGAGCGATGCGGCCAGGAAGTTCCAATCGTTGCTTGGGCAGCTGGAGTCCGCCGAGAGTCAGCCCAAAGGGACTGCTGCCCTGAAACTTGGCATTGCCCGCTACATGGCGTGCCGGTTCCAGGAAGCCCTCGACGTGCTTGCCCAGGCTACCGATAACAAGGACCGCCGCTACTTCCAGGCAATGAGCTGGAAGAATCTTCGTCGCTACGACAAGGCGGTCGAGGAACTGGAAAAGGCTAAATCAGCCGGATGGGACGCCAACGAGATAGATGTGGAAATAGCCGAAGCGCTTGCGCTTGGCGGCAAAGGCGAAGCGGCCCAACAGTTGTTGTCAAAGCTGGAGTCCAGAATAGGGCAGTCAGCGGATGTCGCCTATCTCAAAGGCCTGCTGCTCGATCTTCAGGGTCTGCACGAAAAAGCCGCGGATGCGTACGAGCAGGCGCGAGTGGCGGATCCCCACCACACACCCGCCACCTTCCGTCTTGCATACTTCAATGATCTGCATGGAGATGAGGACCAGGCCATTGCCCTCTACAAGCAGTGCGTCAGCCGCCCGCCGATCAACGCTAACGCGCTGCTGAACCTGGCCGTCCTTTACGAGGATGCCGGTCGATACGACCAGGCGATGATATGCCTGCGACGCGTGTTGGCCAGCAATCCGGCCAACGCGAGAGCCCGGATGTTCCTGAAGGACATAGAAGACTCCAAAACCATGTACTTCGACGAGGACCGCGCCAAGAGGATCGCTCGCCGAAATGCGGTGATGGATATTCCGGTCACCGACTTTGAGCTGTCCGTCAGAGCCCGTAACTGTCTCAAGAAGATGAACATTCGAACCCTTGGCGACCTTGTTCGCACAAGCGAGGCCGAGCTGCTTGCATACAAAAACTTCGGCGAAACTTCGCTGAAGGAAATCAAGGACATGCTCACCGCCAAGGGCCTGCGCCTTGGCCAGCCGCTGGATGAAGAAACGCCGCCCGCCAAACCGGATGCCGAACCGGATGCCCCGTCGGCAAACGAAGGGCTTCTGGCGACGCCGATAAGTCAGATCGACTTGTCGATCCGCGCCAGAAAAGCTATTGAAGCATTGGACATCGACACGCTGGGCGATCTGGCGTCGAAGACTGAGCCCGAACTGCTTGCCTGTCGCAACTTCGGGCAGACCAGCCTGAACGAAATACGTCAACGCCTGGCTGAGTACGGCCTGAAGCTGCGAGAGCCTTCGTAGTCCGTGCCTGATGTCCTTCATTCCGCTCCGGCGGCAAGGGAGCCTTGGACATGGAGGTCGATCGTCAACCTGCTTCGCCGACAAAGCTAACCACATGGGCAATGGCGCTGGTTCCATTCGCCTGTCTGGTTGCTTTTTTGGCGGGGCTTCTTTCCAGCTGCGATCACCCGCAGACTATTGCGCCGGCTGAACCTCCCGCGCGACTTCCGCAGCCTCGCATCGTGCGCGTCTTGCTGACGGATCGCCCCGTTCAATCCGCTGCTTTTGGCTTCCACGGCGTTCCATCAATCGACGGTCGGCCAGTAAAAGGTTTTAGTCGTGAGTCGCTATTTGAAGTGCGCCGCGCCAACGGCAAGTGGAATGTTGATGGCGCCGAGCTGGTTGGCGGCAGGATCGTGTTTGATTCGGGCCCAGACGGCTCGGCTGCTTACGGCAGAATGACATACAGGGGCTCGCTTCACCTGGTGGAGGCGGGTCCGGATTCGTTCAACGTCATCAACCACGTCGACATGGAGATGTACCTGGCGGGCGTGCTGCCTCGAGAGCTGTACAAGAACTGGTCGCTTGAAACATATCGAGCAGTCGCAATAGCAGCCAGGACCTTTGCGCTTTATCACAAGCTTCATTCTCCGGCAAACCGGCAGCATGATGTGGGCGACAACCAGGCTTCGCAGGTGTATGGCGGCATGAAGGCTGAGACATCCAAGAGCCGCCAGGCCGTCAGCGACACGACAGGGCAGGTGCTGGCTTACGGCCAGCAGGGCAGCGAACGCATCTTCATGGCCCAGTACTCGGCGACGAATGGGGGCGTAGTGAACGGGGCGTACGTAATTCGTGAACTCGCCCCTGACGACCGAATACCTCCGCTTCTTGGCGGCCAGAAAGATGATGACGGCAGATCCTGCCCGCGATTTTCGTGGCCAACTGTGCGAATCACCAAAGACCAGATGCACCAGGCAGTCAAGGCCAGCAAATATGCGGCGGCCAGCAGACTATGCGACATCAAGGAAATGCGCATAGCATCGCGGACTGATTACGAAAGGATAGTCTGGCTGGACCTTGTTGATTCCAAGGGCAACTGGATGCGCCTAAGGGCGGAAGACCTTCGCCTGCTGCTTCTGTCGAATGGACCAGCGGAGGCCAAGGGCCTTAACTCCATGAACTGCTCGATTCGAGATCTTGGCGACGCTTTTGAATTCCACGATGGCAGCGGCTTCGGCCACGGCGTGGGGCTTTCGCAATGGGGCGCGGAGGACAAGGCCAAGCGCGGCTGGTCCGCTCTGCGGATACTCGACTTCTACTATCCCGGCGCGACCATCATCCGAGCCTGGTAGCAGACGCCCTTACTTGCGGGCCATCTGTTCCTTCTTGCGGGCGGCGATAATCACCTCGGCGATTTTTGCCGGCACAGGCTTATAGGAGGCTAGCTCCATCGTGAAGCTGGCCATGCCCTGGCTGAGGCTTCGAACGATAGTGGCGTAGCCAAACATATTCGCCAGGGGAACCTGGGCGCGTATGACTGCGAACGATTCCCTGTTTTCGGCGCCCATCACCATGCCGCGTCGGCTGTTCAGATCGCCTACTATCGAACCCTGGAACTGCGTCGGCGTTTCGATTTCGACGTTCATGATCGGCTCGAGCAGAACGGGCTTCGACGCCAGGAATGCCTGCTTGAATGCCTCAACGGCCGCGATCCTGAATGCCATTTCACTTGAATCGACATCGTGGTAGCTGCCGTCATCTAGCGCCATCTTGCAGTTAACAATCTCATATCCAGCAACCGGCCCTTTCTTCAGAGCCATCTGGAAGCCTTTATCAACCGCCGGAATGTACTCGCCCGGGATTCGCCCACCGCTGATGTTGTCTTCGAATTCGTATTGCGTCAGGGCGTCTTCGCCCAGCGGAATCAGCCTGCCAACAACATGTGCGAACTGGCCCGAGCCGCCTGTCTGCTTTTTGTGGCGGTAGTCGTACTTTGACTCCACCGTCGGAGCCTCGCGATAGCTGACTTTCGGCGCGCCCACCGTGACGTTTGCCTTGTACTCGCGCCGCATGCGCTCCACATAAACATCCAGGTGCAGTTCGCCCATGCCCGCGATAACAGTCTCGCCGGTTTCAGGGTCGGTGGTCACGCGGAAGGTCGGATCTTCCTTCATAAACCGGTTGAGGGCTTTGCCCATCCGGTCCTCATCGGCGCTGCTGGCGGGTGTGATCGAAAGTCGAATCACCGGATCGGCCACATAAATGCTCTCTAGCGAGTAGTTGAGCTTTTCATCACAGAAGGTGTCGCCGCTGGCGCACTCAACGCCAACCATGGCCACGATATCGCCAGGCCCGGCAATGTCGATGTCCTGTCGGTTGTTGGCGTGCATTCGCACGATCCTGCCGACTCGGACCATCTTATTCGTTCGGGCGTTGCGGTAGGTCTTGCCCTTGGACAAGCTGCCCTGGTAGATGCGCGTATAAGACAACTGACCGAAGGTCTCATCAACGATTTTGAACGCCATCGCAACCAGGGGCGCATCCGGGTCGCACGACAGAATAACCTCTGCGCCGCCGTTGTCGTGATTGCGTGCGAAGCTGTTTCTGTCCAGCGGGCTGGGCAGGTAGCTGCACACGGCGTCCAGCAGCGGCTGAATGCCCTTGTTCTTGTAGGCAGTGCCCATCATGACGGGCACAATCTGCCGCAGCAATGTTGCTGAACGAACAGCCTTGCGAATAGCTGCGGGAGTTATGTCACGCTCTTCAAGCAGGTCTTCAAGCAGTTCGTCATCGTGCAGGCTCAGTGTTTCAAGCATCTCGTGTCGAGCTTCCTGAGCCGCATCCAGCAGCCTCTGGGGAATGGCCTCCGTGCGGATGTCTTCTCCCTGTGGGCCGTCGAAGTACAACGCCTGCATCTCAACCAGGTCGATGACGCCTTCGAAATCGGCGCCAACGCCAATGGGAAGCTGCAGGGACACCGGAGTCAGGCCCAGCTTTTCGCGAAGCTCGCGAACAACCTTGGCCGGATCGCTCCCGGTGCGGTCCATCTTGTTGATGAACGCTATTCTGGGAACGCGATAGCGATTCATCTGCCTGTCAACGGTGACCGACTGGCTCTGAACGCCGCCGACAGCGCATAGGACCATGATGGCGCCGTCCAGCACGCGCAGAGAACGCTCGACCTCTACCGTGAAATCCACGTGGCCGGGGGTGTCGATCAGATTGATCGTGAACTCGTCCCATTTCACCTGCGTCGCCGCCGAGGTAATGGTGATGCCGCGCTCGCGCTCAAGATCCATGAAGTCCATGGTCGCGCCGCCGTCTCCGCCCTTGACCTCGAGCATGCGGTGAATTCTTCCGGCGTAATACAAGATACGCTCGCTCAGGGTCGTCTTGCCCGAGTCGATGTGCGCTGAGATACCGATATTCCTGATAATATTAAGATTGTCCATCCTGCGACTCCGAAAAAACTGCTTTCTTCTATTACTGAGCAGAGTTAAAGAGGTCTATTCTACCGCGCAGCCCGCAAAAAAGATTGACTAAAAACGTCACTTTTGCGATTTTTTCGTGGCTTAGCAAACGCTTAGTAGTCTGGACCACTTACAAAGAGATCGGCAAACTACTGCTGGGACCCCGCGAAAAATGCGTTTGCTTTTCATGACACTTTGGTGCGCCCGGCACAACTTGCCCACATTCCCCTCGGTGCAACTGGCCGCGTCACTGCATTGGTCCGAGTTCGGCGCCCCGCCCAAAGCAGTCCGCTGGCGTGAAGATAGAGAGCGTTTCGATCTCGCTGGATTATGGGGGTCGTATCACTGGAAATGGAACGGTCTGTTCTTCGAGACGTTCTCCACGCTCGGCCGTATGACAGTAGAGCAGTAGAACGCCCTTCGGCTCGCTGCGCTCGCTCGGGGCTCAGGAGACCGCAGGACAGCTGTCATGTCTATCTGAGAGCTGAAGCTTCGGTTTGTTGACGTTGACCGGGCAACTGCTGTTTGCTGTCAACTGCTTTCCCGCTCTGTCCGCCGCGGGCTGATTGGAGATTGTGCTCCTCGAATCGAAACGGTCTATCCATGTGCCCCGAATGTCAGGTGTACCTCTGGCCGCTGGAGGAGTTCAGATGCGCCCGTGCCGTTGGCGTGAATGGGGCGCGCCGGCACCCGGAGCGGCGCGCCCTTGCCCAGCATGTACCAGTCCCTCGCCGGGTGCTTACGCCGATGTCGGTGTAACGAACACGAACCGCGTTCCGCCTTGGCGATCGCGGATGCGAAGACGCACGCCGTCTTTGGCCTCGTCGCCGGCCAAAGCGTCGGTCAACTTATCGGCTGAATCGACCACCTTGCCGTTGACGTGTGTGATCACATCGCCGGGCTGGATGCCCTTGTCAGCTGCGTCGGAACCGGGGGTGACCTCGAGGACCACCGCGCCGTCGAGGTCCGCGTCGATGCCGAACTTCTCGGCGTACTGCTCGCCCATGGTGGCGACCTTGAGGCCGAACCGACCCGCCGCCTCGCTGCCGTGCAGGCTCGGTGCGCCTTCACTGAACGCCGAGGCGAAGTCCGCCGGCTGCTGGCCAATCTTCACGTCCAGGGTTCGTTTTTCGCCGTCACGGTAGATTTCCAGTTCGACTGTCTTGTCGGGCCGGATGGCCGCCACGCGGTTGCGCAGCTCATTGACGTTCGCGATGCTCTTGCCGTCTACAGCCGTGATGAAGTCGCCTTCCTTCAGACCCGCCTTCTCGGCCGGGGAGTCCTCCATCACGCTGGAGACCAGCGCCCCGTCGGTGCCCGGCAGGTCGAAGCTGCGGGCCAATCCCTCGTCGACGTTCTGGATCGTCACCCCCAGGTAGCCGCGGACCACCTCGCCCGTATCGATCAACTGGTTCATGATGTTGCGAACCATGTTCGAGGGGATCGACAGACCAATGCCCTCATTCACGCCCGTTCGCGAGACGATGGCCGTGTTGATGCCGACCACCTCGCCGCGCATGTTCACCAGCGGGCCACCGGAGTTGCCGTGGTTAATGGCCGCGTCGGTCTGAAGGAAGTTCTCGTATCCGTCCCGCCCGGTCGTGCGCCCTTTGGCAGAGATGATCCCAGCCGTCACGGTCTGCGGCAGGCCCTCGGGGGCACCGATGGCCAGCACCCAATCGCCGACCTCAAGTTCGTCGCTGTCGCCCAGGCGGGCCTCGGTCAGACGGTCAGGCTTGATCTTCAGCACGGCCAGATCGGTCTGCTTGTCCGTGCGGACCCACTCGGCCTCGAACTTCCGGCTGTCGTGCAGGACGACTTCCACCTCATCCGCGTCGCGCACCACGTGCCAGTTGGTCAGGACGTATCCCTTTTCGGCATCCACGATCACACCGCTGCCGAGCCCGCGCTGATAGAACTCACGCTTAGGCTGCTGGCGCTGGGGCGTTTCCCAACGGAAGCGAAACGGGCCCTGGAAGCCCGGCAGGTCGTCGCCGAAGAACCGCTTGAAAAAGTCGTCCATTTCCGGGAATGGAATCGGCTCGTAGGCGACCTTCTGCCTGACGTGCACGACCACCACGGCCGGTTTGACCGCGTTTGAAACGGCTCGGAACAGGGCCGACATCTTGTCGTGCTTGCTCAGTTCTTCCAGGGCAGTGATGGTCGCCTCCTGCCGGCCTGCTTCGACGGCGAAGGCGATCTGCCGGGCTACGGGTGGGCCGAGGAAAGCCGTACTGGCGATCAGCAGCCCGATCAGGCCAAACGGGAGCATTCTTCTTGCCAATCGCATAGTTCACGCTCCTTTCAATACTTTCATGAAGTTGGTTGCATTTCGTTCATTTCCTCTTCAACAGCGGGGGAAGTCTCGGTCGCAAATGGTGGCAGCTTCGCCGATCGCCCAGCCCACTCTTCGGCGGCCACGTCAATGGCGGCGGCAATCTTGCCATTGAGGTAACCGGGCGGCATGGTGCTGTCTGGCCGACATGTCGGCTGACCAGCGATGTTGCGGAACGCCTGGGGATGATCAATCAGCAGGCACGGGCGATTGCGGTCGGTGATCTCCGCCTGATGCCGGCGATAGGCGCGGAACACGGGATTGTCGCGGATAAAGTCGGCCAGACTCGCGTGATCACTCCGGCCCTCGAGGATGTCGAAGACATTTCCACAGGTCACCGGCGAGAACACGCAGGGCCGGATGTCGCCATTGGCGCGAATGTGGAAGTAGTAGCGCCCGCCCGCAATGCAGCCGCCGACCAACGGGCCGTCGTTCCAGAAGTCTCCGAGGAAGATCGGCCGTTGCTCAGCGCGCCAGCGGTTGATTGTCTCGCGGAGCATGGCACGCTGGTCGGCCGTCGGCATGAGGTCCACCCTTGGCGATCGGCCGATCGGCTGAAGCAGAAAGAACCAGCCGAACATGTCGTGCTCATCGATGCGCTGCTCGATGAAAGCGTCCTGGCAGATCGCTTCGGCATTCTCGCGTGTGACGGTCGCCGAAAAACCGCACATGACACCCCGTTCAGCCAGCAGGGCGCGGGCCTTTCGCGTGGCCTGGTAAACACCATGGCCTCGGCGTGCGTTGGTCTGGTGCTCGAAGCCTTCCACACTGATCGCCGGGAAGACGTTGCCGACTGCAGCCAATCGGTCGGCGGTCTGGGCGTCGATCAGCGTTCCGTTCGTGTACACCAGGAAGCCTCGCTCCGGAAACTCCGCGGCGAGGCGGCTGATCACTCGGTCTCGCTTCTCTCGAAGGAAGGGCTCGCCGCCGGAGATCGTCACCAGCGTGACGCCCATGTCGATGACCTGCTCGATGATCGCCCGGAGTTGGTCGTACGACAGGTCGTGCCCGTCGGTACTGCTGTTGGCGTAGCAGCCGGGGCAGTTCAGATTGCATCGGTCGGTAAGTTCAATGACCACGGTGCAGGGCATGGGCTGGCCGTTGCGGACGCCCTCCGTCCGGCGCTGCATGTCGCATATCCAGGTGCCGAGGAACCGCAAAATAGCCTCGGCGGCAGCCGGGCGTTCCCGGACCAGTCGGTCCAGGAATGGCCTCAGGTGACCGCCGAACCAGCGCAGATTGGTCAGGAGCTCGGAATCGTCCTCGACGTGCTCGTAAGACCTGTCCAGACGGCGCAGTACACTCCCGATCAGCGCATCGCGCAGGTACGGAACACGCATCGCCAACCCCGCGCCTCGCGCAATGGCCGACGCGCCCATTCGGCTGATGCTCTGTCTGATCGTGTCTGGACTCGGCATTGCGATCATTGCTGTATGTCCGTCCGTGCCCTTTGGGGCCACTGCTAAAAGGCCTACGTTACGCTTATGCTTGGGCCTTCAACGGTGGTTTCACTGCGTATCAAGTGATCCCACAGTCTCGCCTGTCCTGTATCCGGATACGGCGGCGGCATAGGAATGCCTGCGGTCATAACGCTTGGTTTCACCGCACGGCAGTCCCGCCAGTTCCGTGAAACCCGGCGGCCTCGGCCGGAGGACTCCGGACCGCTCCGTTTGTTCGATTCGTCTGACACCGCAACCACCTCCTGAAGTCAGCGTTCATCCGTCTCTCCCTCTGTTCCGGCCGTAACTTGTGGCAGCGAGCGTCGCGCAACGTCAGCAACTGCCGCGCCCGGCCGACTGCCCGCTGTCTTCGGACTTTCCGCATCACGGGCGTGTTCCGCGCAGTACCTGGCCCACGGAAGGGCTTGCAGTCGCTTTTTGCTGATCGGCCTTCCCGTAGCCAGACAAAGCCCGTAATTTCCCTGGTCGATTCGCTCGATGGCTTCGTCAATCTCCGTCAACAGGCGGACCTCACGGTCCAGCAGGTGGGCCTCGGTTTCCACGTTCACCAGACTGCCGCCAATGTCGGCTAGGTCACCTGGGGTGGCTGACTCAGGCCCACTGGCTTGGGTTTCCTCGTGAATCAACCTGACGTCGCCGAGGATGGTCCGCCTCTTCTCCAACAGGCGTCGCCTGAACGTCTCCAATTCGGCGTGGCTGAGATGGCGGCGCGAGTTCCGGCATCGACCACCACGTCGAGACGGTCGGCACAACTGTCGGCGCACTGACTCCGAGTTGTTTCGTCGTATACTCATCGCACCACCTCGCGAACCTGCCTCACGCACCAGTTCGTACTCTCAAAACACTCTGCACGGGCGGGGCGGAACGCCGGCCGGCGTTCCTTGAGCAAGCGGGGGGAGACTCGCTCGCTCCCCACCCGTTTGTACCGGCCCTCTGGTGAAGCACGGCGTTCCCAGCGGATCAGGTCAATCCTTGGCGTCGTCATCCTGCTCACCGGTTTGTCGCCGCCGCTTCCCCGGGCTCTCGAACGAACCAACTTGCCACACGGTCCCAGAACCCGCGGATATCACCCGCGGCTCCTTCCTTCTTAATCTCGCCCTGGAGCTTCGTAATGTCCTGCTCCAGCTGACGGACCTTGTCGCTCTCACTCTCGGCGATCAGGCCGCGATACAGCACCAAGTGGTTCTTGGCGATCTGAAGGTTCGCCTTGGCGGCCTCGAACCGCTCCTGCTTCACCATCCTCTCCGCCAACTGGAGCGCATGCTGAGCGGAGACCAGCGGATCGTCTTCCTTGTTCACGGCAAACCGGATGCCCTGAGTCTGGGCCAAGACAAGTTGCGCCAGGGCATCTTCGGGTTTGTCACTGAGCAGCTTCATGCCCCGATTGATCTTGCGCTCCACATAGCCCAGATCAACGAGGACCGAGGTGTGAAGCAGTTCCGCGTCCGCCAGCCTAAGGCCGCGGATTTCTGCGGTTTCCTCCTTGGCCTCAGCGATCGGCTCGACCACTTCAACGGCGACCATGCCCTCGAACAGCGGAATGCGGTCATCCTGCACGTGGTCGACGTAGCGGTAGACTTCCTCACCCTGCGCGTCCGTCACGGTCGTTGTCACGGTGGTGGTGGGAAGAAGCTCCCGCACGACCTTGACCAGCCCGTTGCCCGCTCCAGTTCGGCCTTGGCATCGTCCGATTGCTCATCGGCAAGATTGCGAGCGGCAAGGTTAAGGTGACTGACGACGCGTGAGGTCAGCAGAGACGCCTGGCGGAAGTCCTCCGGATTCAGTTCTCCCTCAGTCTCCCTATGGACAGTCGTCTTGTACTGCTGCCCACTGCCGGTTGTGATCGTCGTTTGCTTGGGGGCTTCGGCCGCATTGTCCGAGGCATCCTCAGCCAGCGAACACGATGCACTTGCCAAGAAGCCAATCAGGAGGAATGCGGCCAACCATCCCGTAGTCGGCCATCCGCCGCTCGTGCGGCGACGAAGCCGGCCGGCAGCTCTATTCTTGTTTCTCAAGGTCATCGTTTCTCACCTCCCATTACGTTCCCAACAGGGAATCAAACATCCATTGTTATCCCTTTCTCGTTCATTCGGCGTGCCATCGCTTGCGCGGGCGAGTCAGGGCGGCGACCGGGAGGTGATCGTCAAGTGGACAGCGCACTGCGCCCCGGCCGCTCCGCGCCATGCGTGTCGACGGGCGCGAATCGTCCCGGCCGGGCATCGAGGTTCAGTTGGGCTCCGCTTGCGATGCGGCAGCGGACGCCCCCGTTGCCCGGTTTGGGTTAAATCACGGTGGCGATCAGGGATGAACCACGCCGGCTGGCGGTCCGGCCAGTCCGGCAAGCGATCCGGGCTCTGTGATCCAATGGGCGGTTGCGCCCAAGGATATTCCGTTGCCGGGGCCGCCTGAAGGGCCGGGCCTTCATCAGCCGAAGCGGGGGCGGGGGCTGCTTTGGGCTGCATGAGCCGCAGCGCCACGGACGATGCGGGCGCTCCCGCCCACGCGGCTTTGCCCGTCAGCACCATTCCCCACAAAGCCACCGATGCAATCAGCATGACCAGTTTGCTTCTCATGTCCCACCTTCTTTCCGGAGCTTCACATCTCGGAAGCAGGAATCAGAAACGCTTTCTCATGCAGATGCTGTAACTCACCTGCTCATTCCGGCTCCCTGCAAAGTGTGTGCCAGTTCCGGGGAGGCCTGCACATCTTTCACTCCCGTTGACACTTACGATGCGGGGAGATGTCCAGGCACCGGGCCGAGGCGCTGCACTTCTGGCAGTTCCATCCGCCGATTCTGCAACGGCACACAGCAGAATTGGGCGACAGGAATTCACCGCGATTCTGCCAATCTTGCAGAGGCCAATTCCCGAACAGACAACGGGCTTGGTGCGTAAGTCTTGACGAGCAGCCAGATGGGCGTAGGGGCCTTGACTTGGCACGCTGGTTGCAACGTAGCGCGCGGAACCAATTGCTCTGGTATTTGACAGCTTGGTCTTGTGAAGGAGCGAATGATGCCTTTGGATGTATACAAACTGAGCTGCCCGCATTGCGGGTCCGTGGAAGGCTACGCGGAGACCGAGATTGCGGAGACGGACTTCATCATAGAAGCCGACTCGGTGATCGAGGAACATGATTTCTCCTCCCCGGCCGGGCCGGTTTCGAAGTGCCGCTGTCCGCGATGCGGCACGTGGGTGGATGCGAGCGAGGTCGAACCGATGTAGAGCCGCCCGCTCTGTCGCCCAAGCTCGAACGAGGCCGACGGCCAGGGCGAAAGGAGCCGACCATGGAGCTTGCCGTGACCATCACAACCAGGTCGGATGGGAGCTACGTGGCGCGGTGCCCGGCTTTGCCCGGCTGCCAGGTGGCCAGCAAGCATCTGGACGGCTTGCCAGACGAGATGGAGCGTCTCGTGAGGGGGTATCTGGCGAGTCTGCACCGTCCGCTGTCCAAACGACCGGTGCGCCTGACCGATGCGCACCGAGCGGCAGAGCAGGTGCAGGCCGGTAACCGACCTCAGATGGATCGACCAGGAGAGTAAATGAAGACGCTAAAAGGCCAACCGACCTCGCCCGGCTACGCCGAGGGGACGGCCTTCGTCTACAACCGGGGGCCGGCGGGCGGCGTGCCGCGCTATCAGATCGATCGCGACCAGGTCGATGCGGAGCACGACCGCTTTCTCCAGGCGATGGAGCGCTCCGCCGAGGAACTCCAGTCGTTGCGGTCGAAGATCAAGTCCGAGCTTGGCCAGGCCGAGGCGGACATCTTCGCGGCGCACCTTTCGCTTCTGCATGACGAATCCTTCCGGCGACGGACGCGCGAGCGGATCGATCGCGACCTGGTGAACGTTGAGCAGGCGGTGGATGCGGAAATTTCAGACCTGGCCAAGGCCCTGGAGGAGGTTGAGAACGAATACATTCGGGAACGGGCCAAGGACGTTCACGATGTCAAGCGCCGCGTGCTGAAGCACCTGGGACACGGCCCGGAAGAGGATCTCAAGAACCTGCCTCCCGGCTCGATACTGGTCGCCGCCGAGCTTTTTCCCTCGGACACGTTGGGGCTCGACCGTGAGCATGTCTCCGCCATCGTCATGGAACACGGCGGCGAGACGGGCCACGCGGCGATCCTGGCCCGTGCGATGGGCATCCCGGCCGTGACGGGCGCTGCCCACGCGACCGAAGTCATCAAGCCGGGAGACCATGTCCACGTGGACGGCCAGAGCGGCGAGGTGACCGTCACCCCGAGCGAAGAAGCCGAGAATGCCTTTGTCTCATTCAAGGCGCGGCGGGATGACGAAGCCGCCCGCGCGGCTGACGAGTACGCCGGCCCGTGCACAACGAGAGACGGCACAACCATCCAGCTCTTGGCCAACATCAGCCGGCCGGAGGAAGCGAGTCTGCCGGAGATGGCGTCGCTTGAGGGCATTGGTCTTTTCCGCACAGAATATCTCTTTCTCGGCCGAGCGGTGCCGCCGACGGAACGGCAGCAAGAGGAGGTCTACTCGGCCATCGCGGCGGCGGTCGCCCCTCGCCCGACGGTGATCCGCACGCTTGACCTCGGCGGCGACAAGAAGCCGGCTTTCCTGGTCGACACGTTCGAAGCCAACCCGAACTTGGGCATGCGCGGCCTGCGGTTCTCGTTGGCCGAGAGGGAACTGTTCCAGACACAGTTGCGGGCGATCGCGCGAACAGCCCTGACCGGCAACGTGAGAGTTCTATTCCCGATGGTTCTCGGCACGGATGACTTCTGCGCAGCGGCCGACCTGTTCCGCCAGGCCTGCCATGAGATCGAACTGGACGATGTACCGCAGATTGGTGCGATGATCGAGACCCCATCGGCCGTGTTCGAACTGGACCGCATCGCCGCCGAAGCCGACTTCCTGAGCGTCGGTACGAACGACCTGGTGCAGTACGTCCTGGCGGCTGACCGGAACACCGAAGGGCTTACCGGGCGGCTCGGGCTGCACCCGGCCATGGTCCGGGTGCTGCGGCACATTGCCGAGGGTTCTTCGACAGCCGAGAGGGAGGTCAGCGTCTGCGGCGAGCTCGCCGGCGTGTCCGATCTCGCCCGTCTGCTGGTGGGGCTGGGGTTTCGCTCGCTGAGCATGGCTCCCCGGCGCTCGCCGGCGGTGCGAAGGACGCTGTGCGAATCCGATCTGGCGGAACTGGAGGGCATCGCTCGCCGGGCCGTCCATTGCCGCAATGAGAATGAAGTGTCCAAGCTGCTTGGGACATTGGGGTCCGGCCTGTCCTGAAGCAGAATGGCAAGACTCTTCGACCCACGCAGAAACGCGAGCAACCTATCGACGTTCTTCCTGCTCCTTCGAGACATGCTCATGGCTCGCGAAACTGTTCATTGAATGGCTATCGCCTGGACCTGCAAGACGCAGGGCGTCCTCCATGCTCATGGTCCCAGCCTGAACCTTCTTCAAGGCATCGACAACGATGGGCTCGGCACCCGCCTGTCGCAAGGTTCGCAGTATCTCGGTTCGTCCAGCGCCGCGGGAAATAGCGTCACTCGCTTCTTCGCAGACGGGCGCAACCTCGAAGACCCCGGTTCGTCCGAGATACCCGTCGCCGCCGCAGTGGTCACAGCCTCCCGCATGCGGCACCTGTTTGGGAAGCTCAAGGCCGTGTGTTTCAAACACTTCTTGATCAAGGCCGCCGGGAACTTCCATGCGAACGCATCGAGGGCATAGTCGACGCACCAGATTCTGCGCCACGATCAACCGGAGGCCGGAGCCGAGAACGTAGTAAGGCACCGAAAGGTAATGCATCGCCTGAATCGCCGACACGACGTCCCGGGCGTGAATCGTCGCCAGCACCAGTCTGCCGGCCAAGGCGGCTCGCCCGGCGATCTCCGCTGACGCCCTGTCCCGAACTTCCCCGACCAGAACAATATCCGGGTCCATCCGGAGGATGCTCCGGAGCCCTTCCTCCATGGTCAGTCCTCGTCTCTCGTCCACCTCCACCTGCCGCACATTCGGCAGATCAAACTCGGCAGGGTCTTCGATGGAGGCCGCCACCAGGCGGTCGCAATCGAGCATGGCAAGCATCGAGTAGGCGGTCGTCGTCTTACCGGAGCCCGAGGGGCCTGCGATGAGCACGAGGCCGTGCAATCCCTCGAGGCTCTTCCGTATTGTCTCCGATTGTTCGTCATCCAGGCCAAGACGGCGCAGATCACGGTGCCATTGCGGGGGCGTCAGGATGCGAAGGTGTGCGGCCTCTCTGCGATCCGCCTTGAGCACCACGGTAGCACGTACATCGATCTCCCGGCTCTCCAGACAGCAATGAAACTGCCCTTCCCTGGGAAGAATGGACATTCCGGGTTCCATTCCTGCGGCGACCTTGAGCTGATTGACGATCTTCTGCGCTTGTTCAACCGGTATGGTCCGGCAGCGGGATATCTCGCCTTCGACGCGCATTCGCAGGATCGCGCAGTCCTCCATGTCATCCAGGTGAATGTCCGTCGCGCCCTGTCGAAGAGCCTCCTGCAGAATTTCCCTCAATGGGGCAGGCAACTCAGTCATGGCCGACCTCCCCTCTCCATCCGAGCTTCCGTGTCTGCATGCCCACCCGGAGAAGGCGGCGTCAGCTTCACGTCGCCAGTGTTTTCAGCCGTTGCGGCCACCAGCGAATCGCGAGGCATGGACAAGTCTGCCTCACGCTCCAGACTCCGCACAGTCACCAAGGCGATCAGCCAGGCCAGGGTGGACTCGGCCCCCTCATTGAGATTGGGACCGTCTGCGTGCAGGCCGTCGCGGCATCCACCGGTGTGGTAGTCATAAAGAACCGATTTCGTGTCGTTGCTGCCGAGGAACCACCCGAGGCATTGCCGGGCCCGGCTCGTCCAGCATTCCTGCCCCGTCACGCGATAGGCTTCCGCGCAGGCCTCGACCAGGGACATCACTTCTATCGGCTGTTGGTCGAATCGGGCACGCTGCCCCGATCGTGCCAGCCATCCCCGGTTGCCGATCAGGCTGACAGTGCCATCCCGTGAAACCTGGAGGTTCAATAGCCATTCCAGCGACCGCAGGCCCTGTTGTAGCATTTCTTCATTCGAAAGCGACCGTCCACAAAGAATCAGCGCATGAGGCAGTTTGGCGTTGGCGTAAGTCACGAGATCCTCACACCATGGCCACTCGGCTGTGGCGTTCTCCTGAAAAAGCGCATACAAGCGGCCGGCCAGAACCTCCCGAATTCGTCGGGCACTCGTGTCGCCCTGGAAACGACGCAAGTAGGCGTGAATGCCCACCAGGCTGAACGCCCATGCCCGGGGCGCATCAAAGGACGTGGCCGTTTCAAGGCCCTCGTTGAACAGCCGCGTGGAGAATGACAACAAGGCGTCGTTGGGAGCCAATGCGGTCGCCAGCCCCAGAGCCCAGAGGGCCCGGCCGTGCACGTCTTCACTACCCACCTCATCCAACCAGCGCCGGTCGAAGCTCATGAAGTTCCGAAAACGCCGTGATTCATGGTTGAATGCGTAATGGAGGAACGCCAGATATGAATCCGCCAGAGGCAGGACAGAGTCATCCCCGTGCAGGTCGTAGTGCATCAGGGCAGCCGCCAGTGCCCGGGAATTGTCATCCGTACAGTACCCATGACGCCAATCCGGTACCGCGTAGATGGCGTGCTGATAGATGCCGGTCGGGTCGGTCATACGACGAATATGCGCCAGGCTGGGCTCGGGCAGCGACGCATTCGGCTCGGTTCGAGCGCGGAAATAGAACACCGGCCGGGGGTGCTCCGCCCGCCGCCTCAGGACATCGCCGGCAAGATGGAGGTAGCTCCGGGCTACCTCCTGCCATACCATGGGCCGACACGCGAGGTATGCCTTCTTCCGTATTGCATTGCGGCTGGTGTCATCCTCAAGAAGGTGGTTTACGGTCCGTGCCAGTTCTTCCGAATCGCCAAAGGGGAACAGCCTCCCCTTGTCGTCGCTGAGCATCTCCTCGGCGTACCAGTATGGTGTGGAGATCGTCGCCTTCCCGGCTCCAAGGGCGTAGGCGAGCGTACCGGAGACGATCTGGGCCTTGCTAAGGTACGGCGTGATGTAGATGTCCGCCGCGCCGATGTAGCCGCACAACTCCTCCAGCGTCACGAACCGATTGTGAAACGCCACGTGGTCGCGAACACCCAACTGGTCCACCAGGCGTTCGAGGGAGTCACGATACTCGCTACCATGTCTCTTCAGGATGTGCGGGTGCGTCGCGCCGAGCACAACATATACCACGTCCCGGTGGCGTTTGATGATCTGCGGCATGGCACGAATGGCCGTCTCGATTCCCTTGTTGGGCGAGAGCAGGCCGAACGTCAGCATGACCGTGCGGCCCTCTAAGCCGAACTGATCCTTGTGGAAGTTGGGGTCCACAAAAGGCACATCCGGAATGCCGTGCGGCACATGCGCGATCTTACAGGTTTCAACGCCGTAGACGTCCCTGAGAATGCTTTCGCCGTAGCGGCTCATGACAACCAGCCGGTCACTGCCAGACGCCAACTCTCGCATGACGGCAGCCTGCCCGGGCGTCGGTTGCGTCAGAAGCGTGTGCATCGTGGTAATCACTGGCATGCGCAGGCGACGAATGAACTCCAGCACATGTCGACCGTCCGGCCCCCCGTAGATGCCGAACTCATGCTGGATGATGGCGACGTCCACCTGGTTGATGTTCAGCATGTCGGCCGCCGCCCGATAGTCCTGTGGCTGGCTGGCCTGAATCTCGAAGCGAACGTCGCCGGGATACCGATATCCCTGGGGCCTGTCATCCAGAGCGAGAACCAGGGTTTCGCGCTCGCCCAGTTCTGCGGCGATGCCGTCCCGCAGGTCCTTCGTGAACGTCGCAATCCCGCACTGACGGGGAACGTAGGTTCCCACCAACGCGGCCGTTTGCACTTGGCCGAATTCCGTTTGTTTCATGCTGTCTTCTCCCGGCGTTTACATCCGTTGGTCCAGCCCATAGAGAAGCGGGAGCGGCGCTCAGGCGGGGGAGACCTTCGCACCGCTCCCATTGCCTGCGGCCATCTACTGGGCGGGGGGGGGGACCCAGTGCTCAAGGGCCGCAGGTCTTTCGGCCTGCGGTTCAATTGTGGGTTCAGCTCAAAGCTCCGCCCGTAGCCCGCAACATCCCTTCTGCGCGGACCTCGTATCGACCCTGGATCATCAGCTATGTCTTCTCCCGGCGTCCTGCAAGCTTTGTGCCAGCGAAGACGGCTTGGCATTAGGATTCGGTCTGGCCGCAACTTACGGTGGTCTGGCGTGAGCCTGGCAGGCGGAGGTTCTGTCAAATTGGCAGCAGAACTCCATGAAGTTGCCCTTCTGCGATTGCAGTAACCGCTTGTTCGAGCAGAGGCTGTGCGCATCGCCTCGGCGCTGGCACGCTGGATGCAGGGCGCATCAAGAACAGAGGCTGCGCGCTGCAAGCGCACTTCTGGCTGCCGGACGCCGAGGCGCTGGTCTTTGTGGTTGCAGATGAAGGGGGCTGAGCAATGGCGAAAAACTACTATATCATTCTGGGAGTTAGCGAGGCCGCTACGCAGGCTGAAATCAAGCACGCATACCGGGCCAAGGCACGCAGACTGCATCCGGACGCCTCAGGGCAGGAGGCGGGGCCTTTCCTGGAGGTGCAGGAAGCCTATGAAGTTCTTGGCGACCCGGGCCGGCGAAGCGAGTATGACAGGTCGCGAGAGGTCGGCAGAACAGCGCGCGTCACCGGCGGCCGGGCACCCGGTTCGCGTCGGCCTCCGGTCGAGCCGCTGGAACAGGGAGCGGCCGCACGAGACCCAGAGGTTTCGCTGACGCGCTCGTTCCAGACCTTTCACCCGTCGTTCGACGACATTTTCGAGCGCCTGTGGGCCAACTTCACGTGCCGCTCCCGGCCCAAGGGCGAACGAGCGGAGGGGCTGACCGTCGACGTTCCGATCGACCGCGAGGATGCGAGAGCTGGCGGACAGGTTCGAGTGCTCGTTCCCGCCGCGCGCCGGTGTCCGACGTGTGGCGGCCGGGGAGGCGTCGGCTTCTTCGAGTGCTTCCGTTGCGGGGGCACCGGCCAGGTCAGAGGCGAGTTACCTGTACTGGTTCCCTTTCCGCCCGCTACCCCGGATGGCCATACGGTCAGCATCTCCCTGGGAAATCTGGGCATCCGGAACCTGTACTTGACGGTCAGGTTTTACGTCGTGTGAACGAGCAGCGCGGCCATGAGATTGGGTGCCGATAGCATCCGCGCACGAAACGGCACCCACCGAGGGGTGCCGATTTCCTGCCGGCCGCGCTCATGGCGGCCCAACGCCGCTTTGCGGCGTGTTCGCCGGTCGGTCGCAGCGCGCGGGTCACTTGACCTCGATTTGCTTTACGGCCTTGCGCCCGGCCTCGCTCTTGGGGATGGTGACCGTCAGCTGGCCGTTCCTGCAGTGGGCCTCCACGCCGTCGGCGTTGACCTCTACCGGCAGCGGGATGGTCCGGTGGAACGAGCCGCTGTAGGTCTCCATCAGGTGATAGTCTTTCTTCTTTTCCTCTCGCTCGGTTGTCTTTGAGCCCCGGATCGTGAGGCTGTTGTCGCCCACGGTGACTTCCATGTCCTCGGCTTCCATTCCGGGCACCTCGGCGGTGATCTTGAACGCGTCGTCCGTCTCCTCCAGGTCAACACGAGGCCAATCCGTGCCGAGCAGGTCTGTCGTGCCGGCCAGCGGAGCAAGCCAGCGGTCACCGAATCGCCTGCCGAAGAAGTCCTCAAACATGTCTTCGAACAGGGAGCGGACATCCTCGCGCCGAGCCGGCAACTTCGACTCGCGCCGCTGATCGTGGACACGCACGGGGCGCTTGCCCCAGTTCCAAGGCATCAGTTCCTTCGCTCTTTGTGTCAAGTCTTTGACAGTCATCGGACACCTCCTTCCACACTACCCGGCCTTGACTTCAATGCGCTTCTGGCTGGGCCTGGTCTTGGGAAGCGTCAGTGTCAGCACACCGTTGTTCATGCGGGCGTCGATCTTGTCCCTGTCGATCTCATCCGACAGGGCGAACGACCGCTGATAGTTGCCGACCTCGTATTCCGCATAGGCGGCCCCCGGATCGCTGCGATGCTCTTCGGCGACGGTCCCGCGAACCGTCAGGACATCGTTCTCCAGCGTGACATTGACGCAGTCGACCTTCACGCCGGGCATGTCGGCCGTCAGCACGATGCTTTCGTTGGTCTCGCGGATGTCCGTCGGCGGAAGGAACACCCGGCCCTGCTGCGTCGGTTCGACGCCCCGCTGCATCTGGGTTTCCCGCTTCTTCTGGATATCCTTTGTCTCAGCCATGGTTGCACCTCCTCTCGGAAATCATGCCTCTTGAGGCGACGCTCAGCTCTGTACCGTAATCTGCTTGGGCTTGTCGGCTTCGCTGCGCTGGAGCTGCACCTTCAGCACCCCGTCGCGACAGCTCGCCTCCACCTTGTCCGCGTCCACGGCAAAGGGCAGGTCGACACTGCGCGTGAACTGGCCGAACGCCCGCTCGCGACGCAGCCACCGCTCATCGTCGGCTCCCTCGGGGGCCTTTCGCTCCCCTCGAAGCACCAGCGTGCGGTCTCGAACGGAGATGTCCAGGTCCTTCGGCTCCACACCCGGAAGCTCAGCCGTCACGGTCGCGCCCTCATTGTCCGTGTAGACGTTCACGGGCGGAAAGGTCGCGCCGACCGGGCTGGCGACATCGCCGAACAGCCTGCTCATCTCGCGTTCCATCTCCCGCAGCCTCTGCCACGGATTCCACCAGCCTTGCCATCCGAAACCGTTCATAGCGCACCTCCTCTCTGGTTCACTGAATCCATCTTATCTGACCGGTAATTCTGCACGCTTGAGCCTCAAGCCCTCGCCGTTCCATTTGCAACAGACGTGCCAGAACCTTGAGAGAAGGCCTCGCTTGCACTGGCGCGTCCGTAAGGTTTTGATCAAATGGCATTTGCGGAGGCTTGAGCAGACTCTCGGAAATCGAGATACTGGTGCAAGGATCTCGAGCAAACTGCCAAGTTGACCGCCTCGCGGCCCGGCGCTGAAACCACAAGCTGTTCCAATGCGCGGAGGCACGGTCGGAGGGAGGCCCACTATGAATCCGCTACTCGCCGGCGGATTGATTCTCGTCCTTCGGGTTATGAACATGTCCGTGGACAGCGTTCGCGTGATATCCATGGTGAAGGGGTATCGCCTGCGCTCGGCACTGCTGGGAACCGTCGAAGCAGGCATCTTCATCTTCGCGATCAGCCAGGTCCTGAGTTCGCCCATGCAATGGCAGCAAATGGTCGGCTATGCGCTCGGATTCGGGGTCGGCACCTTCACGGGCAGCACCATCGCCGGTCGGCTTGCGTCGAATTTCACGCTGCTTCGGTGCCTGA
>JAAYCO010000112.1 GCA_012729725.1 Planctomycetota bacterium
GCATTTTCTATAACGTCGGACGACGCCAGCGAGTTCTCGAATATCTTCACGTCGGCGTCGCCGGGCTTAAGCGCCTTTAACACCGCCACTTGACGATATACCGCCTGGGGGGCCTGAACCTGCCTGTCCGATTCAACCGCCCACCACCCGCTGCATTGTTCCAGGCGCACGTCGCGAAGATCGATTCTTCTTTCGCTCATGGTCGTCAGGCTCAACCTTGCGTCGCGGGTTGCCTGGGATGGAGCTGGGAATATCAACTCGAACCGCCGCCAGTGCTCGGAAATCTGCTCGGCTGGGATAAACAGTTTGGGCATGCTCCGGCCGTCGCGATCGTTAAGGCCGCTCATCTGGGCCATCAGCCAACCTGCCGCCCCGCCGTCAGCGCGGACTTCGAGCCTGATCCTGTAGAACTTTTCGGTGTCAAGATCTACAGCAACGCTTGCGACCGCGGGCAGATACATTGCCGAGCCCTGCATCGACAGCACATTCTCGTTCCAACTGGATCGTGCAAGATCCCACTGCCTGCCCAGCAGATTGCTGCCGATGATTTCCATCGGCCCCTGCCCAAGCATGACATCCCGAAGCACCTGTTCGTGTTCAGAGCCATCCTCGACGATCAGGTAGCGAACGCCGTAAAGGCTCAGCAGATGGTTGGTGCGCACAAGCCATCGCCACTGTTCGTTTTTGCCGGCGACGTCAAACCCCAGCAGCCGGCCGTGCTCGGGTGTCTGAAACGGCCCGTACCCGGCGATGCTGGATATGCCCATTGCGCAGCATGCCTTTGGCAAAAGCAGTTCGTCGCTACGATGCAGATATCCGTTTGCCAGGCCCCAGACGCGGTATCGGCCGGGGGCGTTTTCTTTAAGCCACGCAGCCGCGGGTGAAAGCTCGGCTGGGCGGCGAAGGTCGTCGGGCACGTCAACAGACCGGGCCACGATGAACAGATCCGCCAACAGCAGCAGCACAAGCGCCGCCGTTCGTGCTGGACCTGGCCGTTTCAACCACCACGGCAGCAGGACCGCCCAGACCAGCAGCACCAATAGTGGCACAAGCACGCCGGGCCGCCACGGCGTCAGAGAGGCAAAAGCCTGCTTGTACGTGCCGGCGAACAGAAAGCCGTCTTCCCCCATCAGCCCAAGGGCGGCAAGAACTGCAACCCCAAGCGCCATCGCCGGCACACAGCACGCCATTATCCATGGCAGCACCCTGCGTATGCCTCTATGAATCGTCAGCTTGAAGTCGTCCCTGCCTCTGATGACTCCCTCAAGGGCGACAGCGGACAGAGCAGCCAGCGCCAGATCCAGGGCAAGGATCATTCTTGCCGGACAACGCACCGATCCCAAAACCGGCAGCATGTGAATCAGCCGGTACGTAGGCAGATAGTACCCCAGCATCCAGACGATGGCGGCTGCGCCCAGCCACATCCAGCAGCGAACGACAGGTCGCAGATCTTCGCAGACGGCTGCGTGTGTGCGCTGTCTCAATCGAGCGACGGCGCATACCGCCAGCACCAGCGTGCCGAGTCCAACGTATGGCAGCATCTCGCATAAATGCCACGAGCCCCACCAATCGCCCCACATGACCGGGCCGGTTCTGACGCCCTGTATCAGCGGATAGAACGCCAGCACCGCCGACATTGGAAAGAAGCTGTTTTCACCCGCGACCATGTAACTTACATCCTTGCGAGTGACCTGTGTCATCAGGCGAAAGGTGGCCCCCAACTGCGGCCAGGCGATCAGAACAGCTATGCCCCCCGATACCGCCGCAGCCAGCAAGCCTCTGCCCAGCGGCCTGGCGCGCATCGCCCCGTAGGCAAGCACAATAATCGCCATGTGCGTCACCGTCGGAAAATGCCCGGCCGCCAGCGAGCCGAACATCCCCGTCGCCAGCACCAGCACCGATGCCGAAAGTGATCGGCGGGTCAGTTCGACCCCAAGCAGCAGCCACGGCAGAAAGGCGGCGGACTGAATCATCGAAAGATGGACGCGATGCCCAACCATGAACCCGCAGAACATGAACGCCATTGTTCCAAACATCGCCGCCGAGCTTCGGACGCCGATACTGCGAAGGTATACGTACATTCCCCCGCCGGCAGTCCAAAAGGCGAAGTAAATGGAAATGGTGTATGCAACAAGCGGCGGCAGGAAGGCGAACAGCCACGTCGTCGGAAACATTAATGCCGATTGCGGATCGGCAAAGAGTGCCCCGCCCGTCGCCTCGAGCGGGTTGTTCAGCGGAAGACGCCCAGCCGCGATCGCCTCGCCCGCCATCTTTCGCAGGGGATAGTAATAGCCGACATCATCCTCACCGGCGGAGATTGGGTTAACAAGCAGCGTGTGCAGCATCAGCGGCGCAATCACCAGGATTGCCAATGCCGGCCAGGCACGTGCAAGGAATCCCCGCCTGACGCCCCGCCTCTGCCGGGCCTCCGCCGATAGTGTCAGCCGGTTGGGCGACTTCATGCTCAAACCTTCATCCTTCGCCACGTGTTCCATCTCGCTTCAATGCATATAGCCCGAGCCCCCGCCGGCGGGCGCTGCCCTCAGGCGATGGTTCTTCTCTCGATTGCCTCTAGGGTTTCCATCAGCTCGCCGGGGGATGAGGCATGTAAAAGCGCGTCCACGTCCGAACGTTCTTCGAGCATCCTTCCCAGTCTGGCCAGCACGTGAAGATGCGTGCGGTCGTCCTTGCAGCATATCAGAAAGAACAGCCGGGTGAGCGATCCGTCAATCGCGGCGAAGGGAACCCCGCTTGGCGCCAGTCCGACAACGACAAAACTCGCCGCGATGTCGTGGGGCAGCGGATGTCGCGGGTGCGGCATCGCCACATCCGGAATCAGCGCGGTAGTGCAAAGCTCCTCGCGGTCTTCGATTTCCTTGAGAAGATCGTTCTGGTCATAAACCATCTGCGCATCGGCAGCCAGGCCCACCAGGCGCCTGATCACGCCCGACTTGCTTCTTGCATCCAGCGGAACGATGACGCCGCCGGGAGGAATCAGCGGCGTAAGCAGGGGCTGGGTTTCATCAAAGCCGTGATGCGCGCTGACGCCTCGCTCGATGTCGGCAAGGCGATCGGCCCCAAGTTCGTGCATCTGCGTTTCAACCCAATGGTCGATCTGGCTTTTGACGAAAACGATCTTGCCGTGCTGGCGACGTGAAGGGATCTTGCCTCGCGAAGCAAGTTTCTCGACTTCGCGCCTGTCCATGTGCAGGTAATCCGCCACCTGCTGTGCTGTCAGTTGTTCATGAGCCATGGCAACGGATGTTAGCACGTTGCGTCGCATCGTTAAAGATGCAAAGTCGCCCCGGGGACGTTGACAATACCGGCCCATGGGCCTTATAAAGAAGATGGATCATCTCCTTATACGAAGGGTTTAACAAGGAGTCCGCCATGCCACATCAGGCTGCGAGGTTTCAATGGGTGTCGAAGCTGAGCCTCTGGGCGCTTTTCGGCACGCTTTCGGTCATCGCACTAGCCATGGCCGCCACCGTCGCATTCACGGTGGAGGTGTTCATGACGTGGTGGCACTGGAACGAGATGTCATGGGCGGCCTGGTTGCTTCCGGTGGCGTGCATACTTGCGTTCCTCCTCGAGGCGGCTGCGGGCGTCTGGCTGGTGGTTCTGCATGGCTGGGTTAAGGCGATGGTGTCGGTTGAGGATTCCGTGACCGCTTGCGGCATTCGCCTGCGCCCGCTGGAGACTTTGCTTCAGGATCAGGGAGCAACGCTCAAGAAGATTGTCGAACTGAACTCCCTCAGCGACCAGGCCAAGAGCCTGCTGTACCGCGATCGAGAGCTTGAAGCCCTTCGTGAAGCGGTTCAGGAAGACGTCATGCGGCAGGATTACGCCTCGGCGGAGGCGCTCATCGACAGCATGGAAAGCCGGCTTGGTTTCGCCGCCGAGGCCAAGCGCCTGCGACAGGATGTGCAGGCATCGCAACAGATAACGCTTGAAGAGAAGATCGACGACGCAGTGTCGCGCGTGAACGAGATAATCGCCCGCCATGACTGGGCTCGCGCGATGCGAGAAGCGCAGCGCATCAAGAAGATATTCAGCCCTCACCCCAAGACCGTTAACCTGCCGGCGAAGGTTGAGGCGGCCATGACGCAGCACAAGCGCTCGCTTCTTCAGGAGTATGGCGAGGCGGTGCGCAAGGACGACGTTGACCGCGGCATCGAATTGCTGAAGGAATTGGACAAGTACCTCACGCCGCAGGAAGGCGCCGCCCTTGCCGAAAGCGCGCGCGGCGTGTTCCGCGCCAAGCTGCACAACCTGGGCGTTCAGTTCGCAATCAAAGTGACTGACGAGCAGTGGGCGCAGGCGGTCGCCGTCGGCGAAGAAATCATCAAGGAATTCCCCAACACGCGAATGGCGCAGGAAGTGCGCGAGAAGATGGATCTGCTTAAA
>JAAYCO010000113.1 GCA_012729725.1 Planctomycetota bacterium
ACGGATCACGACATTTACGCCTCAAGCAGCGTTGGTTACTCCCAAACTGGCGCCTCATTCCCGCCAAGCACTCTTGCAGCGAGCAGCTTAACCGATTACCCCGATTTCGCCTTTAAGGATGGCATCCAGAATGCAGCAAGCTACCCCATGACGCTGACGATACAGCATCTGGACAAGAGCCTCACATACAACCTCACGCTCTATGGTTCCTATGGCGTATCCGCCAACGATTACCTGACGGAAGTTACGATAAATGACGATGCTTCCGGCAAGCAGAGCTACAACGCCGGCGGAGCTGCGGGTGAGGGATCCGTCACCTTTACAAACGTTGCTCCGGACATCAACGGCAAAATCAAGATCGTCTTGAGAGCCACCCATGCAACGAACAGAGGTTACAACAACGTTCTCGACATCCAGGCGGTTCCTGAGCCAGGCACATCGGCATTGCTGGGCCTTGCAGGTCTGGCGGCCTTGAGACGTCGCATCACACATTGACACGTAGTCTTGATCTGTCGTAAGGAAGCCCACAAGGCTTCCTTACGGCCTTGATCATGATGAGCAAGACTGCAAGGGACGCACCTTCTGTGAACGCACAAACCGATGCGGAAAACTTTCTGAAGAACGAGAAGCAATTCCACCTGGGCGCCCTGCCAACGGAACAGAGCCACCCGGCGACAAAATGCTTTTCAACAACTATCGCGCAGGACACGACGGCAGGAATATCGCTGCTTCAGAAGGTTGATCGCGACATCGAAGCCGCCTTGCCGGCAATTCTTCGCTCGCAGCCATGGGGGCTTCTGCATGCAGCGATTCAAAAAGCGCTTGTTGAGAAACGCAAGGTCTGCTTCTCTGGCTGCGGCGCCACTGGAAGAGTGAGCATATTGCTTGAGGCGTCGTATCGCAGATTCCGTCACGAGCACCCCGAGGCGAATCTGCCCGATTCGGTTTACAGCATAATGACCGGGGGCGACTACGCGCTGGTTCGAAGTGTTGAATCTTTTGAAGACTATGAAACGTTCGGCCGCAGGCAGGTTCAGGAACTTGGGATTACAGAGGGTGATGTATTTGTTGCCGTGACGGAGGGCGGTGAAACATCTTCCGTTATCGGCTCGGCATGGCAGGCATTGGAGAATGGGGCGAGGGTCTTCTTCGCCTGCAACAACCCCCTTGATGTGCTTGCTGACTGCGTCGTGCGCTCCAGACGAATCATAGAAGATCCGCGAATAACAAAAATTGACCTTTCAACCGGACCAATGGCCATCGCCGGGTCAACCCGGCTGCAGGCGACGACAATGGAGATCCTTGTGCTCGGGGCTGCGCTTGAAACCGCCATGGCTGGTTTTATGGGCAAGCGGCAGCACGATGCAGGGGAATACATACAGCAGTTCTCAAACCTCCTTAATGAGCTTGCCCAGCCTGCGCAGTTGAGAGAGTTGGCAACGTTTGTCGAGTTGGAAGAAGCCGTCTACCGCCGGCACGGGGCCGTGACGTATTTCGCCAACCGCGCGCTGTTGGACATATTCACCGACACCACCGAGCGCGCCCCGACATTCATGCTGCCGCCCTTCAGGAAAGCAGGTGACGTGGCTTCGTTCAGGAGTTGGGCGTTCGTCAAGACCCCATTGCTTGATACGGCACGGGCCTGGGAGCGTGTCTATCAGCGCAAGCCCAGATGCCTTGATTGGCAAAGCCATGACTACAGAGATATGAAGGCGGCCCAAAGCATCATCAACTCGCCGCCGGCCGTAAGCGCCGCTGAACTCAACAGGTTCACTATCGGCTGCGAGGATGATCCATCGCGATATCAGTCGCCCGACGACCTGGCCTTTCTGGTGCTTGTAGGCGACGAGTGTGCCGGTTCTCTTGACCACGGATGGGCCAAGTGCACGTGCAAGTTTGCACGCGCAGCGGGGGTGGCAATCGGTCCGGCAAGCCTGCCAGAAGGCATTGCCGGCAACCGCCTGCACATAGCCTGCTCGCTGCCGCAGAGCGAGTTGAGCCTTTGGGAACACCTTGCGCTGAAGCTTGTGTTCAACACCGTCTCAACCGCAACGATGGGCCGCATGTGCAGAATCGCCGGCAACTGGATGGCGTACGTCGAGACAACAAACAAGAAGCTTATAGATCGGGGAAGCAGACTGATATCAGAACTCGCAGGCGTTTCATATGAAACCGCTTGTCGCGAGTTGTTCGTCACTCGCAAGATTCTAACAGAATGGAAGTTATCCGACGGGGAGCCGCCCTCCCCGGTGGCATACACCATTGAACGCTTGAAGAAGGCGGCTGGGGAGAGTGCCTCATGACCATGAGTTCCTGCACGGCGATATCCTGCGAAGGCGGCATGGAGCTGCGGCTCGTGGACATGCTTACAGCGCTGGGCGAAGAGTACCCGATCTTCACCAAGCAGCCTGGGGCTCTGCGGGTTCGCTTTGTTCGGCAAGAGAACGCGAGCTTGGCCAAAGCCGTGCGCACGGGCGATGAAGTTGTTATTCATTACAGCACTCTTCAACAGGCAGCGAGGTTCGTCGGTTCGGCGCAGGCCGGGCTGATTGATGAGGGCGAGCACACCGAAAGGTTCAGTTTCGAGAAACTGGCTTTCATGATTTGTGCAGCCCACAACAAAGTGTTTACGGTCACGCATATCCAGAAATGGCTCCGCCGCATGGCGTTGTTCGGCTTCAACCAGATGCTGCTGTATGTTGACGACACGTACGAGGTGCAGGGCGAACCGTTCTTCGGATACATGCGAGGCCGCTACACCGCCAAGGAGATACAAGCGATAGATGCCTATGCCGCGCGCCTGGGCATTGAACTTGTTCCGGCGATTCAGACGCTCGGACATCTATCCCAACTGGTGCGGTGGCCTGCATACAAGAACGTGCAGGACACCAGGGCGGTAATCCTCGCCGACGAAGAGGCCACCTACAAACTGATCGAGAAGATGATCGCCTTCTGGAAGCAGAACACCCGCGCCGGTCGGATTCATCTTGGCATGGATGAAGCGCACGATCTGGGCAGAGGCGTCTTCATGGACAAACACGGTCCCAAGCCGGCGTTTGACATCTTCAACAGGCACCTGGGCAGGGTGGTGAGCATCTGCGAGAAGCACTCGTTGGAGCCGATGATCTGGTCGGATATGTACTTCCGCATGGGCAGCCCCAGCAGGCAGGATTATTACGATCCGGCAACCGTAATTCCGCCCGAAGTGAAGGCGGCGATTCCGGCCCAGGCACAGCTTGTCTACTGGGACTACTACCACCACGACAAGGCGTTCTATAAGGATTGGATCGCACGTCACAAGGCGTTGGGCAAAGAGCCGGTGGTTGCGTCGGCGGCATGGACGTGGTCCAACCTGTGGCATAACGCCGATATGACCGAAAAAGCCGCCAAACCATGCATCGAAGTGAGCATTGCAGAAAACGTGCGCAATCTGATTGTCACCATGTGGGGCGACGACGGCAGCACGTGTGACTTCGACTCCGCCATGCTGGGCTTTGCGTTCTGTGCAGAACAGGCCTTCGCTCATGATTCGTTTGACCGGGGACGGATGGCCAGACGGTTCGAGGCCGTCACCGGCGCCAACTACGCCGCCCATATGATCGCAGCCGAGATCAACAGCACGCCGCTATCGCCAATGTGCATCCTGTGGGACAATCCTGTATATCACATGTACCTGCACAACGCACAGCTTGTCCAGAACTGCGACCTTGGCAAAGAGGCCCGGCGCTTTGAAGGCATTCATCATCGGCTGAGCGAGATGCAGTTGGACTCGGCCGCGGGAAACCTGTGGCATGCTGCCGGCATCGCCAAGTACATGGCCATGAGACTGAACTTCGCCGATTCGCTCTTTGCCGCGTGGCCGGCCAGGAACAGGCAAAGCCTTGATCGCCTCTGGCGGCAATCGTTTGAGCTGGCCGGCGCCACTGACGAGCTGGCCGAGTCGTTCCGATCAAGCTGGTTCGCATGCGCAAAGCCATTTGGTCTGGAAGTGATTCAGATGCGGCTTGCAGCCATAGCACTGCAATTCAGGGAGCTTGCGCGCAGGTTGCGTCAGTATCTTGACGGCCAGGTCGAAACGCTCGACGAGCTCGATGCGAACATTGATCCGCCCAAAGGCGTTTTTGGACCGTTCCGATTTTCGCACATATTCACTGCGTGTGATGACATTCGCAAATGAAAGGCTAGTAGTATGAACAGATCAACACCTCGCCGCTTTAAAATGATCAACGGATTCACGCTAATTGAGCTGTTGGTGGTCATTGCAATCATCTCGCTGCTTGTTTCGATTCTGATGCCTAGCCTCAAGAAGGCCAAGGACGCCGCCAAGGCCGCCCTCTGCATGAGCAATCTCAGGAATCATGGCGTGGCGGTTATCTTCTACTCTGATGAGTACAAGGGCATGCTGCCTCATGGGGGGTACCAGGAACTGAATCCACTGCAGAACCACCTGTCATGGAAGGTCATGCTCGCGCCATATCACGGCCTGGAGAATCTGACCGACTCCACCGTTGATGAGTTGGTGGAGCGCGGTGTCTTCAGTTGTCCTGTCAAGGGAGACACCACCTGCGGAAACACCCAATATGGAGATGTGGGATACTACGGCGGGTACGCCTGGAATTGGATATATGCAGGACATCTGAACCAGAAATACGTCTACCCACGTTCCGGCTGGACGTGCACCACCTTCGTCAACATGTCCAGCGTTGAAAGCTCATCATCCACAATCGTTATTCAGGATTCAAACGACAGGGATCTGCCAACAAGCGCACAAGTGAACTTCTATATGTACCCTGGCATTCCTCAGTACATTGTCACAAGGCACAACGGCGATAGCTGCAATAATCTCTGGCTGGACGGCCATGTGTCGCTGCAATCGCAGGAGTCCCTCGACAACAACCCAAGATGGTTCAAAATCAGTTCCACCGAAGACTGGTATTTGGACTAATCATCGCCCGGCCTGGTCTGTCAAATGGAGTCTACCCTATGCTCATATCTCAGCTATTGAGTGATATTTCTGTCCGCAAAGCGCTGCGGTTCGGACTGATTGTGCTTGTCCTGGCCTGGGGCCGGCAATGCGACGGCGACACCGTGCGCAAGAACATCGCACTCCACAAGCCTTATACGTTCCGCACCCAACCTAATTACGCACACTGCACCGACCCCGGCGACGTCACGGATCTTACCGACGGCAGTTACACCAAAGGGTACTTCTGGACACAAAAGGGCACCGTCGGATGGGGAACCAGAGGGAATATGGTTTCCATAATCGTCGATCTGGGCAGCGATCAGCCTATTGGCGGGGCCGCTTTCAACACGGCGGCGGGAACCGCGGGCGTCACCTTTCCCGAAAGCATGCTGCTGAGCGTTAGCACCGACGGAGAGACATTCTATCTGGCTGGAGATATTGTTCAGTTGTCCGAAGTGAAAACGCCCAGTCCGGAAGATGGATACAAGGTAGTGAAGTTCTCGACCAACGCCCTGAAGACGCATGGCCGCTATGTTCAATTTACACCGTTGACCCAGGGCATGTTTGTATTCCTGGACGAAGTGGAGGTGTATCAGGGCAAGCCACAGTATATCGACGTGCAATACAACGAGAGCGACACGATAGACTTCGAAAACCTGCTGTTTTCCCAAAGATGCGTCAAGAGACTCAACAACCACATTTCAACACTTGCGTCGATGACGTCGGCCGCCCGTATTCCCAGAATCCAGAAACAGGCAATCCGCGACCGCCTTAAAGCTCTTTCCACCGAAGCTCTGCAATACAGGCCCAAGGCGCCGGCGGAAGGTTTCACGCTGATAATGCCTTACGACCCCCAGCAGCGCGACGTGATTGCCGCCCACTCCCTACTGCTCAGAGCTCAGGGCTTCGAGCCGCTGACCATCTGGCACAAGGACCGCTACGCTCCGCTTTCGGTATTTGAAGTTCCCGACAGACAGCAGACCCTGCCGGTTGTTCGCATGATGCAGAACGAGTACCGCGCGGATGTGCTTAACCTGACCAATGCCACCGATGAAGAGATGGTTGTGCATTTCTCCCTGGTTGGCGTTCCGGGTAAGGTGGATGTGAGGCAGGTTGAGTATGTGGACACCCGCGAGCTTACTGTCACCGCCACGGCCCTGCGAGAGGTTCGCAAGGAAGAAGGCATACACGAAACAACAATTCCCGCGGGAATGACTCGGCAGATTTGGTTCACGGTGCATAGCGAAGGCGTTGCGCCCGGCAGGTACGACGGCAACGTGGTTGTTCAGTCGCCCCATGGCGAGTTTTCTGTTCCGCTTGTAGTAGATGTGGCTGGTGTTCGCTTTCCGGATAAGCCCAGGCTCAAAGCAGGCGTCTGGGACTACGCGATAAACCACGGTTACGGCATCTCGCCGCAGAACCGCGAGTATGCTCTTCGCGATCTGCGGGAGCATTTCATCAATGTGGCATTCGGCAACCGGTCGCTGATGGGCGTGCCGCCTGCCTCGGCCTTCGATTCGAGCGGCAGGATGCTTCAGCAACCTGATTTCTCAACATTCGACGAGTGGCTGACCCTTTGGCCGGATGCCGAGGTGTACCACATATTCTGCGCAGTCAAGGACAAGAATTCATCCTTCGCCGGATTGAAGACCGACGACCCGCGCTTCAAGACCGCAATTTCAAGCTGGGCCCAGGCATGGGATGAACACGCCAAAAGCAAGGGCCTCAGAGCGGGACAGGTGCAAATACACTTCATAGATGAGCCAAAGTCGCAGGAAGAGTATCAAGTGCTTGAGCAGTGGGCCGAGGCATTCAAAGCCGGCGCAGAGCATGTTCATGTTTTCAACACGCCCGAGGATTTGCACAAGGATGACAATCTCAAGCACGCGATCTCGGCATTGCGGCACGTGGACGTCCTGTGCCCCACTCTCAAACGATACCGTTCTTATGAGCCCAGCATCATCAAGGCCCTCGACGGCCTGAGGAGCAGCGGCAGTGAACTGTGGTTATACATGTGCTATGGGCCAAGCAGGCATTACGACCCATCGTACTACAGGCTCCAGCCATGGTACTGCTTCAACTATGGAGCAACCGGATCCTTCTTCTGGTCGTACGGCGATCAGCGCTGCGTGAACCCGTGGAACGAGTACGATGCTTACGGCGGCCATTCCTTCGCAGTGGTCTACTTGACGAAAGATGAGATAACTCCCACCAAGCATTGGGAGGCTCTTCGTGAAGGCATCGAGGACTATGAGTATCTCGCCATGCTGCGCGACGTGGTGGATGGCGGAGTCGCCGACCGGATCGATCCAAACCTCGCCTCAGATGCAAAGAGGCTGCTCACCAGGGGCCTGCGAGACATCGTTGCGAAGGTCAACGCCCGAACCAATAACAAGTCGGATGTCGTTTGGATGCAGGATACGCCCTGTATCGACGCCGATCGCGTAAGGCTCTTGGTGCTGGATATGCTGATTGCCGCAAACAAAAACGCCCAGCATCCGAATTGAGCCGATGCTCAGTCTGGCCCACATCGCGCGAGGCGCCTAACAGCAAGCCTGGCAGTCGTGTGGACATGCCTGCATGCAGGGCGTTACGTCGCTTTTTAAGCCGTCATCGCCCGCGCTTGCGCCGTCGCGTCTGCACTTTCTTGCCCTTGGGTTTTGCCTGAACGGCTTTCTTTTTGGCGACGTCCGGGGCCTTCTTTGAGGATTTGGATTTGCGAGCCCGCGCCTTCTCGGGCGCCTTCTCCGGCACAACGTTCAACTGCCTGCGGGCGACGTCAACCGTCGCCAGCCGCACCTTAATCGTGTCGCCGATGCGGAAGGTTCTGCCGCTCATCTCACCGCGGATCTGGCCCAGGCGCGCGTCCACCTGCCACCAGTCGTCGCCGATGTCTTCGATTCGCAGCAGCCCGTCAACAAGGAACTGCCGCAACTGAACGAACATGCCGAAGTTGGTGACGCCGGTGATGACGCCGTCATATACCTCGCCCAGTTTTGTTTGCAGCAGTTGGAGGACCAGCACCTCGCGAAGTTCGTTCTCGGCGGCCTGGGCCTTTCGCTCGGCAGCGGAGCAATGCTCGCCCAGCCGAACAAGCTCGGACATGTCCTCCGGCGGGCGGTGGGTCAGCGTTTTGCGGCAGTGCTCCGCCAGCATCCGGTGAACGGTCAGGTCGGGGTAACGCCGAATGGGACTGGTGAAGTGACAGTAATGCTCGCTGGCCAGGGCGAAATGACCTATCAGGCTCGGCGCATATTCCGCCTGCTCGAACATCTTCAGCACGGCCAGGTTCACCGCATAGCTTTCGGGTTTGCCCTTTACGGTGGCCAGAAGCGCCTGGAGATCGTGCCTGGAAAGATTCGTCGGCAACTTGTGTCCGCACGCGCGGATGAAGGTCGTGACGTTCTTTGACGCATGGACGTCCGGCGAGGGATGAACTCGCCTCAATATCGGCCGGCCCAGAGAGTTCATAAGCTCGGCGACTGCCTCGTTGGCCTCAACCATGAACATTTCGATGATGGTGTGGCTGTAGGAGGTGTCTTCCGGCACGGCATCGACAACCTTGTCGTTGTCGTCAAGCACCAGGTTCACCTCTGGAAGCTCCAGATGCAGCATTCCCGCCTTGCGCCGTCGCGATTCAATACGCCTGGCAAGCTGCTCCATCCGCAAGACCAGATCGACGATCCTCTCGTCGTGGCCGCCGGTCTTGCGGTCGCAGATGCTCTGCGCTTCGTCGTACGTCAGGCGCTTGGCGGAAGAAATGACGGTCTCGGCGAACCTGGTGTCTACTACCTTGGCGTGCGCGTCATAGGTGATGAACGCGCTCTTGCAGAATCGCCGCTGGCCTTCCTGAAGCGAACAGACGCCGTTTGACAGAATCTCCGGCAGCATCGGCACGACCCGCCTGGGAAAGTACACACTGGTGGATCGCTGGCGGGCCTCGTTGTCCAGGTCGCCGTTTTCGGGGATGAAGTGCGACACGTCCGCGATGTGTACGCCCAAGGTGACGTTGCCGTTCTTGTCCGGGTGCGTCAGGCTGATGGCGTCGTCGTAGTCGCGGGCGTCGAGCGGATCGATGGTGATAACGGTTGTATGCGTCAGGTCCTCCCTGCCATCCGCCGCGGCGGCGTCGAACGCCTCCACCGCCTTGCGGGCGTCTGCCAGCGCCGCATCGGAAAACACATCGGCCAGGCCGTGCGCGCGGATCACGGCCTGCGTTTCAACTTCAAGCTCCCCCTCCTTGCCGAGCGTCTCAACCAGCACGCCGGTTGGCAACTGGCCTTCGTCGCCGTACTTGATGATCTCGACTACTACCTTTGATCCCGGTTTTGGTCCGGCGGCCCCGACGTCGCGAACGACGATTGGCTTGGACATGTTCGAGCCATCGGGCAGCACAAACCATGCCTCGGCAGTGCGGTCAAGCGTGCCAACGAACCGGTTCTGCGCCCTCTGGATTATCTCGACGATCTCTCCGCTGTAAACGTTCTTGCCGTCCTTGCTGCCCTGGCGATGAACGCGGGCGGCGACAAGGTCGCCGTTAAGCGCCCCGCCGCCCTTGCCCGGCGGTATGAACAGGTCACCGTGCGAATTAAGGGTAAGCGGCACGACGAACCCGAAGCCCCGCGGGTTGGGCCGGTAGTGGCCCTCCAGACGAGTCGAGATTTCGGGCAGCATCATCGCGTCCTTGGCGCCAAGCACGATCCTGCCGCTCTCGCGCAGTTGCTTGACCGCCTGACGGAAGACGCCGTACTGCTCTTCAGCAATGCCCATCTGTTTGGCCAATTGACGGGGCTTCAGCGGCTGGTAGGTCTTGTCGCTGAGGCGCTTGAGTATCGCGTCGATGTATCGGTGGGGCATTGGTCACCTCTTGCGGTGAATTATACTGCCCAGTGCGCCAGGCCGCCATTTCATAAGGCGGTGCATCCGGAAGTGGAATGTCCCGCCGCGGGCTGATAGACTGTATCGCGTTACCATCAGGAGAGCATTATGGAAGACATTATCAACCTGGCGCAGCGACTTGGAAAAGCCATCTCCGATTCGCCCCAGGCACAGAAGTTGCGGGCCGCCCGCGAGGAACTTGCCCGCCAACCACAGGTCGAACAGATACTCAAAGATTATCAGGACCAGGCAGACAGGATAACCAAGCTGGAAAACGAGCAGAAACCTGTCGAGGTTGCCGACAAACGCAAGCTCGATGAACTGCACTCCAAGCTTGTCAGCAACGACTTGTTCAAGAAGCTCACCGCCGCCCAGGTGGAATATGTGGACCTGATGCGAAAGGTGAACGGCTCGATTCGAAATCAGCTCGGGCCAATCGCTCAGTAGCCCAGCCGGGGATTCATTATGGACGCCGACGCCATTGCCGACCAGATAGTGCCGCAACTTCTGGCCATCGCCGAGGCCCGCGGCCTGCGCAGAGTCAACTGCGTCGAGATGATCGTCGGCGTACTCTACGGCGTTTCGCAGGACACGCTTGTGGAAAGCCTGCGTCGGAACTTCAGCAGCGGCCCGTTCGTCAGCGCCGAGGTCCGTGTATCGGTGGTGTCTCCGGGCAACGAGTTCGTGCCGCCCAATTCAGACTCGACCGTCCCCGCCACAGGCTGGGAGATGCTGATCCTCAAGCTCGACGGCGAGGAGTAGATCTTCGGGCCGGCCTTATCGGCGAGAACCGGAACGAATCAGTTCGCCAACTATCGCCGGCGTCAGTTCCTTCAGCGAGTCAACCACCATGTTCGCCCTCGCCAGTTGATCCCGCGTTGCGGTTCCTGTTACCGCGGCAACGGCCATGCCCGCGGCAAGGGCCGCCGACACGCCGGGCACGGCATCCTCAATCACAAGACACTCGCCAGGGGCCAACTCCAACTTGCCCGCCGCCTTGAGGAAGACCTCCGGATCGGGCTTTCCATGCTTCACCTCGGCGCCGCTGACGGTGGCTTCGAAAAGATCGACCGCGCCAAGGCATTCCAGAACCAGCTTGACGTTCTCGGGCGGACCGGATGAACCGACAGCCAGCTTGAAGCCGGCCTGGTGAAGGCTGACAATCAGTTCCTTCGCGCCCGGCATGGCGGGAAAGTCCTGAAGGATGATCCGCCTGTACTCGTGCTCCTTGAGTTCGTCAAATGCCGGCACGTCCTTCTGCGGCAGACGGTCGCCCCACAGGGCCACGACAATCTCCCTGCTGGTCATGCCGAAAGTGGAGCGGAACTGCTCTTCGGTCATCTCCAGCCCCCACTGCCGGGCCGAACGATGCCATGATTCAAAGTGCGGGCGGTAGCTGTCAACCAGCACGCCGTCCATGTCGAAGATAACGCCACATCTGCCTTGGGAAAAATTCATGGGGCATACTATACAGAGGCAGCAAACTGCTGTCCAACCCAGAACCTTTTGCCTCGGCAGTCGTAGAATGATTGGACAATGTCGGGCCGTTTTCTCCTCCTTTCCGGCCCGATGATGCTCTTGCAGACCCGGTCTCCCTTCTGCCGGGTCTGCTTTTTTTTGCGCTATGCCTGCGGAAGCCTGTAAACGCCCCGGTGGAGCCGTTCAAGCAGGCCTCGGCGGACCAGATCGCTGAGGACCGCCCCGGTGACATTTCGGGGCAAGTTGGCGATCTTCTGGATTGCCAGAAAGCTTAAACCCCCGTTGGGAGCGAGAGTTACAGCATTCAGGATTCGCTCGGGCATGGTTTGGCCCTTGACCGTGGGAGGATTGTTCATGTCAATGCCGTCGTTCCAGCACCTGAGGTTACGAGGCGTCTTGACGAACTGGTAGCTGCCCGTACCCAGCCTTCGCGCGCAGCCCGACATGCGGAGCTGGTACAGAACATACCCTACAGAGCTGGGCTTTATGCCAAGCGCGCGGGCGATCTGTATATTCCTTGCCCTGCCCAGCCGCTCCAGTTCGGCGACCACCGCGCTGCGAATGGTCAGGCCCGCGGTCAGGTGACCTTTTTTTGATACTGGTACATTATTTTGAAGAGATTCAGCCATAGTGCGCCCTTCTGAGAATTGTGAGATCGTAGCCCACCCATGGAACCCACGAGGTATCAAGATACGAAGAAAAAGAAGGAACGCAAGTATTTTCTAAAATTTATGTAACGGCCTGCCGGGGGGTGTGTAATACATTTCTCGTTCAGCGGGCGAGAAAATTGGCCAGCAGCTTGTGCCCATCCTCGGTCAGGAAGCTTTCCGGGTGGAACTGGACTCCTTCGGTGGGCTGGGTTTTGGACCTTATACCCATCAGTTCGTTCTGGTCTTCGGTCCAGGATGTCTGCTCGAAATCCTGATCCAGGCCCGCGGGATCAACAATCAGGCTGTGATACCTGGTTGCGACAAAGGGGTTGGACATGCCCTTGTATATATGCCGTTCATCGTGGCGGATCCTGCTGGTCTTTCCGTGCATCAGCCTGGGCGCCCGAATCACCTTGCCGCCAAACACCTGCCCGATGCACTGGTGCCCCAGGCACACGCCAAGGATCGGCGTCTTGCCGTGAAAATGGCGGATGAAATCGCAACTATACCCGGCCTCGTCAGGGGTGCATGGGCCGGGCGAAATGACCAGATGCGTAGGCTTGTAGGCGGCCTGGGCCTCGCCAGGCGGCATCACGTCGTTGCGAATAACGACAATATCAGACCGGCCCAGTTCGCCCAGCCGCTGAACAAGGTTGTACGTGAAGCTATCGTAGTTGTCGACCAGCAGTATCATGCCGGTGCAATATAAGCCATTATCGCCGGGCCTTCAAGCCGCCGGCATGGCCGCGACGGCTTGCCACGTCGGGCCTATTGAACCGCAACGACGCCCTTGACGGCCGGAACCTTTTCCTTCAGGTGGCGTTCCACGCCCATCTTCAGCGTCATTGCCGCGCCGGGGCAGCCTTTGCAGGCGCCCTGAAGCCGAACGGAAACCATGCCAGTGTTCTCGTCCACGTTCACCAGCTCTATATCGCCGCCGTCAGCCTGAAGCATCGGCCGGATGCGGTCAATCACATCCTGCACCTGGGCCTTCATGTCGGCGTCGTTTTTCGCATTATCA
>JAAYCO010000114.1 GCA_012729725.1 Planctomycetota bacterium
GAACCATGTTCATCTTGCCCAACCGCACCGGGGCGCCCATGATCATGGGCTGGCTTTGCGCTTCCATCGAAGCCATGGTTCCTTCATGATCAATCACGGCCAGATTGCTCGCGGGGTCGAAACTGGCAAGCTTGCAGTTGAACTTGGCGGCAAGTTCACCGACGATCGGCACGGTGATTGTCTCGGCAACCTCCCAGGTATCGCCGACGGCGACTTCCCCTGTCGGCAGCACCATATCGCTCTGATTGAACAGGTTCTTGACCATGCCGTCGCCCATCGAGCTTTTGAACTGGTCCATCATGGGTTTGAGGGCGGGATCCTGGCCCATTTTGTCCCAAATCCGGTCCATGCCGGTGACGTCGAGAACCTTGCCATCTTTGCTCATGGTTATCTCGAGGTCCGTGTTCAGCATCGAGCCCAGGATAGCCAGGGGGTTGCCTTCATTTTCTTGGGCAGGGGCAGCCGAGTCGTAGTGAAGCAAGTCCGCGACATTCTGCTTGATTCTCGTAAACCGGCAGATCATCTTGTAATTGCCGGTCTCGTCAGGCTTCTGGACGTCCATGTGCATTTCCATGAGCATTGTCACGGGCTGAGTGATCGGGTCAGCGGCGGCTGATGTAGTCGTGGTTGTCACCATCTCCATTTGCTGAACCAGCATGTACTTGCCAGGGGCGAGTTGTTTCGTGATCTGGATTTTCTGTTGCGCATGCGAGGCGCAGGCCATGACCAGGACAATCAGCGAAATCAATCGAATGCGGTTCATTCCATACCCTTTCTGTTTTGAGAGTCCCATTTGCCTATTTGCGGCGCCGAAGCTGCGGCAATTCTCCCCGCGCGGCGGCCGCAAGGCAAGGTATTTCAAAGGGTCAATGCAATACCGCGTGGGCCTTCTTTGAATCCGGGGTGGGCAGAGCCTTCGAGGGATATCGGAAGAATATCTCGTGCCGCTGCAGCAGCGTGTGAAGGAATCTGCCGTTGGCGACATCGGAAAGGGTTTTCCAATCGCTGGTGGGGAGCATGCGCGTCATCTGCGACTGGTAGCATTGCAGTGCGCGCATCTTCAAGTGCAGCACGTGGCCGATATCCAGACCCAACGTGAAGTGGTTGAACGCGCGAAGTACCGACCTGCACGCCTGACATGCCGCCCATAGTAAGTCGCGCGCCCGGGGCATTCCGGTGTGAATCCACGGCCACTGATTCCAAAACCAGATGGGGTACTCGAACACCTCCACCTCAAGACGCAGCCGGGCAAGGCAATCGCAGACAATGGCGTTTACCGTCTCGTGGTCTCGATTGACGTCATGGCGATATGGAATGAACACCTGCCTGGGGCGGTGCTTGAGCAGCAGATTCTCGACTGCATATGAAGCGTCGGCGTTTTTCAGGAGTCGCGTCTCCTGAAAGCCAAGGAAATCGAGGGATTTCGGAGGCACGCCCATCGCCTCGGCGGCTGCGAGAGATTCGTTGCGTCGCTGGGCTGAGAGCTGGTCGGCGGGCATCAGGTGACTGTGCGACCTGCTTCCGTCGGTCATGAACACGATTCGGACATTGGCGCCGGCCAGCCGCTTTCGCAGGATCATGCCGCCGCAGCCGAGGGTCTCGTCGTCAAAATGAGGGCTGAATACCATCGCCTCCTGTCTTAACGCCTTGAGCGGATAAGGATCGCACTTCGTCGTCAACAAGCGGTTGTGCCACGGTGGTGCTTTGCTGGCTGGCTGATACGCCATCAAGTATCTCCCGATAAAGATTGTTAAGCTTTCCGGCAACACGCGACCAGTCAAACAGGTGTTCGGCCCGTTCCCTGCCTGCAACCCCCATCGAGTTTCGCAACTCATCATCCTCCAGAAGCGTCACCATTGCATCCGCCAGCGCCGCGGGGTTGTCTGGTTCCACAATGAGACCGGTTTTGCCGTGCTCAACCTCCTCTGGACACCCCCCCACACGAGTGGCCACAACCGCCCTGCCGCACGCCATTGCCTCCAGAATGGTCAGCGGAAACGTGTCGCTCAGGGAAGGCAGCACCACCAGGTCGGAATCTGCAATGGCATCAGACAGCTTGTCGTTGTCGCACCTGCCGGCGAACTGCACCCGGCTGGCGGTTTCAGGCGGCATCATGCCGCGAAGCTGCTCCATGTAGCCTGCCTTGCCGTAGAAGCGATCAAGGCCACGCACCATTGGGTCTTTACTCAATCGAACCAGCATCTCGCGCGGCGTCTTCGATTCGCTTCCGATGATGCGCAACGTCGCGCCGGGCCGGCGTTTCAAGACCAGTTGCAGTGCCTCGATAAGGCGGTGCACCCCCTTTTCGGGCGAAAGCCTGCCTATGAAAAGCAGTTTGTCTCGGCTGCGTCTTTGAGGGGAAGCCTTAAACGTCGAGACATCCACTCCGTTGTGAAGACAGCGAATCCGCCCGGACAAGTCGTCGAATCGCTCAGCGGCGAGGCTGCTTACGCGCCCGGAGCAGCCGATCACCATGTTGCACAAAGCCAGCCGCCCCCAGATCATCTGTGGGTCGAGTTGCGTAAGCCACTCGCAGTGCATGTGCAGGACGATCCTCGCCTCTTTGTGCAGCGCCGCCGCGATCGGCGCAAACTGCGACAGGTTGTGCACGTGCAGGACGCGACAGCCGATGCGACGGGCGTGAAGAACGACTCGAACAATGTACGCCAGATGGCTCAGCATGGACGCGAACACCGGGCGACTCGGCGAGAACCATAGCGGTAATTTTTGCAGCAGGCGTATAACAGTGGCGTCCACATTTGCGGGCACACGAACGCATGACACGCCGTCATGCTCGTCGAAGGGTTTCTGCCCCTTATGCATACTGGCGAATATGATCACCTTTCGAACTGCCGACAGGCGGCGCGCCATCTGGTGGTTCCAGATGGCGATGGATCCCCGAGGCACAGGCAACGTCATTGAATCCCATGGCTGATTGATGAGCGCGATCATGACCCCAATGAACCCGGACCGGCGCAATAGCAAGATCTGTACCGATCTGTATAACCCCAGGAACAGCTTCCCACTGGCCCAACAGACCCAATCCCAAAAAGTCTATGCTCGTTCAAAAGCCGTTTCAAATGCCTCGCAAATTGTCATTGTGCCGCGACCCGTCGGCATTCATAGTCGGGGCGATCCCGCTTGACCCGAATCGGACAAACCATCTATGCTGACGGCATGCGTTCACAATCGCCAGGACATGTTAACAGCGGAGCGAAGCGTCAGTGGGACACCACCGGCGTTCTGCTCGATGAATCAGCAGCCGCGGGCGGCCTGATCGACTTTGCGGGCGTTTTTGGCAATAAAGCCCCGGTCGAGATGGAAATCGGAACCGGCAAGGGAACCTTTCTGCTTGAGCGCGCAACCCAGCGGCCGGAACTTAACTTCCTTGGCGTGGAATGGGCGAAGGTTTATTGCCACTACTCGGCGGATCGTTTTCGCCGCGCGGGCCTGCAAAACGTGAGGATGCTAAGGACCGACGCAATGCCGTTCCTCACCAATTGCATCGCGGACAACAGCATACTTCGCCTGCACGTTTACTTTCCGGACCCCTGGCCCAAGAAGCGTCACCGTTGCCGCAGGCTGATTCAGCCGGGGTTTGTCAAACAGGCCCGCCGCATTCTCATGCCCGGCGGGCAGTTGATCGTTGTAACCGATCACATGGACTACTTCGAGCAGATCCGCCGCGTCATGCGCGATGCGCCTGGTCTGGCGTCCACGCCCCTGCCGCGGATGTCGGACAAAAGCGGCGAAATCGTCGGCACCAACTTCGAGCGCAAGTACATAGCCCAAGGCCGGGCTTTTTATGGTCTTGCGGCGATGAAGTATGTTTGACTTTCGCGTCAGGAACGGGGCGGCTATATTCTGGGGATAAGGAACTTGAGAATGACCCTGATGTCTGACAAATCCGCCGGGAATGGGTACTTTGGACCCTACGGCGGGCAATTCGTGCCTGAAACGCTTATGCCGGCGCTGGCCCAGCTTGACAGGGAATACCGCTCGGCAATGGCTGATCCGGCGTTTCACGCCCAGTTCGCCGATGCGCTTCGCAAGATCGCCGGCAGACCCAGCGAGCTTTATTTCGCCAGCCGGTTCACCGAAATGCTTGGCGGGGCGAAGATTTATCTCAAGCGCGAGGATATGAACCACACCGGCGCGCACAAGATCAACAACACCATCGGCCAGGCCCTTCTGGCCCAACGGATGGGCAAGAAGCGAGTCATCGCTGAAACCGGCGCCGGTCAGCACGGCGTGGCCACCGCCACTGCCGCGGCTGTGTACGGCCTCGAATGCGATGTCTACATGGGGTCCGAAGACATCCGCCGCCAGGCGCTGAACGTCTTTCGAATGAAGCTCATGGGCGCAAGGGTCATTCCCGTCAACAGCGGCCAGAGAACTCTCAAAGACGCGCTCAACGAGGCATTCCGCGACTGGATGGGAAGCGTTGAGCATACGCATTACATCCTTGGAACCGTTGCCGGGCCTTATCCGTTTCCGGAAATGGTGCGCGAGTTCCAAAGCTGCATCGGCGCGGAGGCCCGCAGCCAGATGCTCCAAGCCGAGGGCAGGCTGCCCGACGTTGTCGTCGCGTGCGTTGGCGGCGGGTCGAATGCCGCCGGCATCTTCGCCAGGATGATCAACGACAAGTCGGTCAGGATGATCGGCGTCGAGGCAGGCGGCCGCAGCCTCAAACCCGGCGACCATGCCGCAAGCCTCTCGGCGGGCAGGCCGGGCATTCTTCATGGAACGCTGAGCTACGTTCTTCAGGATGACGACGGCCAGACCTCGCTGGTTCACAGCGTCTCGGCGGGACTTGATTACCCAGGCGTCGGACCCGAACACGCAATGTGGAAGGACTCGGGCAGAGTTGAATACCTTCCTTGCGGCGACGAGGACGCCCTCGACGCCGTTGTGGCTCTTTCAAGGGCCGAGGGCATAATTCCCGCACTGGAATCGGCCCACGCGGTGGCCCAGGCCATGAAAATGGCCCCGAAAATGCCAAAGGACAGCATACTGCTTATCAACCTCAGCGGCAGGGGCGACAAGGACTGCAACGAAATCGCCTCGATCCTTGAACGCCGCAAGGGAAGCGAGAAGAAATGAACGATCTATCCGATAACAGGCTGGTAAAGCTGTTCGCCGAACTGAAGGCGGCATCCAAAAAGACGCTGCTGCCCTTCTTGTCGGCGGGATATCCTGATCTGGAAACGACCGGTCTGCTGCTGGACGAACTGCAGGCCCGCGGGGTGCGCGCATGCGAACTGGGTTTTCCGTTCAGCGATCCGGTGGCGGATGGGCCGGTGATCCAGAATTCATACGCCGCCGCTTTGGAGCAAGGCGCCACCTGCGACGGAATTCTTGATGTAGTAAGGAATTACCGCTCCGGCGGCGGATCGATGGCGCTTGCGGCCATGGTTAGCTACTCGATTATCTATCGCCACGGCGTGAACGAGTTTCTCGAGACCTGCAAGTCGGCGGGATTTGATGCGATGATCATTCCCGACCTTCCGATGGAAGAGTCGCAGGCTGTTGGGCCCGCGGCCGACCGACTGGGCCTGTGCAACGTGCTGCTTGTGGCGCCCACGACCAGCCCCGAAAGAAGAATCGAAATCGCCCGGCGCAGCAGGGGCTTTATCTACTATGTATCTGTGGCGGGCATAACAGGCCAGCGAGATTCCCTTCCTGAAGAGACGATTCGGGGCGTTGAGGAGCTTCGCAAGCACGTGCAGACGCCCGTTTGCGTGGGTTTTGGCATATCAGACCCCCAGACAGTTGCAACAGTATGCCAGGTGGCGGATGGGGCCATAGTCGGCAGCGCCATCGTCAAGCGGCTGATGGATGCAAAGGCTCGCGGCGCGACCAGTCGTGAAATGGCCGCATGCGCGGGCGCCTTTGTTGAAGAGCTGATAACGCCCCTGCGCTAAAGTTGCGCATAGAGGCCGGTGCATACGTAACGGGCCTGGCGATGCGTCGGGATCGGCAAAATTAGCATTTGTTGTTCTTGCGGACCGTTTGGACATGGGTTAGTGTATCCCCTTCGCGTATTATTGCTCAAATTGACCCTCGATAGTGGAGACAATATGGCGGACTACAAAGACCTTGATATCAAGGTAATCAAGCTTGCAAAGCAGGTTGTCAAGATGTGCACGGAGGCTGGCAGCGGGCACCCATCCAGTTCTCTGTCGCTGATTCATCTGACCACGGCTCTGATGTACAGGGTTATGCGTTATGACCCCAAGAACCCCTGGAATAACTCCGCCGACAGGCTTGTTCTGAGCGAAGGCCATGCCGTGCCCGTCGTGTATGCAGCCTACTGCGACCTTGGGGGCGTCGTTGGAACCAGCGAAAGCCCCTCGGAGCTTAGCTTCGAAGATGCAATGACGCTTCGCGCCGCTGACAGCGTGCTTGACGGGCATCCGAACCCGGCGATTGGTTTTCCGTTCTTCGATTCCGCAACGGGCTCGCTCGGTCAGGGCATCTCGGCGGCGGCTGGTCTGGCGTGCGCCGCCAGGCTCGACGGCATCGACAAACGCATTTTCACGATCTGTGGCGACGGCGAAAGCCGCGAAGGCCAGATTTGGGAAGCCCTCGACTTCATCGTTGATCACAAGCTGACGGCCGTCAGGGTTATCTTCAACTGCAACAAGCTCGCCCAGAGCGACTACGTGTCCAGCCAGCAAAGCGCCGAGGTGATGGAGAAGAAGCTTTCAAGCTTCGGCTTCGACGTGAAGGTCATCGACGGCCACAACTGGGACCAGGTCTTCGATGCCCTCAACACCCCCGTGGGCGACAAGCCTCTGGCCATCCTCGCCAACACGACCAAGGGCTGGGGCGTCAAGGAACTGATGAAGCCGACTTCGCACGGCAAGCCGCTTGAGGCGGCCCAGGTTGATCAGGCGATCGCCGACCTCCAGGCCATTGCGGTCGAGTTGGGCATTGCCGACCAGGCCGACGCGGACGCCGCAAAGCTTGAGATTCCCGCAGCCAAGGCAGCCCCCCAGAAGTCCGCCAGAGTTCCCGCCGGTGAATTCGCGCGGGCTCTCGAGGCGGCGAATCTGGCAGGACCGCTCGAGAAGAAGGTCTTGTCAACCCGCCGCGCATACGGCGCCGCGCTTGCGGCCCTTGGCGCGGATGAACGAATCGTAGCGCTCGACGGCGACGTCAAGAACTCGACCTTCGCCGACATATTCTCCAAGAAGTATCCCGAGAGGTTCTTCGAGGCTCGCATTGCCGAGCAGAACATGATCACGGCCGCGGTCGGGTTGGCGGCGGCGGGCAAGACGCCCTTTGCCTCCAGCTTCGCCAAGTTCATAGTTCGCGCGTACGACCAGGTTGAAATGGCGTCAATAACCAACGCCAACATCAAGATCGTCGGTTCGCATTCGGGCGTTTCGCTTGCCGCCGACGGCCCCAGCCAGATGGGCCTGGTGGACCTGGCGTTCTTCCGCTCGATGGCGCACAGCACCCGCGCCGACGGCCAGCCCGCATGCAGAATGATGCTGCCCTCCGACGCCGTCAGCGCCTTCCGTCTGACCGAGCTTATGGCCAACACCGAAGGCATGTGCTACATGCGTACGCACAGACCCGACGTGCCGTTCCTGTACGGTTTCGACGAGCAGTTCCAGATGGGCGGATTCAAGCATCTCATCGACGGCGAAGACGTCGCCATCGTCGCCAGCGGCTACATGGTTCACGTGGCCAAGGCTGCGGTGAAGATTCTTGAAGAAAGGGCCGGCCTGTCAGCCACGCTGATCGACGCCTACAGCATTCCCCTGGCGACCGATGAAATTCTCCAGATCGGCGACGATTGCGAAGGCAGAATACTGGTTGTCGAAGACAACTACATTGGCGGCATAGCCGACGAAATCACCGCGGCCGCGGCAGCAAGCGATCTTGGCGTCTTCGTGCAGACCATGTACGTGCGGAACATGCCCAAGAGCTCCAAGACTCCGCAGGAATCGCTTGCCATGGTGAACCTGACTGCCGAGGACATCGCCGCAACCTGTCAGAAGATGTTCGACGCAACTGAATAGCAACAATCACTGCCGCGTGCAGTCAGAGGCATGAGCCGCAAGCTCATGCCTCTTTTTTTCGCGGGTTCCTCCGAAATCAGGCAGCGCCTGAGTTAGTTGAGTTCCATCAACCTGAAGAGTTCGCCACTTCTTTACTCTTTTTTGCATGTTGCTATGATACTTCCATGGCCAAAGCCCTACACGAGAAACGCGTCCGACTTCATGGCCGTTTCCTCCTTGTGCAGTCAGGGTAGTGAGGAACAAGAGGCAAGCCCTGCTGCACAAAAACGTTTACCTTTTCAGTAAAGCATTTCTTGACAAGGGCCGATGATGGACATAGAATTTGCTAATCGGAAACTGCAGGAGACGTGCAACGCGGCAAGGAGCATGAATCGGGAATGGGGGCCGCAAATGGCTAAAAAGGTGCAGCAACGGCTTGCCGAGCTTGCGGCCGCCATCGTGCTTGAAGACATGCGGAAGATGCCCGGCAGGTGTCATGAATTGAAAGCCGACAGGAAAGGACAGCTTGCCCTGGATCTTGTTCACCCCAAGCGTCTTGTGTTTTCTCCTGGCAATAATCCCAAGCCTGTCCGCCCCGACGGCGGTTTGGATTGGTCGAAAGTCACCAGGATTGTCATTCTTGAAGTAGTCGATTACCACGACTAGGGCATGTATCCGGTTGCCCACCAATGGAGCACCCATGAGCGAAGCTATGAAGAACCCGTTGCGGTATGAACCCGACTACGCCCTTGCGCCTGGCGAGACGCTGGCGGAACGGCTCGACGAACTGGACATGGACCAGCGCGAGCTTGCCATTCGGCTGAGAATGTCGGCCAAGTGCGTCAATCAGATGATTCGGGGCAAGGCCCCCATTACGCATGAAACGGCGATCAAACTGGAGAGGGTTACAGGCATCCCCAGTCATGTTTGGAATAATCTGGAGATGAACTACCGCTCGGCGCTGGCGCGGCTTGAAGATCACAAACGGCTTGGGGTTGATGCAGACTGGGAGTGGCTGAAGACGATCCCGACGAAGGAGCTTATCGCCCGCCATGTCTTTGAAGAGCCGTCAGACAGAAACGGCTTGCTTAACGCGGTATTGGAGTTCTTTGGGGTGGCCAACCGGCAGGCTTGGGAAGCCGTATGGAATGAGAACCGGGCGGCGGCGGCATGGCGCAAGTCTGTTTGTTTTGACTCGCACCCAGGCCCAACAGCCACATGGCTTCGCCTCGGCGAGTTACAGGCCCAGGGGATACGTTGCGAGCCGTTCGACAAGGTGAAGTTTGTTGACGCGCTGGCTGAGATCCGCAAGCTGACCGCCGCGGGCCCGGAAGTTTTCGGACCGAAGATGATCGAACTGTGTGCTCAGGCCGGCGTGGCGCTTGTCTTTGTTCCCGAAATCAAGGGCTGTCCGGCAAGCGGAGCTGCCCGCTGGCTTACCCCGGAGAAGGCGCTGATTCAATTGAGTCTGCGATACAAATCTGACGATCATTTCTGGTTTTCATTCTTCCATGAAGCCGGGCATATCCTTCATGACCCCAAGAAGTCCATTTCCATCGACGAACCGAATCAGGACGGTGGCGAAAGAGAGATGAAGGCGAATCGTTTCGCGGCTGATTATCTGATTCCTCCGGCTGAGGTGGCGTCGTTGCGCCAATTGCGCACGGTCGCAGATATTACTGCGTTTGCGAGGCGGATCGGCGTCGCGCCTGGCATCGTCGTCGGCAGGCTTCAGCATGACGGGCGAATCAGGCGTTTTCAGTTCAACAACCTCAAGGTCAAGCTTGTGTGGAAGACGCTCAAGGCAGGCTGATTTGTGCGTCTCTTTGGCCAGGCCGTGCCGGCGGCGGACTCGGATCCCTATGGGCTGACTGTACATGGCGCGGGGCGGTAGCGCCGCGCGGGCTTCACCTTTTCATTCGCGTGTAATCATCTCAAGCTCATCGTGTTCGTATTATGCATGCTCTTAATGCTTCTTGGCTTTCGCATTCGATCTGGAAAAAGGTCGCTTTTGAGATTGTTTCAGCCCCCCAAGTTGCGCACGCATCGGCGAGCTTTTTGTGCTTGCCCCTTAAGCCGGGCAGTGTAACAATGTAAGTTCGATAATGTCAGGAATCAGTTCGAGCCGAAAAAGTGGATATTACTCTGGATGTCTGGCGCGCGAATTGTTGACGCGATAGTCGCGAATGCTAAGTCATGGTTGTGTGCCGCGTGTGTTTTGTTGGCCGGCTGTGGTAGTGAATTGTCGCCAATGGGCCGCCTTTCACTTGAAGCAGGTCGGCAGGCCTTCGCGGATGGCAACCACGGAAGCGTTCGCATGCACATGACGGACGTTTTGTGCGAGGGAATGCGTACGTCCGGGGCTCCGGAAGCCCTTTATTATCGAGGCAGATCGACAGCAGCGCTTGGCGATACGGCCAATGCGCGAGTCGACCTCGAAAAGGCGTTGGCCATCGCCAAGGACAAGAATCTGGCGGGCGGGTGCGCCCTGCTTCTTGGCGATCTGGATTACGATGAAGGTGCTTTTGCCGACGCTTTACGTTATTATGATCTTGCACTGGCGAATCTGCCTGTAAATGAAACGCCGGCCGATCATGTAGGTTTGAGGCTTGCATCCCTGCTTCAGCGTTTCGGACAATGGGAGCGCGCCGATGTGATTCTGGATCGGCTGATCTTTCATTTTGAAGGAACGCCGCGAGCCAGAGAGGCGGGCAGGATAATTCGCTGCCGATCATGGACGATCAACGCCGGCGCATACGAGAGCCGCAACGAGGCTGCGTCGCTGGTGCAAAGGCTGAAAGACAACAACCTGCCCGCCAGGATCGACGAGATTGTCTGGCGGGATTGCATGTTGCAGGCCGTGAACGTCGGGTCATTTGACAAGTACGACCAGGCCGACGAGGCCTTGCCGGATGTGAAACGGCATATTGACTGTGCTGTGGTGATGGAGAGCCGATGATGAAAACGCTGACGCTTATGCTGTCGTCTATCGTGGCTTTTTCGCTGCTTTCTGGCTGCGATGACGCCAAAAAGGCCCCCGAACCCCAGATTCCTCAGGATTTTCTTCAGGCGCAATGGCAGCCTCAGGAAGTCCCGGTAGCCCATCTGGTTCGGCGAGAGTATCGCATCCGCAGCGGCGATTTTCTCGAAATCATCTACCACGTCCGGCACCGCCTGGACCCTGAGCCCTACCGCATCAAGATTCAGGACGTAATTATCGTGCGGTTCCCGTTCAACCCCGCCCTCACCCAGGAGGCGACGGTGCAGTCCGACGGAACGCTGCGTCTGGACCTGATCGGCTCTGTGCCGGTTTACGACAGAACCATCGTCGAGGTGCAGGAGGAAGTGCAGCGGCGGTACTCGGCGTACCTTCGCGATCCGCAACTGACGGTCAGTTTCAGACAGTCCAACGTCAACATTACCGAATTGCGTGAGGCGATCCGCACCGCGCCGCGCGGGCAAAGCCGCCTCGTGCCCGTCGCGCCGGACGGCAGAATATCGCTGCCGTTCATCCTTGATATCTCCGCCGCTGGCAAAACGCTGGGCGAACTGCACCGCATGCTTAACGATGCATACCAGGCGGTGGGCCTGCCGGAGTTGGAAGTAACGGTCAACCTTCAGACCATTGAGCCCCTGCGGGTATATGTATTCGGCGAGGTTCGCAACCCAGGCATCGTCCAGGACCAGATCAGGGTCGGCGCTACCGCCGGTCAGCAGGAAATCACGCTGCTTCAGGCAATTGCCCAGGCAGGCGGATATCTCAACGCCCGCGCCGAACTCAGCCAGGTGGTGCTGATTCGTCGCCGCAACCTGCCCGTGCCGCAGGCAGCCGTCGTCAACGTCTACCAGATGCTTCAGAATCGCACGCGTGTTTCAGGCGAGAGCGTCAAGGTCGATTCGCTGCCCTACAGGCACGATATCTATCTTGAAGACGGCGACATCGTCTACGTGCCGACGACCGAAATCGCCCGGCGCGCGGATTACATCGAATACGTTTGGGTTCGAGGCATAAGGGCCGTTTTTGGAACCAGCACAAGCATAGATTACGCCGCGGGAGACGCGGTGGACTGGCTTGGGCCGAATCCATAAGTCTCTGGACGCTTAACTACGCGACATTAGACCGAGGTGAAGCATGTCCGACGGATACACGAGTCGAACGCTGCGCGAAATACTGCGGGTGCTCTGGGGTCGATTCCCCGGAATACTGCTGATTCTGGTGATAATACTGGGCGCGGTCGTTCTTGCCACGAGCCTGGCGCCGCGATGGTATCGAAGCGAGGCCTTGATAATGGCCAAGCACACCACGATCGGCAAATCGCTTGAACAGGCATCTTCGGCCAGGGAAGACGTCTCGCTGTTCGTCGTTACCCAGCGAGAGATGATCCTGAGCGACTTTGTGCTTGTCTCTGCCCTGATGAGGCTCGAAAACCCGTCCTCCGCGAAACTATCCGCCGATCAGTGGTACACCGATGATCAGATCTCGCGCTGGGCAAGCGAGAACAGCCGATTCCTGCGCAAAGCCAGGCAACGCATAGAGGTGGTCACCCCCGGCGGCGCGGAAATCAGCGCATCCCAGACGTATCGAATCCGCGTAGACTGGCCCGAAGAACGTCAACTGGCCGCCGAGTTGAACATCGATGGCCGCCAATTGGCCGCAAAGCGAGCCGGCGAACTGACCGGATACCTCGTTGACGCTTACCGCCTGAGGTACAGGCAGCTTGAGGGGCAGCGAATCAGCGCCGCCGCCTCGTTCCTGAGCATGGAAACGCTCACGGCGGCGAAGAACGAGTTGAAGGCAGCAGAGGACGCCTTGAGCGCGTTCATCACAACCGATCTCCGCGGCGACCTTCGCGTCGTTAACGCCATGGCCGGAAAAGGCAGCGGCGGCGAACAGGGCGCAAGTTTCCTTGTCACCAGGTTCCAGGGCCAGTTCATGGAAACCGAAGCCAAACTCGCCGGCCTGGAAGCACAACTGGCCAACGCGCGAGAGCAACTCAAGAGACCCGCGGCGGAAATTGTTGTTGGCGATTCGCTCACGGCCGCCAACCCCGTGCTGCGGGTGCTGCAGGATCGAATAGTCGATCTTAAGCTTGCCTACAACGCGATGCAGCCGAGGTACACCGATGCGTATCAGGAACTGGTGCATACACGCCAGGAACTGGCAATAGCCCTGCAGGATCTTTACGATGAACTCTCACGCCAGGCGCAGAGGCTCGAGATGGAAATCGCCGAGGTCCGCGCAAGTCACATGAATCTTAAGGCGGCGATGGATCAGGAAATCGCCCGCGTCGAGCAGCTTGCTGGAAAGACCGCCAACTACGAGCGGCTGCAGCGAGATGTGGACGCCGCGAGAAAACGCTACGACCTTCAGGTGCAGCGTTCGCACGAAGCACAGGAAGTCAAGAAGCTCGCCGAGAACCCGATAGTTGTGCAGGTTCTCAACCCCGCCACGCTGCCCAATGCCGAAGATCCGCGCAAGCCCGTCTGGATTGTGAACATCCTTCTGGGCCTGCTGGCGGGCGTTATCATGTCGCTGGTTTACGCCTTCCTGGCGGACTTCTATGATCATTCGATGAAGAGTGTTGACGACGTCGAGAAATATCTCGACACGCCGGTGCTGGGATCGGTTCCCATGCTTCGGCGACGCATCATACATGCCGGCTGAGGTGAAGCATGACCCAATTGGAATCTGATCTTCTACAGAAACTGCCCGGGGCCTCGAAGGCGCAATTGGACCCGCAAGCGCAAGAGTATTTCCTCAGCGCGTGGGCGTCGATCTTCTATTCGGGCAAGGCAGTGGGCAAACATCTGATGGTCTGCTCCACCAACCGCAAAGAAGGCTCGACCACGCTGGCCGTTGGCATGGCCCTGGCCGGTTGCCAGGGAGCGGCTTCGCCCAGAGTGGCGGTCGTTGACATGAATTTCCGCTTTCCGGCGGTTCACAAGGTGCTGGGCCTGCCGCAATCGCCGGGCATAGCCGACGTCATCGCCAGAACCGCAAGCATCGCGGATGTGGCGAGGAACATCGGCGGACTGGATGTGTTCGCCGCCGGCAACCTTGGCGCGGGATCGCTTGATCTGCTGACCGAGCAAGGCCTGGCTCAAACCATAATGGACCTCTCGAGCCGGTACGATCACGTAATCTACGATGTCGCCGCGGTCAACGATTACCCCGATGCGCAGGTGATGGCGTCCGCCCTTAAGGATGCGGTGCTGGTGGTTCGCACCAACCGCACCCCGCGAGAAGCTGTCGCTCAGGCCAAGAAGCGGCTCGAAATGGGAGGCGCCAGGCTGGCCGGCGTGCTGCTTAACATGCGAACCTTCCCCATCCCGAGGTTCCTCTACCGCAGGGTCTGAGGCTTGCCCTGAACACGGCCCGGATCGAGAAAGAACGGCTGGATGCTTGAGCAAACGCGGCAAAATGCTGGTTCATTTGCGCTGTGGACGGTGCTGGCGCTGTGCCTCGCCGCCGGCGCAGTCTCCGTGGCCAATCCGGAACTTACACCGTGGGCCTTCCTGGCGGTTGGTCTTGCCGGGCTGGCTGCTCTGTGGGTGATTCGCTTCGACATAACCCTCTGGTTCTGGGTATGGGTTCTGTCCTACGGCCTGCTTGACAGGCAGTTCCTGCACTTACAGCTTGCGGGCCTGCCCAACATGACCATCCCGCGGTTTATCGCGCTGGGCGCGTTCGCATCGTTCGGCATCTACTTCTGCACGCACCGACGCCTGGTGAAGCTGCAATCGCCGCTGCACTGGATGATCATCGCGTTCCTCGGATACGTCGCCATCAACGCCAGCATGTTCGGATGGACCGCATCCAGCGAAGTCGGCAGGACCTGGCCTTACTACCGCTTTCTTGAGCCGCTCCTGCTGCCGATCATGCTGTACTTCCTAGTGGTTTCATCGCTTCGCAGCCGGCGGCAGATACTGACCGCGCTGGTCCCGCTGGTGATCTACGGATGGTACGCCCTGTACATCGGCTACCTTCAGTACGCAGCCATCCGGGGCTGGGAAGGCGCGCGAAGCCTGATCTGGCCCTCGTACATCAACATGCCAAGCTGGGGATCGAATTACGGAATTCACTTCGACCGCGCAAGGGGCGCATACGCCTTAAGCAACCCTCAGGCGGTGCTGCTGATCCAGTTGTTGTTCGTGGACCTCTTCTTGATCCGCCGCATACAAGGGCCTCTGAAGCTGATGCTCATTGTGCAGGCGATTCTGATTCCGCCGGCGGTGTTCTTCACGGGATTAAGAAGCGCGTACCTCGCCCTGCTGCTATGCGGCGCGGTCTGGTGCATATGGGGCGGCAGGCTTCGGCTGGGCAAGGTCAAGCTCGCGATGATCGCGCTGGTTGTGGTCATCGCATGCTCGTACGCATGGGAGAACCTCCTTACGCGGGATCGTGCAACGGGCGGCGTCGGCCAGATTCAGGAAACCCAGGCAAGGCTTGTTCTGGCCCAGCAGGCCGTCGAAATCGCCAAAGAGCACCCGCTTACCGGCGTTGGTTTCGGCCATTTTCTTGACTACCAGCTCGCCCTGAACCGCGATCCGGGCAGCCCGCACGCCAACATCTTCAGCGTGCTGACCCAGCACAACCTGTTTCTCGCGATTCTTGCCGAGACGGGCATCATCGGTCTGATCTTGATCGTGACAGTGTTCGTCATGCTGTTCGGGCAGATTATGCGCCTTTACCGCCGCTTGCCGCTGGTAAACGGAGGCTGGCTGTCGCGGGACCTCGTTATCGTCGGCTTCATAGCCATGCTGAACTATCTCATCAACGCCATGTTCGTCGATCCGCTGTGGGATCCCGCCAGCAACGCCCTGTTCTGGGGGTTCA
>JAAYCO010000115.1 GCA_012729725.1 Planctomycetota bacterium
GCGGGCCACTTCGGGCAGCCGTTTTCCGCCGAAGAGCATCAGCGCAAGCAGCAACAGCACAACAATTTCCCACGCCCCCAGCGACCATGCGAGCAACTGCATGCAGGCGTTTGTCATGGATCACCTCATTTCCTGCCGCACGACGGTCCGGCGTCGTCGAAAATAATCATAGCAGCGGCGGAAAGGTGAAACGTTTACGCCCCTGGCGTGTCCAATCATATAGGCGCAGGCGGCGATGCTGATGAAGTGTCGGGGGTATAGGGGGCCGGTGGTTTGTCCGCCGGCCCCATTTTATCAGATCAAAGCATTGGCTGGTCGGCCATGAGCATGGTTACTTCATTAGCAGTCGGCATTGCCTGTTGAGCCCCAAATCTTGTGCATGCCAGAGCCCCGGCTGCGTTGGCGAATCGGGCTGCCTGCCGAATGTGCATGCCCCTGGCGATGGCGACGCCAAGCGCTGCCGTGAACGCATCACCGGCTGCGGTTGTGTCTACAACATCCACCTTATACGACGGAATGCGGTAGAAATGGCCATCCGAGGTGACAACGAGGCTGCCTCTTGCGCCAAGCTTAAGCACGGCGGTTTCGGCGCCTCTTGCGATCAGCTCCGATGCAACCTGCTTGTCCACCCGTTCCTCGATCGCCAGCGTGCCCGTAAGCATCTCGGCCTCGCCCGCGTTGGGCGATATCACCGACACGTGGTACAGCTCGGGCGGCATAGACCGCGGCGCGGGGGCGGGGTCAAGAATCACGCGGCAGTTGTGGCGTTTAGATATGTCGATAGTTGCGCGGATCGTCGGCAGCGGCAGTTCCAGTTGCATCAGGACGACGGGCGAATGAGTGAAGCATTCCTCCCGGCTGAAGATGTCGTCGGGGGTAAGCATGCTGTTTGCGCCGCTTGCAACGACAATAGAGTTCTCGCCCTTGCCGTCGACTATGATGATTGCAGTGCCGCTGGACTGCTTTGGCGTGATTATGACGTTTTGGGTGTTCACGCCGTTTTCGCTGAGTTGTTCAAGCAGTTTCTGGCCGAACGCGTCCCACCCGACCCTTCCGATCATCGAGCAATTTGCGCCGAGTCTGGCGGCCGCGACTGCCTGGTTTGCGCCTTTTCCGCCGGGACTCGTCTTGAAATCCTCGCCGATAATCGTCTCGCCCGGCAGAGGCATGCGCCCAGCGCGGACGACGAGATCCATGTTTATAGAACCTACAACCAGAATATTGGGCTGATTGGACAAGTTAGTTCCTCGTGTCTCCGCCGAAATTCTACCGGCCCAAACGTCCGAATGCATCTCAAAACATCACAAAGCTCTGGATGACCTGGGCTTGCCATGCACGCCCAGCGCCTTTAGCACCTCGTCAACCACCAGTATTGAGCTGCTCACGGCAGTTATCAACAACCAGTCGAACAGGGTCAGGCTCTGAGTTCCGAACAGCGCCTGGCCCACAATGCTGTTGACCGCTAGCACCTGCAACACCACGGCAAGCAGAATGCCGCCCCACAGCCACATGTTGCTGAAAACTCCCACCGAGAACGCCGAGACGCTGGTTGTTCTCGCGTTGAACGCATGGAACCATTGAAACGCCGCCAGAGTTGCGAACGCCACGCTCTGGGCATGTTCGTGGCTGCCTGCCTTGAGCTCGTATGCGAACAGCCCAAGAGTGCCTGCCGCCATCAGCGGCGCGAGCATCAGCATTCGCCGAAGCATCTGTTTGTTCAGCACGCCCGAGCCCGGCGGACGGGGAGGCTGCTTGAGGACGTCCCAGTGCTTGGGCTCCATGCCAAGAGGAACAGTGCACACGCCGTCGGTCACAAGGTTGATCCACAGGATCATTGTCGCCGTTAATGGCAGAGGCAGTCCAATGAGCAATGCCGCCGCCAGGGTGATCACTTCGCCAAGGTTGGTGGTGATAAGGAAGAACACCACTCTTCGCAGGTTGGAGAAGATAACCCTTCCTTCCTCAACCGCATGGACGATCGTGGCGAAGTTGTCATCGGTCAGAATCATGTCGGCAGCTTCTTTGGCCACTTCCGTGCCGGAGCGTCCCATCGCGACGCCGATGTCGGCGCCTTTGAGAGCGGGCGCGTCGTTGACGCCGTCGCCGGTCATCGCCACTGTGTGGTCGTGCGACTTGAGCGCCTTCAACACCCGCAGCTTGTGTTCGGGCGAAACGCGAGCATAAACGGAAACCCGCTCAACAACCGAGGCGAGCTCTTCGTCGTCCATCTTGTCGAGTTGGGCGCCCGTGAGCGGCTGGGCGTCTGGGGACGCAATGCCCACCTCCCTGGCGATAGCCAAGGCGGTGGCGGCATGGTCGCCTGTGATCATGATTACGCGAACGCCTGCTTCTTTGGCGTCGCCTATGGCGGAGATGGCCTCCGGCCTGGGCGGATCGACCAGTCCCCAAAGGCCTACAAACGTGAGTCCCTCTTCGACATCGGCGCTCGAAAGCGACCGGGCGCCGGGCATTTCCTTGCGTGCCGCAGCCACCACGCGTAGCGCCTGATCGGCAAGGCCCTGATTAGCCTCTTCTATCGCCCGCCGCCATTTATCGTCCAGCGGTTCGCGGCGGTTATTGTGCATGACATGCGTGCAGAAACCCATCAGCCTGTCCGGCGCGCCTTTGACCATCGCCACAGCCTGCTCGCCTTGGCCATTCAAGGTGGCCATGTATTTATATTGACTTGAAAATGGAATCTCCGCAAGCCTGGGCGATTCCGCTGCGAGCTGGTCGGCGCGTGCGTTCATTTTGCGCGAAGCCACGAGTATGGCGCCGTCCGTGGCCGTTCCGCGGACGCTTTGGGTTCCTTCATGGGTGACGACAGCAGCGTTGTTGCACTGTGCGCCGATCCGCGCCAGAGCCCCGGTGGCGGAATCGTCGTTTGAAGATGCCGAAAGCGACTCGATTGACTGCTCGCCTCCATCGGCGGTCCACACGCGGGTAACGGTCATTTCATTTCGCGTAATCGTGCCGGTTTTATCCGAGCAGATGACGGTGGTGGAGCCGAGGGTTTCGACGGCGGGCAGGTTTCGAATGATGGAATTGCGGCGGGCCATTCTCTGCACGCCCAGCGCGAGTGTGACGCTGATGACGGCCGGGAGCCCTTCGGGAATCGCCGAGACTGCAACGGCTATGGCGAACAGGATCATCTCAACCAGTTCGAACCCGCGCAGCAGGCCCAGCCCAAACACCACCAGTGCAAGTATGATGCCGGCGACGCCCAGAATACCGGCGAGCTTGTTGAGCCTCTTTTGCAGTGGCGTTATGTCGCCTTGCGCCTCGTGGACTTGTCCGGCGATCTTGCCAAGTGCGGTGTTCATTCCGGTGGCGACTACGACAGCCTTGCCTCTGCCGGCGGTTATTGCCGACGACATCCAGACCATGTTTCGCCGATCCGCCAGAGGCGTCGAGGGCTCAAGAACGCTGGTTATCTTGGCGACTGCTTCGCTTTCGCCCGTCAGGGCCGATTCATCGGCGTGCAGTTCGACCGACTCTATGACTCTGGCGTCGGCGGGAACCCTGCTGCCTGTGTCCAGCAGCAGCATGTCGCCCGGAACAACTTCCTGGGCAGGCACTACGGAATCTCTTCCTTCTCGAAGCACCCTGGCGTGCGGGGCGGCGAGTTGATGCAGCGATTCCATCGCTCTCTGGGCCTTGAGCTCCTGGATTGTTCCAAGAATCGTGTTCAGCACAACCACGCCGAGTATGACTCCGGCGTCCACAAGGTGCCCCGATATCGCGGACACTGCCGCCGCCCCCAGAAGGAGGTATATGAGGGGGTGATGCAGTTGGCCCGCAGCCATAGCGGCGATGCTGGGCCTTTCTTTGGCCTCAAGCGTGTTTGGCCCGAAGCGCTCGATGCGGTGGGGTATCTCCGAATCGTCAAGGCCGGCATCGCCGGATGCAACATCCTTGAACAACTGCTCTGGCCCAATGGAATGCCATAAGTCCTGATTCGCCGGGTAATTCATGAATATTCCTTGTTCTTCTGTCAATTTATAGCATCCCAGATGCGGGGTATTTTCTCAAGATATAGGCTTCTTCAACCGATAGGCGCATATAGGTCGGGTTGTGCGCACCAGAATGCGTGCGCCACGAAAGGAGCATCACATGCACGGTATTGCCGCCCGCCGGATTCTGATCGTCGTTGCCGCGGTAGTGCTCGCGGCAGCACTCCTGGCAGTTGTGATTTCGGCTACATCAACAAGCTCACCTTCGAGCAATGAAGTGACGTTGACGTCGAAACCATCCGGCTCTACGCAGCCTCATCGCTCTTTCAAGGTGCTGCACATAATGAGCTACCATTCGCCATGGGAATGGACCGACAACCAGCTTGCCGGCTTCCAGAGCGCGCTGGGCGGCCTGAACGTGGAGTACAAGGTGTTCGAGATGAACACCAAACGCAACAACTCGCCCGAATGGCTTGAGAAGGCGCGCCAACAGGCCCTGGGGTTGGTCGACCAGTGGAAGCCCGACCTTGTGTTCTCAAGCGATGACGATGCCCAGATCTATGCGTGCCGGTATCTTGCCGGCAAGTCGATCCCCCTTGTCTTCTCCGGAGTCAATGCCGATCCGGCTGACTACGGGTACGTTGGTAAGGACAATGTCACAGGCGTGCTTGAGCGGGAACACTTCGTGCAGAGCGTCAGCCTGCTTAAGAGGCTGGTTCCGGGGGTCAAGAAGATAGCAGTCGTCTCTGACACCGGCGCGATGTGGAAGAAGGCGCTTGAGCGGATAGACGAAAGCCGTGATCAGCTAGAAGGTGTCGAGCTTGTTAAGTGTGAAGTACTGAAGACGTATGCGGAGTACAAGAGCACCATTCTTCGGCTCCAAGATGAAGTGGATGCGGTTGGCTTTCTTGGCGTTTTCGAGTTTACCGACGAAGACGGAAAGAATGTTCGGCAGGAGGAGGTCATGAAATGGACCCTCGAGAACAGCTCTCTGCCGGATTTTACGTTCTGGGAAGACCGTGCTCACAAGGGCACGCTGTGCACTGTAACTGCCTCCGCCTACGAACAGGGTCATGACGCCGGCAGACTGGCGCGTGCGATACTGGAAAACGGGGCGAGTCCATCGCAATTCCCCATGAGGCGGCACTGAAAGGCCAGCCGTTCATCAGTCTGGCGCGTGCAAAGCTTCTGGGGATAGTTCCGCCGTCGGACTTGCTGCTGGCCTGTCAGGTAGTTGAGGATATCACTTGGGGCGAATAGACATGAAGCTGTCGCTGAAAACCAAGATCGTCGCCCTTAGCGTGGCGATTCTGCTGTTGGGCCTCGGGCTCAACACGCTGATTACCAGCAGAATGATCAGCGAGCAATACCTCCAGGCGCTCAGGGGCGAGTCCCGCGTGTCGGTGCGGCACCTTCGGTTGCAGATGGAAAGGATATTGCAGTTCGGCATAGCCCTGAAGGATATCAGCGGCTTCGGCAAGCAATGCCGCGAAGCAGTTCGGGATAATCCGAACATGTCGTTCGCCATGGTTGTGGATGCACAGGGCAAGGTGCTTTTCCACAACGACACGTGGATGGAAGGGCGGTACTTCGAAACACCGGAGTTTGTTCAGGCTTTGTCGCAGGGTGAATCGAGCGTAGTTCGCGTCCAGACCCCCGCGGGCGACCACCACGTGGTGTTCTCGCCCCTGGGCAACGACATGGCCAACGGCGCCGTCGCCGTGGGATTTCCGGCCGCCATGATCGATCGCAAAGTGCGTTCCATGGTCGCGTGGCAACTGCTGGTGGGGTTCGTGGTTACGATCCTGGCCGCCGGCGCGCTTGTGGTTGGCCTGTCATTCCTCGTATCCAGGCCGCTCAACAGGCTGCTGACAACCATTCGGGAAATCGCCGGGGGGCGTGATCTTGGCAAGCGCGTGGAGGTTTCCTCCGGCGACGAACTGGGCCGCCTTGCCGAAGACTTCAACCGCATGACCCAGCACCTGCAACAGGCCCACAGCGACCTTGAATTGCGAGTGCAGCAGCGGACCGCCGAACTGGTTCAGACCAACAAGGAACTTGAGGAAAGCAAGACTCGCTTCAGTGACGTCGTTCAGCACGGCGGAGAATGGATATGGGAGACAGACCCCGACAGGATCGTAACCTACACAAGCCCCATCTGCGAAGATGTGCTTGGATATAAGCCCGAGGAACTCATAGGCAGAAAGCTCGACACCCTGTTTGATCCGAGGACGCGCGAGGAAAGATGCAAGCAGGTGGAGGGCGGAATGAGGCAGCGGGTGGTTCTGCGCCGCCAGTTGAATGTGCTGGTTCACAAGGACGGCCGCCTTCGCTCGTTGGAGATATCGGCAGGACCGATGTTCGATCGCGACGGTGTTTACCTTGGCTATCGCGGCACCGCAGCCGACATAACCCAGGCGCTGCAGGCCCAGGAAGCTCTCAAGGAAAGTCGCGAGTTTCTCAATCGCATCATCAACGCAATACCCGACCCCGTATTTGTCGAGGACGATCAGCACAAGTTCATCCTGGTTAATGACGCTATGTGCGCAATGACCAAGAGGCCCCGGCAGGAGGTGCTCAACAAGACCGTGCGGGACTTCATGAGCGAGGAAGACAGCAATCTGATCTGGCGGCAGGATGAGGAAGTGCTTCAGAACGGAGCAGACACCTGTAATGAAGAAACCATCGCGGGCAGCGAGGACAGGAAAGGCATAACCGTCCTCAGCAAGAAGAGCCTGTACGTTGATCCCCAAGGCAAGAAGTACATCGTGGGCGTGCTGCGCGATATCACGGAACTCCAGAGCGCGCAGATCGCGCTGGCCCAGGCGAACGAGCATCTTGAGCAGCGGGTCGCCGAGCGGACTGCCGAGCTTAAGTCCGCGCTTTCGCAGGTGAGCCAGGCGCAGTCCGAGTTGGTCCAGGCAGAGAAGATGGGCATGCTCGGTCAGCTTGTCGCCGGCGTTGCGCACGAGATCAATACTCCAACCGGCGCCATAATGAACGTGATGCAGGATTCGCTTAACCGGCTCAGCGTGCTGGCCGTGTCAGCCATGAAGCTTGCTTCGTCGCCCCAATCCGTCACGCAGTGGCTTTCGCAAACATCCGTCGCCGCGATTGACAACGCCCAGCCGCCCAGCGACGACGATGCGAAGATCCATCGCGAGCTCGAAAGAAACCTGCGCAAACGCGGGGTGGAGGACTACCAGAAAGTCGCCGAGGTAGTCTACACCGCGGGGCTGAACGCCGATGATCCGGACGTGCTTGAACGCCTGCGCGAAGGCGATGTGCTGGACTTCCTGTCGAGCCTGATGTCGCTGAAGACCGCTCATCAGATATGCGCCGCCAGCGTCCAGAAGATAGCGAGAATCGTCAAAGCGCTTCGCTACTACAGCAGAACCGGGCAAGGCGAGTTGTTCGACATAGATATCAACGAAAGCATCGATAACACGCTGGTCATACTCCAGAACCGCATAAAGCACGTCGCCAGGCTGGAAAAGCAGTACCAGCAGCCCCTGCCGACGTTGAGGTGCGAACCCAATATCTCGCAGGTCTGGACCAACGTGCTGTGCAACGCCTGCGACGCGATAGAAGAAACCGGACGATCCGAAAAAGGCCTTCTGCGCATATCCACTTCGGCGACCAGCGACAGCATAGTGGTGAATATGTTCAACGACGGCCCGCCGATCAACCCCGAATTCATGAGAAAGATGTTCGATCCTTTTGTGACGACCAAGCCAATAGGAAAGGGCACGGGACTTGGCCTGAGCATATGTCATGCCATTGTGAGCTCTTATTCGGGCAAAATCGAGGCGCGAAACGAAACTGGCGGCGTAAGCATCACCGTGACGCTGCCGCTGCACAACCCCGACGAACACAAGCGCTGCCCAGCCGCCGCCGTTTCAGCCAATTGACGCCCGGTCGAACCTGCAATACCGCTGTATGCCCGCCATCAGCAGCCTCATGCTGGTCAGGCGAGTGCCGTTGTTGATCGATCCAGCCGTGGTGAATACAAGCCCGCGATGCTCCGCGGCCTGCTCGAAATCCCTCAGAAGCTCGGCGAGAATGTTGGCGTGCTCATTGCGGCTGTAGGTGAACGGCGCCAACTGGCCCTGGATGACCGCCCGCGGAAGGTGGCGGCGAATCTGATCGACCGTCAACGTCGGGCCGAAGTTGACGCGGTTGAAATCAAGCTTCGACATCAGTCCCAGCAGATGGCCCATTGGCGAATCCGAGTGCTGATAGCGGGTATCCGCGGCATTGGGGCAGTATCGTTCAAACACCGCCTTGACAATGGGGTAACCGAACATCTCGTACAACTCCGGACTGAACAGGCAGCAGTTGTCGTCGGCCCAGGCCCATCGGCCGGGGGCGTCCTGCGGGGAATACCCTGCCTCTTCGTCAAGCACGCGGGCAATTTCAAGAATGACGCGAAGAATGGTCGCGCTGAAGCGCCTGGCGAGCTCCGGCTGGTCCATGCAAAGCAGCAGGGTGTTTTCGGCGCCGAAGATGCTGCAAGCGAACGTGCACGGGCCTCGCTGCTGACGATACAGCGGAGGCTTCACGCCGGCGGCCAGCAGTCTTGTCTTTTCCTGATGCCAGTTGTCGGGCAATATGAAATCATGCACATTGACGGCGTCCACGCGATCAAGCAGCGCCTCCAGGTCGCGCGGGGTCTGGGCCGCCTGCTCAAGCCACCATGAACCGGACGCGCCGCCGTGCCACACCCTGCGCGCGCCGAACACGTCGTGCAGCCCCATGGTGGCGGGGTACGCCAGCCGAGGGTCGGGGCAGGTCTCGCGCAGCAGGCGCCTGCCGACGATGCGCTCGGCTATGTCGTTGTACTTGCGGTTGAGCGACAGAGCCCAAGGCTTGTCGTGCTGGTAGCGGTAGTAATCCTCCTCGATGCCCAGTTCGGCAAACACACACTCATCTGTAAGCAGGGCGCCGAGCGGCAATTGGGGTATGTCGGCGCCGAAGGGGTCCTTGATCGAGCGATCCTGGTCGGCCCAGAACCGCTCGAGGTCCACCGGGGCAAGCCCGTCGTTACTCCGCGTCTCGGCAAGCAGCAGATCAACCTTCCTCATGTTCGAGGCCGATAGTTCATCGTATGCGCTCATGACGTCTATGGTACAATAAGCGTGGGAGCGGCCCAATGGCGCGAAATGACTTTATGTTGTCAGAATATGATCTGGACGCCGATGCCGGGCAGTGCGGCCGAAGGCCGCAATTGCTTGATTTGCGGATAGGGCGGGCGCATTATGAATTTGCGCTCAATTCGGCCCAGTGGCGCGAGTATCGCGTTGGCCCCATCCGCCACGACGGTGGACACGTGCATGACGTCTATCACATGGTGCTGTTCACCGAGGGCAACAACAGCTTCTGGATCGACTCGCAACGGCGGGATTCTTATCCGGGCCTGATGGTCCTGACGCACCCCGGCAGGATTCACGATTTCGCCCCCATGCTCGCCGGCGAGACGACGTACCATCACATCACGTTCACGCTTCGCGGCAGGGGGGGACGCAGCCTGAAACTTGACTTTCCCAGCCTGCTTTCGGCGTACACCGGCATGCGCCTTGAAGCGGCGCCGACCGTATTCGACATGGACGCGGAATCTCGCGCCGGTTTCGCCTCGGCAGTTCGCAGGCTGACCGATCCGATAGCCCGCCGGGAACGGGCGGACTTGTTTGTGCAGACGTGCGTGCTGAAGGCTTTGATGATCGTGGCCCGGAGCCTCCAGCCGGCGCCGAAGCCAAGCAGCGGCGAATCGATGGAAGACGCCGTCGCGACTGCACGCGCCGCCCTTGACGACCGGCTTGACCAGAGCCTTAGCGTGGCTGCACTTGCTCGAGAGGCGCACGTGACCAGCGAACATTTCTGCCGCATGTTCAAGCGGCGCACCGGCCAAAGCCCCAAGGAATATCGTCAGCGGGCGAGGATCGAGAAGGCCCTGTCGCTCCTGGAGCATTCCGACCTGCGATGCAAGGAAATCGCCGCACGCGTGGGCTTCGCCGACGTGTGCTGCTTCTCGAAGGCGTTCAAGAAGCTCATGGGCTACTCTCCCAGCAGCGTTCGCAGAACCTGACTCAGCCGACAATGCTTTCAATGTTCATGACGTACATCTGCCTTGTTCCCTCGTGGAACGAATCAAAGCAGATCTGCCTTCCGTCAGGGCTCCATCGCGGATGAAAATCGCAACGGCACTCGATGGCGCTGGTGAACGCCCCGTAGAACTTGCCGATAGTGACAGGCTGCTTCCGGGGCAGATTGTAAAGGATCAGCGCGCGGTTTCCGTTGGCGTCGGGATAGGTGTCGGTGAGGAACCAGTCCTTGTTCCGCGGAGAGTAGGAGCAGTGCCCATCTTCCATCAGCACGCCGTCGGCGATGATTTGGTAATCCTGCGAGCGGTCGGTGAACAGGAAGTACCGGTCGCCGACGCCCTTGACCCGCGCGAAGGCCAGCATGTGATCGGCGTCTCGCCAGTCGAAATGCGATGTCATGCCGTCGTCGCGCAGAACATACCGGTCGCCGCCGTCGCTGGACATGGTGAGCATCCGCGTTTGCCAGCCCTGCCTGTTGGGCATCTTCCATCGGTGCAGGAAGACGAAGCGAGAGCCGTCCCTGTTGAATTCGAGGTGGTTCACCCAGTGGTGCAGGCTGGGCTTTTCTTTTTCGTCGGCAAGCTGGGCCAGCGAAACCATCAGGCGGCGTTGGCCCGTGGCCATGTCCATGATGAACACGCCGTCGTCGTCTGGCGCGTAGTTGTCCTTGTTGGGGTCTTCAAGTCCCGGATAACCATAGCCCGGCCGAAGATCGTGCAGGCGCGAGAAATTGGGCAGCAGCGCCAGCCGCTTGTCGGGGCTCAGGTGGTACACCGGGTGGGGCAGAACCTTCGTCTTGCCGGAATGGATATTGACGATGTTCGATACGAACCGATCATCCAGCCGGCTGTTGAAGAGGATGTTGTCGTCGTCGATCCATTGCACCATCGAGCTTTGCTGCCAGTTCCACGTTTTGGTGGAGGCGATCTTCTCGAAAGTTCCGGGCTTGTCCACCGGCGTCAGGCCGATGAGCATTTCTTCGTTTCCCGTGGGCGGGCGGTCCATGAAATCGGTCTGCAGGACCAGCAGGTGCGTCATCGTGCTGTTCCACGGACTCTTGTTGTAGTATCCGAAAAAGTGGTGTTTCGGGCCCTTGGTTATCGCAGTAACTTCAGCGCTTGGCATAGTAGTGGTTCCTGAGTTTTCAGGAACGGATTGTGCATTGAGCAAACCCGCCCGGTCAAGAGCCAACCATCGGCTGGGATTTGTTTCGCCCCAGCGACGCCAGCACCACGTTAACCCAGCCCGCAAAAAGGTCGGCGCCAAATGATGCAAGGGCGGCTCGATCGTGCGCCGGGTGCGCCTCGACGCTGCATGACGGTATGCCTTTTTCCACCACAAGATAGTGGGGCAGATGACCCTTGCTCATTCCACCAAGCGGGCGAAAAACGAGGTTTATTCCATGAGCGGCGGCTGCCGAGGCGGCGGCTTCGTCAAGCGACGCCATGACTCGCACGAGTTCCACGTCACTCTCGTCCGCCGAAGAGCGATACACTCCCATGTGATCGCCCTTTGATTCCCAGCTGTGGGCGGTGTGGACGAATCGCGGTGACGTGGTGGTTATCCAATCCGCAACGGCCCTGGTCTCGGGCGAAACACAAGCCGCCGTCCCGCTAAGGTAGCTGCCGAACTCGTGGTGCCAACTGCGATCGACGCCCGGCGCGTAGTCGTGATTCTTCCAGTCGGTGGCGTTGTACTGGTGCCAGCCGTTGACGTTGCCGTCCGGATTGCACGTCAGCACGAAGTCCATCACGCACGAGCGCCTCCGAAGACGCCCCTGACCGTCGCTTGCCAGTGCTGCCTGCAGCATGCCGCGCGTGACCTCTTCTCCGGCGAACTCGGTTGCGTGCTCCCCTGCAGTGAACAGCAGGACCGGGCAATCTTCGCAACCCGGCGCGCCCTTGAGCCTGACGTTGTCGGTGACCCGCAACAGGAAGATCGGCCTGCCTTCAATGCTTCTGCCCAGGACGTGAAGCTGTGCTATGTCCGGGTGATGCTTGACGATGCTTTCGAGCATCAGCACCGTCTCGGGGTAAGGTCGTGGCGGCTCCGTCGAAACCTGCACGCGGACGCCTGCCGGCACATCCAATTCGAACGAGATGGACTGGTCGCTGTAGGTCACGA
>JAAYCO010000116.1 GCA_012729725.1 Planctomycetota bacterium
GATGGGTGTCGCGCAGGTGCTGGTCCCGAATTTGCTCTCCTGGTCTACTATCTCCTGTTCTACTTTCTCGGCCGAAGGCCGTGCGGGGCTTTGTGCGGTGGGCTGATTTCGGTTAATGGTTGACATTCGAATCCCCAAACGCCAAACCGCCACGTTCGCATATCTACCCGAATCACGTTGGAAAGCCAGGCGGAAATGCTTATCTTAGGGCCATTGGTTGGTGTCCCCGGATTCCGTGTATGGTGTCCCCAGATTCCGCAAAACCTGTATGGTGTCTCCGATGGCGTTCATCGCTCGAAACATATCGCTCGAAAAAGCATTGCCGACCACTGGAAACGGCCGTAGCATAGCACTCAACGCACTGGTAAAACAGATTTCTGTAGAAAAACAAGTCATGCACTATGGAGAAGTGTTCGATGGCAACACGCGTCCCAGATCAATACGCCTTCCTCTTTCGCTTCCTGCGCGAGTGTTCAGGTGCCTACACGGAGGAAATTGGGAAGCTGGCGAAATCCAGCCAAGCTGCTTGGAACCCAGACACAGCGCGATTCGAAGTTGACGCGTATTCACGTTCCTCCTATCGTCCTCCCTTTTGCATCTTAAGCATGAGCGCCAAGTCTGGGAAGACATGTGCAATCTCTGCAAAGCCGCGCTAACTCATACTCATCAAGGATGCGTTGACTCTGATGATCTGTCCGGCGTGTTTATAGCCCGGATAAAAGAGTACGGAAAGATCGCTAACAGCGCATCCAAAGCAGGCGATTCTCCTCTGATGGATCGGATTAAGTCGCTTCGTCAACATATCAGGGCCTCTGCGCATGAGTCCCGTGTCGAAGCCGAACATCCTGTCATGATCGGGGGCTTTTTTGAGGAATTCACACTGTTTATTGAGTATCTGCGAATAGACCTTTTTTTCGCTGGCGCTTTTACTTGCGGGCTGAAGCATATTCTTCAGAATACGTCCGATGTCCGTTCGGTCTCCGAAGAAGAACTGACCCGCCTTGCTCAAGCGGGGCAGAAAGAGGCCGCAGAGATAGCGTCTCGCACGCTTGAGTCGATAACAAAGAAGTCCAAGAGCGTATCAAACGACAAACGGTGGTGGCAGTTCTGGCGCTGAGTCGTAGATGTAATCCGGGGACACCATACAGGTGTTGTTGTTTCGTAGGTCGTGACTGTTGGGTAGTATTTCGGGCATGGCGAGATTAGCACGAGTTGTCGTTCCGGAGTTGCCGCGAACACCACTGCCCCATGAGTTCGAGGTACAGCCGGCAATCTTTGTCGCAGAAGAACGTCTGCTGGCGACGATTTCCCCGCGTGGCCGGCCCAGAAAGGCCGGGAAGATGAAGAAGACGAAATAAGGACGCCAAAACATGTATGTTGTCCATACATTAGCGGATTATCTGGTGTCCCCGGATTATCGGATTACATGGCTTCGATCAACGTGCGGTTGCGCTCAGGCTTTCAGGGCTGGCAGCGGTCGGTTCAATCCCGATGGTGATTGCTGGCTCCATGGCCCTTCTTGCTGTTGGCTTGGGACGCTGGAATGTTCTGGCGTATCTGAAAAACCAAAGTCGAAAGGAGGCGCTTATGGTGAAGCAAACTGTCATGAAAGCTGTGATGGTCGTTGGTATCTGTGTCCTGGATTTGATCTGGGCCATAGGAGCCAGCGTCACGGCCGGTGCCCTGTCAGCCTGAGCACATCCGATCATCCACCTATCCAGCCATGCATGAGGAACTCGCATGGCTGATCACATGAAGAAGGTCCAGTCAGGCAATCCGCTGGTCGTGCCGGCGCAGGCGCGCAACGCCTTCATTGACGCGGCCAAAGACTGAAAATCCGGGGACGCCATACAGGTTATTGTGGTTATAGCGGGCGGGACTGACGGGCAGGATTGTGGGCATGGCCGCTGATTCCGCCCGAAATGACCACACAAAGCATGTACAGTGTGCCCGGATTTCCACCAGCACTTACTGCATCTCTGTGCCAGTTGTCCTCGGCAATACGGTTTCAATGAACTTCTCTAGCGAATTTAGAAAGGTCGGGACAATTGCGCCTTCAAAAGCGGCTAGATTGCTCCTAATCCAGAAATCCTCATCAGCACCGGAAAGCATAATAGGGCCACCAAAGCTATACTCTACAGGCGTTCTCGCTTCGCGGGACATTAAGAGTATCTGACCGAGATTATGGAGGAATTCGCCTGTGTCCGTTCCTCTTCTGACCATAGTCGAATAGGCCTCGATCCTTGATTTAAGCGTTAACGAGACATCTACCCCAAGTGCACGCTCAAAAGCGGAGCCAATGTGATTGAAGAAGGAATTCACAAGGTATCTGCGATGGGCTGGATACTTGGTGAAGAGCCACAGATCTATTCTGAACAGCATATATGCCGCAATTTCAAAAAGTGGTAGGTCGCCCAGATACTTGGACCGGATACTACGAAAACACGGGTCTGTGTCAGTCTGGGCAAACGCGGTGGTCATCCAGAGCATCGTGTCGCCGATGACGACAACGGGTGGTGTGCCTGGCACGCACAGCCCTTTGGCCGCATATGCATTCGCATGCGCTCGTATATGCGATTCTGCCGTGTCCCCGGACTGTTCATCTGCGCAATCCATAGTCCAGCTCCAGAACTCTGTTTGGCCATGACGACGTGCACGAGGTCTTTCGGACGTTAACACTGGAGAATACAAGGCGATGAACAAAATGTCTAGAGCGTAACGAACACGGTTCGGGGGACACCTACTCATCCTTGGTTTCCACGAATTCCTTGCCGGTTGAAATGAGGATGTATAAAACGAGCGTGCTTCACGATGCCAACGGCAACAGCGAGATGTCGCTTCGTGATCATCGCACAGAAAGCAAATGCAACGGCGAAGTTTCGCTGCGCGAAGGTTGTCAGGTCCCCGCATTGCCTTGCGGGGCTCCTTGCGATGTGCCGATTTCGGTTCATGGGTGATATTCGAAGAAAGAACCGCAACGGAGAGGAGTCCCTTGGGGACGAAACCTAAGTCCCCATATTCCCATATGGGGCTTTTGGGGCGGGGCGGCGTTCCGGCACAACCCGCACCCCCCCAAAAAAACCGCCGGCCGCAACTCCTTTGGGCTTGGCAGGTTGCGAAGGGGGCGGCGTTTGGCTTCAGCAGAATCCAGCACCCGGCCGATAATGAACTACATATTGTATGCCGGCTGCCCTGGTCGTCTATGTGTAGGAAATGACAAGGAACCCAGGGCGATGAAGGCCGCGTGACCGACATTCTTTTCTGGCACGGTGTAGGTGCACTAACAGTATGACAGCGCGGCCAGAAAGTAGAGAGTTGAGAGGAGACCGCGGGAGACGTTGGTGAGCAGATGAGCCTGTTCGCGGGCGTCAAGCCGCATTTTCTCCTATCTACTTACTGCTTTCTCCCGCTCTGTGAGTGCCTGTTTCTCTGTGCCAGAAAAACAGGTCACTCACAAGGCCGCCAAGCAGGCAAAAAACTGCTTAAGAAATTGTTGACGTTTGGCCGATGTTAGGGTAGATTATGCCTAACAGACACCAGAACTGCAACAGCAGTGACGCCGTGCGGACGCCGCGGAAAGGACTCGACCATGACTGACTTACCATTATGCCAGTTCGGACCTGGCGGCGACTATTCGAGGGTCTACCCCGAAGGCAGCGATGTGATCAGGTCGTCGGAAGTGAGGACCGCATGCCGCCCGGCCTGGGAGCTTGGCCTCTCGGCGCCGCTGGTGAGCATCGGCCCCGGCGGCATCCAGTGGCAGGGCGGGCAAACGCCGCTGGTCGCGAAGCAAGCGGCCACGCCTCAGCGCACGGCTGCATCCGATTCGCGAGTGCTTGTTTCGGCGTCAATGCGAGCGAGCAGGCTGGTGATGGAGTCGATGCGCCAAACAGTGGGAATGGCGCACGGGCCGGAACAATATGCGCGGCGGCTTGCCGCGGGCAGGGAGATTGGCAGTGGAGACGATGACGCCAAGGCAGCTTCAGGTGCTGCGCTTCATTCGGGACTATCGCATCAAGACAGGTTGTTCGCCGACCATGCAGGAGATAGGCGATGCGCTGAACCTGACCAAGGTTACCGCGTTCGAACACGTTGTCGCCCTGCAAAAAAAAGGCCTGCTTACTCGCGGGGCAAAAAACAAGGCTCGCTCTTTGCAGGTCTCGCCTGATTGCGTGTTCGAGGATGAAGGGCCGACGCGGCTGCCCCTTGCCGGAAGAATCGCCGCGGGCAGGCCGGTGGAAACAATCGAAGACCGAAGCACCGTTGACCTTGCCGAACTGTTCCCCTGCGGACAAAACACGTTCGTGCTGGAAGTCACCGGCGACAGCATGATCGACGAACAGATTCGCCAGGGCGACCTTGTCGTCTGCGAAGGCAGAAACACCGCAAGGAACGGGCAGATAGTCGCAGCCCTTCTTGATAGCGGCGAGACGACGCTCAAGAAATTCTACAAAGAGGCGAAAAGATTCCGCCTTCAGCCGGCAAATGCGGCATACGAGCCGATCTACGTCGATCAGGTGAACATCCAGGGCGTCGTCATCGGCGTGATACGCCGGCTGTAACTGCCGCGGGGCGGGGCAGGGGGCGAGAGGTGGACGTATCGATATATGCTGAGGCTAGGGTTGGTATCCATAACCTTCCGTACGCTTTCACCCGGCGATGTGGTAAACCTGGTGCGGGCAGCGGGGCTTGACGGCATAGAGTGGGGCGGCGACGTGCACGCCCCGCACGGCGATGTAGAACGGGCCGCGAAAGTGAAAGACCTAACGCTGTCGGCAGGGCTGAGCGTCGCTGCCTACGGGTCGTACTACCGCGCCGGCGAGAAAGACGCCGTGCCCTTCGCCGACGTGCTTGCCTCGGCAGCGGCGATGGCGGCGCCCGTCATCCGCATATGGGCCGGCAAAAAGGGCTCCGCCGACGCATGCCCCGAATATCGCCGCCAGGTTGTGGAGGCATGCAGGTCGGCGGCAGCAACTGCTGCAGATATGAACATCGGTGTCGCCTGCGAGTTTCACGGAAACACCCTGACGGACACGCCGCAAAGCACGCTTCATCTGCTGGAGGAAGTTGACCATCCCAACTTCCTGACCTATTGGCAGCCTGCCGTCGGCGCCGACGTAAGCCGAAGGTTCGAATCCCTCAAGCTGCTCAGTCCCCACCTGAGCAATGTGCACGTCTTTCATTGGCACGGCGTGCAAAGACTGCCGCTCTCGGCCGGCGATGGCGAATGGCGGCAGTACCTTCAGCACATCCGCTCGCTGGACGGCGACCGCTATGCGATGATCGAATTCGTAGCCGATGACAGGCCCGAAAACTTCATGTCCGACGCCGCGATTCTCAAATCGTGGCTGGCTTGAAGTGATGATAGTTTCTGCCGCGTCTTGCATGATGGGCGCCGGTTGAATATTCTTGTTCCTGTAGTTCGACAAGAGTTCACCGGCTTCAAGGAAGTCGTATGAGACGCGGCATACTGGCAGGATGTGACGAGCTCAAGGGTCTGGCGAGTAAGATTCGCCGGCAACCCTTCGACTCAATTTACGATGTGCTTCGCAAGCGATGTTCGCTGATTCTTCAAACGCCGCCGGTGCAGGAATCGCAGTGGCGTTCGCTTGCAGCATCCGGCGCGTGGTGGTCCGGGGTCGAAGCGGCCAGGACCGCTCAGGGCCGCATCGTCGATCTGCTGATCGCCCACAATGCCGACAGGAACATCGCGTTTCGCGACAGGGCCATCGAAGAGCTTCGCACGCTTTGCGCCTGGACATCCTGGTGCGATCCATGTCACGGAGATTTGCAGGTTGACCTGTGCACTGCGGCCGCCTCGGCAGCAACGGTGCTGGGGCTCGACTGGTTGTGGGACGAGCTGTCCGAAGCCAGCAGATTTCGCGTGCTTCAGGCCATACGAAACAAGGCCATCAAGCCGTATCAGCAGGCCGTGCGGCAGAACGCGTTCTGGTACGAGTGTTACCACCACTGGAACGCGGCGGTGAATTCCGGCTGCGGGCTGGCCGCCCTTGCACTAAGCGACGACGAGCCCGCCGCCAAGGAAGCACTCGGCCTTGCCCACCGCGGTCTGCAGCGATTCTTCGGCGCGCTTGGACGAGAGGGCGGATGGGACGAAGGCGCCGGCTGCTGGGGCCTCGCCATGCACTATCTGCTGATGTTCGGCGAGGCGAGCATTCGCCTGATGGACGACCGCCGCATCATGAACGCTCGCGGCATGGATGCAACCGGGCTGTTCCCAATCTACTTCACTCCCAACGGGCAGGGGGCGGGTTTCGGCGACTACCCAGCCGTGCCCGCGTACGGCACATTCTACCTGCTTGCCCAGCATCACGGCCTGAAGGAAATCGCGTGGTGGCTGGACAACTACGCCTTTAGCGGCAATGCCTCCGCCGGCGGCCTTCCGTCTGCGGGGCTTGCCCTGCTGTTCAGGCCGATCGATCTTGAGCCGCGGATCATTCCCGAACTGGCGCCGCTCAAGGTCTTTCACGAAGTCGGGTGGGCGGCGTTGGCCGACAGTTGGCCCAGACCGACGTTCTACGCAGCCGCGAAGACCGGCGACATGGCCGCCAGCCACAGCCAGCATGACATGAACTCCGTCCAGCTTCAGGTTGACGGCGAGATGCTGCTGGTTGATCACGGCGGGCCAACGCCAAGCAGGGATATCTTCCTTGGCAGAAAAAGCGACGTCTATGAAGTGCAGGCGCGTGCCCACAACACCATCGTCGTCGGAGGCAGAGATCACGCCATCGACTCGCAGGGCACTGTGATCGAGGCACGCAGCGAGCCTAACCACCACTGGATAGCGTGCGACGCGTCCAACGCGTGCGGCGACGGAGTGCACTTCGTGCGGCACCTGGTGATGGTGCTAAACGGCTCGCCGCACAAGGGCAGAATGCTGCTGGTGCTCGATGAACTTGAGCTTGCCGCCCGCGAGACAGTCGAAGCTTTGTGGCACAGCTACGGTCAGATCGATTTGCCCGAAGGCTCAAGGGCAGGCATCATCGCCGGCGCGAAAGCCCATGTGCATTTCGCCGTCGCCGGCAGCGCCGAAATCGAGCTTCGCGTCGATCAGCGGGATGTATCGCCTTCGCAGTGCGAGCGGATGATCAGCGCCGCCTCCACCTTCTCGGGCAAGGGGCTGATCCTCAGCGCGTTCGCCAGGGAAAAGCTTGGCCCGCAGATAGAGGTCAAACGCCATTGCAACGGCGACGTGCACGTACAGGCCAATGACGTGCACCTGCATTTCAAGTCGCTGCGAAAGCACCTGCAGCTTGACGCCGTGACCGCCCGCTGCCAGACGTCATGTTGTCCGAGCGACTACTGACGCCCGTCGTCTTCGCCCCTCGCAGCCGCTTCAAGACCCTTGGGATCCAGGATGGTGATCTGCGATCCCTTCACGCTGATCAGGCCGCGGGCCTTGAGTTTCGCCAGCGATCTGCTGAGCGTTTCGGGGACGGTTCCCACCTGCGAGGCAAGCTGGCGTTTTGTCTGGCTCAGGCGGAACATCCTGGCGCCCGCGCGTCTGCTTTCCCGCACCAGGCTTGCCGCCAGTCGGGCGGGAATTTCCCGCAGGCTCAATTGCTCGATCAGCTCGTTGAATTCCTTGAGCTTCGACGACATGCCGGCGATAATCCCCATCGCCAGCTCCGGGCTTTTTGCTATGGCGGCGCGAAGCGCGCTTCTGGTGACGACCAGCAGCGAACTGTCCTCGACGGCCTGCGCCTGCGCTGGATAAACGCCGCCGGCCCACATCGCGGCCTCGGCGAATGTGTCGCCCCTGCCGTATAGATGAAGAATCTGCTCATCTCCACGAATGGATGTCTGAAACACCTTCACCTTGCCCCAGAGGATAACGAAGAACGCCTCCGCAGCCTCGCCCTGCGAAAAGACAATCGCGCCCTTACGCCATAGCCGGTCAACGCAGATGTCGAGAAAGCGGGCGAGATCCGTCTCGCCCACTGCCGACAGCAGCGGCGAAGACTTCATCGCGGCGATCTTCTGGTCACGCGTCAGTTTCGTCATTTTCAAGCCATTCCGGGCTGGGGGTGTTCACTATGCAGCGGCTCCGCTATCATTATAAAGCATAACCACGGAGACGAAATATGGCTATCGATATCGCCCGGGACATTCACTGGGTTGGCGTTGTTGACTGGGGCATCAGGCACTTTCACGGCCACGAGCTTTCGACGCATCGCGGCACGAGCTACAACTCGTACCTCATTCGAGACAAGAAGATCGCCCTTGTGGACACGGTGTGGGATCCGTTTTCAAGCGAGTTCCTGGCCCGCCTGCGATCGATAATCGATCCCTCAAGAATCGACTACGTGATAACGAACCACTCCGAGCCGGACCACAGCGGCTGCCTGCCGGAGATAATGCGACTGTGCCCCAACGCCACCGTCGTGGTCTCGCCGCGCGGGGCCACCAGCGTTCCGGGGCACTATCACGCGCAATGGAAGTTTCAGCAGGTCAAGACCGGCGACACGATATCGCTTGGCGAGCGAACGCTCACCTTCGTCGAGGCGCCGATGCTGCACTGGCCCGACAGCATGTTCACCTATGTTTCGCCCGACGGAATCCTCATGCCCAACGACGCGTTCGGCCAGCATTACGCCACCGCCTTTCGCTTCAACGACCAGGTGAACCGCGATGAGCTTTACCAGGAGGCGCTGAAGTATTACGCCAACATCCTCACGCCCTTCAGCGACCGCGTGGTGAATAAAATCGATGAACTGATAGGCATGAAGATACCCGTCAACATGATCGCGCCCAGCCACGGTGTGATCTGGCGGGACGATCCGCTTCAAATCGTGCACGCATATAGAGAATGGGCGCTCCAGCAGCCGCAGAAGAAGGCGGTCATACTCTACGACACCATGTGGAAGGCGACCCGCCGCATGGCCGAGGCAATAGGCGAGGGCCTCGTCGCCGAGGGCGTGGGCTTCAAGCTCTTTCACATGGCCACCACCGACCGCAACGACGCAATCGCCGAGATATTCCAGTGCAAGGGCGTCATCATCGGCTCGCCCACGCTCAACAACGGGCTTCTGCCGACCATCACGCCGATTCTCGAAGACCTCCGCGGGCTTTCGTTCAAGAACAAGGTGGGCGCCGCCTTCGGCTCGTTCGGCTGGAGCGGCGAATGCATCAAGGAAATCGAAGCTCACCTTGAACGCAGCAAAATTCCCATAGTGGCCCCGAGCGTCCGCGCGAAATGGCAGCCAAACGAGGCCGATCTCGCCGCCTGCCGCCAGCTCGGACAGCAGGTCGCCGCCGCCATACTGAAGGACTGAGGCCGCCCTGCACTACCTCGGGTTGCCTGCTATTGTCTTGGAAACCAACGCGTTTATAATTCAGACTCTGTGCCAGGCCGCTGCGGCCAAAGCAGTATGCCGGCGCCACTAAGGAGAATCAGCGTGCCGGTTGACGCGGATCAAGCGGGCAAGGATCAGTTGATAGCGGAGGCCACCGGCGCAAGGACCGCCGCGCCCGAGGACGGCCTTGATATCGCCAGGGCGATGACGATACACGTCATTCCCCAGGCCCATATTGATCTTCTGTGGTACTGGGGCCTTGATGAAGCCAGGGAAATGGTGCTGGACACCTTTCGATCCCACATCGAGCTTCTGGAGGCGGACCCATCGCTGACGTATGCACAAAGTCAAGCATACGCATATGACTTGGTGCGTGCCGAAGCCCCGCCTCTCTTCGAGCGGCTCAGAAAACTCGTATCTCGCGGCCAGTGGGAAATCGTCGGCGGAGAATGGGTGGAGTCGGAGACAAGCATTCCAGGCCCCGAAGCGAGACTTCGCCAGTTCCTGGCGGGCCAGCAGTTCTTCATGGATCACTTCGGCGCGCGGGCGAAGGTCGGATGGTGCCCCGACGGATTCACGCTTCAGGGCGACTTTATGCCCCAGGTTCTTCGCCAGGCGGGCATCGACGCCTACGTTCACAAGCGCCCTCGCCAGCGGCACGCCGCACTGCCGCCCGTTCCGTACAGGTGGCGGGGACTCGACGGTTCTGAAGTCCTCGCCTGCCGCTGCAATAACAAGGGCAACGGCCTGCCGAGGCTCAGCGAGGGTGTCGCCGCCCCGGCCCATAAGGGCGACCTGGCGATAATCGCCGAGCAATTCCAGCGAGCCGGCATTGATCACCTGTGGGGACCAATGGGAATCGGCGACACCGGAGGCGCAAACAAGTATGTATTACCATCGGTGAGTGCATGGTTCACTGCCAGGTACAGCACGCCCGGCGCGTTCTTCCAGTCGGTGCGATCATCGGTTTCGCCCTCCGACCTGCCGTTGCATCAGGGGACCATCCATGGCGAGTTCGCCGGATGCCTGACCACGTGGGCCAACGTCAAGTCGCTCAATCGCCTGGCCGAGAACTCGCTCCAGCAGGCCGAATTCGCCATTGCCCTGGGCCGATTGCTGGGTATTGCGGCTGGTGCTGACGATCTGGGGCCGGCGTGGCGTCGGCTGCTCCTGCTGCAATTCCACGATTCCCTCGCCGGGTGCGGCACGCGAGAGATACAGCAAGCCGTCGAGCACGAACTTCAGGAAGTGGTTCACATTGCCGAGTCTCTTCGGGATCGCCAGGCGCGGAGAATCGCCTCGCAGATCGGCTTCAGGCAACAAGAGGGCATGCCGCTGGTGGTGTTCAATCCGCTGGGCTGCGACTTTTCGGGCCCGGTGGAGGCCCAATTGATTCTCTCGCCCGCAGTAGCGGCAGCGATGCCGCCGTCCCCGCCCGGAGGGCAGGTGGCCTGGAGCGATGCAACGTCGGCTGCGGATGTGAAGCTCTTCGCCGTCGATGATGACGGCAACGAATTGCCGGTTATGATTCGCCGATGGCGCTGGGTGCAGAAGCGTTGCCAGGCGGAGATTCGCTTTGACGTCCGCAACGCCCCGGCAATGGGATACAAAACTATATATGTCAAGTCGATGCAGAAGCATGCGCCGTCGCCCGTGTCCAATGACGGCCTGCTGTTTAAAGCCGGCAAGATGACGGTGGAATTCGACCCAGCCGGCGGCATCAGGATGATTCACGTCAAGGGGCATGACCCCGTGATTGCGCCGCCCGGCCGACCGCTAGGCATGCCGGTGCTGCACAAGACGGGCAAGTATGACATTAACTACGGGCAGGAGCTCCGCGCGTGGGAGACCGGCTTCACCGGCGACCAGCGCCCGCTGACGGCGAGCGCCTGCTCGGTGAACAGATGCTCGGGCGGCCGGTTCTTGGTGGCGTTCGATTACGCCATCGACGCCGGCTCAGTCCGCCAGGAGTTCCTCATCGAACCCGATAGCGACGCTATCTTCGCTCAGGTTACCGGCGACTGGCGGCAGGTCGAGGCGTATCTGAAACTTCACTTCCAGCCGAATTGCAACGATACGGGTTTCGCGGATCAGGCATACGGTTTCACTTCAGATCTGCCTCGCGACAACGAGCACCCAATGATGTACTTCGCCGGACTGCATAACGGCAGGATTGGCATGCTGCTGACCAACAATGGAAGGCACGGCTGCATGCTGAGCGGCGGCGTGCTTTCGTTGTCTGTCATACGCTGCGCGAGCTGGCCGGAGGCGATTTCCGATAGCGGATCATTCGCAATAAATTATAATATATCAATCTTAGATGTTGCTGCGCCGTCATGGCCGGCTCAATGCTTCCGGCGCGCCTGGGCCTTTAACATCAGGCCGTTTGTGTGCAGCCCGTCGGGCGAAGGCAATAGCCTGCCACCGGCCAGGTCGCTGCTGCAAGGCGCAGCCGGGCCGGCAACATGCCTCAAACCTGCCCACAAGGGCGACGGCGTTGTGCTTCGCCTGTTCAACCCGTCACCGTCAGGCGGCGAGTTTGTCGCGCCTTCCATTCCCGGCTGGCGGCTCTGCGCCTGTGATGGCTTTCTCGAAGTGCCTACCGGTGATGATCTGCCCCCCGGCCGAAGGATCACGCTCGATCCCTGGCGAATCGTGACCTTGCTTTGGACAAGAGCAACTGACTGCCCCCGAACCGGCAGGTAGTCCACATTAGTAGGCTTTCCGGCCGATTTTTGCTCTGGCAATGCCGCCGGTTTCGTATACAATATGGCGACCGGGGCGTGGCGCAGCTTGGTTTAGCGTGCTTGACTGGGGGTCAAGAGGTCGAGAGTTCAAATCTCTCCGCCCCGAGTGAAAAGCCCGTCCTTCTGGACGGGCTTTTTTACTAGATAAACACATTGTTATACCTGAAATATCAATCCCTGCCTCTTTGCGATCTCCCGAATATCATCCAATCGACGCGACCAGCGCGACGCTAAAGCCCCGCATGGAAATGCGGGGACCTGACTGCTATCGCGCAGCGAATCCTCGCCGTTGAATTTGTTGTTCGAATAACACCCATGAACCGAAATCAGCACGACGCCGTTTTTCTCTCCTGTTCTCCTGTTCTCCTTTCTCGGCCAAAGGCAATGCGGGGACCTGACTGCTATCGCGCAGCGAATCCTCGCCGTTTGGTGTTCTGGTTCGCATTGTGATAATCGCACAAAAAAAACAAATACAACGGCGTGGTGTCGCTCCGCGACGTGGAGTTAGGTCCCCGCATTTCCATGCGGGGCTTTAGCGTCGCGCTGGTTAGGTGAGCGAATGTACATGCTAACATTGTTGCGCATGTTGCGACAGGAACTGGTTTATAACCTTTCCCATATTCGCCACAAAATCCATGCCGACGTTGTCGGCGAGCAGTTTCGTCAGTTCCATCGGGTCGGCGATGGGGAACCGAAGGGTAATCGTCGGCTGGCCGGCGACGAGGCTTTTGCGAATCACTGCCGCGGCAGCGTCCTCATCCGCCCCCGACCGAGATGAGCGCGCGGGCCCGATCTCGTCATTCACCTCTCCTTCAATGATATCTGCTGTGATGTATATACCTTTACCTATTCTTTGTGCTTTGGCAACCGCCCTGGCGGAAGCGCGGGCGAAAACGGCGGCAATCCGCTCAAAATCAAGCGTCCCATCCGCCTTGCGAATCCGCGTCAGCGGCCGGACCTGCCCCTCGTGACGTAGCAACTCGGCATGCTCAACCCCTTCGAGCGACTTGACCACCCGGTAGTAATTTATCAACCGGTCCGCCTGAGAACGGCAAATCCTCAAGGGCCTGCAAAAATCCTTAAACGACCTCCTCTCCACCAACGCGTACAGCCGCTCCTGCCGGACCACCAGCAACGCCCAACCCAGGTCAACCATGCTCTTCC
>JAAYCO010000117.1 GCA_012729725.1 Planctomycetota bacterium
GGGCGAGCCGCTGATGAACCTTGAGCAGTGTGTTGCCGCTGTGCGGTCGCTTATCGATCCCGACCGCTTTAACATCTCAGCCCGGCACGTCACCGTCTCCACAGCCGGGCTGCCCGAAGGCATTCGCCAACTGGCGGCCACCCACTTGCCAATCACGCTGGCGATATCGCTTCACGCTCCCAACGACGCCTTGCGCAAGAAGATCATGCCGCTGGCGAACAAGCACAGCCTTGATGACGTGCTGGCCGCCGCCGAGGCCTTCTACGAAAGCCGCCATCGCGAAATAACTCTCGAATACCTGCTGCTGGCGGGGTTTAACGACACCAACGTGTGCGCCGAGGGCCTGGCTCGCATCGCAAATCGCCTGCGATGCAACGTCAACGTCATCGTCTACAATCCTGTTGATCATCTTGAATTCACAAGCCCATCCCCGGCCCAGGCCGCGGAATTCGTCAAGCGCCTTCGCAGCCGCGGCGTCAACGCGCATCTCCGCGCGTCAAGAGGCGGCGACACCCAGGCCGCCTGCGGCCAACTGCGTTTGCGATCGGGCGCCGCTCAATAGCCTTTTCGGCGCGAAAAGGCTTTCGCGACAGGCTCGCCTGCTGTAGAAGTAATGCAAGCGAGGATTCTGTCATCGCAAGAGCCCCGAGACAACACGACGAAGATGCAGCCGCGCCGTGGTCGCACGATGAAGACGCCATGCTGATGCTGCAAGTGAAGGCCGGCGACATGCAAGCCTTTGAGCAGCTTGTCGAACGAAACACCGCCAGAATTCACGCGCTGGTATTCCGGTTCCTGGGCGACGCCACCCTTGCCGAAGACCTTACACAGGAAGCGTTTCTGCGGATATTCAAGACCGCCAGAAACTACCAGCCGACGGCGAAATTCAGCACGTGGCTCTATCGGATAGTCGCCAACTTGTCGTTCAACGTCCGCCGCGACCGCAAGAAGGCCATGAGCCTGTCTCTTGAAACCATCGGCGACGACGAAACCCGCCGCCAGGATCTGCCCGACCCGAACAGCAACTCCCCCTGCCACGATCTCGACGATCATGAACTGGGCGAAAAACTCGCCCAGGCGGTGGCTATGCTGCCGGATAACCAGCGAATCGGATTCATTCTCAACAGGTACGAATACAAGAACTACGACGAGATCGCAGAAATACTTGATTGCTCAACCATGGCAGTTAAAAGCCTCCTGAGCCGGGCCAGAGGCAACCTTCGCCTGGCGATGATGAAGTACCTCACCTGAGCATCGCCTCCGCCGGGCCCGAATTGTCGTTGCGTGCGGTGACCGCTTTGTATAGATAGGTTGCATGGATTTCTTCGACCTTTCCGGAACAAGTCGTCAAATTGGTCAGGCTTACGGCGAACAGGCGCGAGAGGCGATTCGACGTGATTGCGAAGAACGATTCGCGCTCGGGCACGCCACACGGTTTTCGCCTCGTGCAGCCGACCACCCAGTGCCCTGCCAGGAGCACGCCCTATGACCTGTCCCTGGACGCCGGCGCCGCGAGGCGGGTTTCTTCAGGCCATCTGCCCCCAGCTTGAGCCGCTGACTGGTCTGGATGAAGGCTTTCGCCAGTGGGCGCTGCGGTTTCTGGAAGACTGCTACGTCTCCAACAAGCAGGAGGCAACCTTTCGAGAATCGCCGGCGGCGGGTGCGCCAAGCGACGCGCGCACTCTGTACTGCGGCCTGAGAATGCTGGCCCAACTGGGCGATAGCGAGCTGTTTCGGCGAGTGAAGGCCGATCGCGCGAAGATCGGCAGGAAGATCAACTCGTTCTACAATCCCCAGCTGGAAGTGTATCAGGGCAACGACAATCACCAGCCCGACAGCATGGGCAAATGGCATCTGCACGACGGTTACCTGTACTTGCCGCGCGCGTTGAAGATTCTCGACCTGCCGTCCAAGCCCATCGCCAAGGGGCTCGACAAGCTGCCTCGCTTTCCATGGGCGCTTAAAAAAGGCGGCAGCATTCCTGCGTGGGTGAAGCGTTGCACCGCCGGGAATCCTCGCTCGGGTGTGAAGGAGATTACGCAGTACCTCGCCCTGTATCGCATGCTTGGCGGCAAAATGTGGGACGACCACATCGAGAAGATCTTTGGCCAGCTGATCGCCCTTCGCGACCCCGAGACCGGCTTCATCGGCAGGCATGACGATCCCGGCTGGGCGATGCGCGGCCACCGCAACAACATCCTGGTGATAACCCTATATGAAATGGGAATACAAGAGCCGGTGGACGAGCAGTTGAAGGTCATCAACAGCACGCTTGCATTGCAGCGGCCCGACGGCCTGTATCACGACGGCAGCATGTGCGCCAACATGGATGCGATTCAGCTTCTGGCGGAGTGCACGGTGCAGACGGGGTATTTGCGGCACGATATCCGAAAATCCATCGAGCGAGCGCTGGCGGCGATAGTCGAGCATCTGGCGGTTCCCGCGGGCGGAGTTCATTACGAGCATCCTTCCGCATCTTCAGGCCAGCCTGAGACGCTTGTCACGGGCCTGGGATTCATGATGGAGTCCATCCGGTTCGGCAAGTGCATCGGCGCGTCGTTTACGTTCAAACGTCACTGACAGTGCGGCCCGCCGCTGACGAGGCGGATCCAGAGAAGGTATTCATGAAGTTCATTCAAGCGGCGATTGCAGCGGTAGCAGCAGTTGCGTTATTTTCGCAGGCTCGGGCGGACGAAACCGGCGGCTCCGGCGCGAACCGGCTCTGGCGGCAAGAGACTCTCAGCAACAACTGGTTCGGGCTCGGCGGGCGGTTGGCCGACAACGGCGTGTCCGTCAAGCTGGGCCTGACGCAGATCTTCCAGGCGAACGTCAGAGGCGGCATAAGCACTCATCGCAGGTCCGGCCGGTACACGGGCAGCTATGACCTCGAGATAGAATTGGACGCCGAGAAGTTGCTCAAGCTGCCCGGCGGCAATCTGCTCGTTGCGGGTAAAGGCGGCTGGTCGGAGGGAATTGACGAACCATCCGTCGGCAGCTTGTTTGGCGTCAACGATGACGCTGCCGGGTATCGCAGCTTTGATGTGACCGAGCTGTGGTACGAGCAGGCGCTGCTTGAAGATGCTTTCCGGCTTCGTTTTGGCAAGATCGATCTGACCGGCGGATTCGAGCACCTGCACTGCATGGTCGCCTTTGACGCCAACGCATACGCCAACGACGAGACATCTCAGTTTCTCAACAGCGCGCTGGTGAACAATCCAACGATTCCATTTGGCGACAAGGGCCTTGGCGCTATCGCGTATCTTCGACCGGCGGCGTGGACGTACTTCGCAGCCGGCGTTGCCGACGCGAACGCCGACTCCCGCGAAACGGGCTTTCGAACCACCTTCGGGGGCAGCGACGACTTCTTGGGCATCTTCGAGACCGGGCTCGTGCCAAACCTGCAATCGACACAGGGTCCGCTTCCGGGAGCATATCGGGTAGGCCTTTGGTACGACCCGCAGCCCAAGGCCCACATCGACGGCCGGGGCGTCAAACGGGACGACGTGGGCTGCTACCTCAGTTTCGACCAGCTCGTCCTGAAAGAAAACGCTGATCAAGAAGACGCCCAGGGTCTGGGCCTGTTCGCCCGGTACGGCTGGGCTGACGGCGACTTCAACACGATCAAATCGTTCTGGAGCGCCGGCGCTCAATACGCCGGCCTCGTGCCCACGCGCGATCAAGACGTACTGGGCTTTGGCCTCGCCCAGGGGCGGCTAAGCAGGTATGCCGATCCAGAAGCCTTTCGTGAAACCGTAATGGAGCTTTACTACAACGCCTGCGTCGCGCCGTGGCTGAGCGTCAGTCCTTCAATGCAGTATGTCTTCAATGCCGGCGGCTCGCGAAACTCCGACGACGCCATCGTTATCGGACTTCGGCTGCAAATGTCATTTTAACATATCTAACTGTTAATAGTCCTTCGCCGTCGCAGCAACAGCATTGCCGCTGCCGCCAGCAGTGACGACGTCACAGGTTCAGGGATGGCGCCTGTGAACGCTCCACCAGACACCTGGCCGCCGCCGTAGAGGTTGCCAACCACCAGGAAGCCGTCAACCGTGCCCTGCTGAAACTGCGTGGACGCCAGCGGGGCCAGAATATTGACCCCGTTGGTCTGGCTGAGCGCCAAGGTCACGGCGTTTGCCATGTTCAAGAGCACGGCCTCTTTCTCGATGCCGCCCTGGAACTCCCACGTTGTGCTGTCAAGGGTCACCGAGGTGTCGAGCACGTTGATCAGCACAACGGCGTCGGCAGGGGCTATGATGGTGAAACCCCATGCGGAACGCAGCGTCTGCTGATCCACCTCCACCACATTAACGCCGCTGGAGCCGACGAAAACCAGCTTACCGTACTGGTTGCTGATGGAACCCATGGCCGCCATGTTCCCAACTTGCTCAGATGTTTGCCGGAAGTCTTCGGAAACAGCCTGGTGGTTCACTTGAGGCTCGTACGCGACGCCCGAATGCGACGCCTGGACGGTCGCACGACTTGACAACGCCACGTTTCCGCCGGCATTCGCGGAACCGCCAATCATGGCATTGCCCCACCCATAGTCATAAATGTCGCCGCCGGCGTACAGGTTGCCGGTGACGGTGACTCCGTTCATGCCAATGCTTCCGCCGGCATCCACATGCCCGTCAACGATGCCGGACCACTGCACGCTGAAGTCGCCGCCGGCATGCATGGCGTATGAGTCGGATGAACCTGACATGATGCTTGATGAAGTCAACCAGACATCGCCGCCAGCGCCGGCAGCGCCGTCGAAATCGGCCTGGGATCGGCTTGCGGTTGATCCGATGTCGCCCAGTGAATAGACGCTGAAATACTCAAACGGCTTGATTGTCTCAGCGTGCAACGGCTGCACGGCGGACACGGTGGCAGTAACAAGAAACATAATACATAGCTTGTTCATTGCCTTGGCACTCCTGGATGCCAACTAAACGTCTTTTTAAAACATAGTATTCTATTAGGCACGTGCCAAATGGGCGCGCAGCCTACCCGCGTCACCGCACCACGAGGCATAAATTTCAACTTGGGCTGGAACGCCGCCAGGAGTGTATGTACAATCAGGGGCGGCAATTATCGCTTGGGTTGGCTCAGGTCGTGAACGCGTCTGTCTGATCCTTTTGTTATCTGATTCTCTATCACCGCGCCGGCCTTGGCCGCCGCGTGAAACGGAGACTGCATGAATCACGACTCAAAATCACAGTACACGGTGGACACTTTCCGCAAGGCAGCCGAGAATCTGCTTTCTGGGATTGCCTCCTGTTCGCATCTTTCCGTTGCCCGCGAGCGCCTGGTGAGCAAGATTGGCAGGATGCTGTCGGATGCATTCCGCACCCAGCCGGGGCTTGATCCGCAACTGCTCGTTCGCTCTCGCGATTGTGCGGATACCCTCCTGGGCGTTCTGCACGAGAGAAGCGACATCATGTCGGGCTTCAGCGTGGCGCAGGCCCTGTGGGACGTAGCCCGAAACATCCCGCGAGATGACCTTCAGGAGGGTTTCTTCGCCGAGATGACGCACTGGATTCTGGGCCTTCAGGGCCAGGCCCTTATTCCATACATGGTGGAAGCCAGCGTAAGCGCCGAGCTTTCAGGCAGAGACGCCGCTATTGCGCGTTCCAATGAACTAGATAAGATGTGGCGACATGTCGAAGACCGAATGAGCAGGTACGCTGACGGGCTCAACGATGAAGTAATCGCCAACCGAACTGAGAATCGCCGGAGAATATGCTCGGTAATGGCGGCAAGTGAACAGGAATGGAACGACTGGCAGTGGCAGACGTCGCATTTGATTACTGACGCCCAGAACCTTGGGAGTATCGTCGAGCTCTCGCCGCAGGAGCAAGCCGGCATAGAAGGCGCCTGCAAGGCCCACCTGCCTTTCGGCATTACGCCTTACTATGCATCTCTGATGGACCGGGTTTCCGACGGCCGGGACCGGGCCATAAGGGCGCAGGTGATTCCGCCGCTCAATTACGTAAGCAGGATGGAGCAGTGTCGCGGAGGCAAGGACGGCAGTTGCGATTTCATGCTTGAATCGGATACGTCGCCCGTCGATCGCATCACCAGGCGGTATCCCGCAATCGTCATTCTCAAGCCGTTCAACACCTGCCCGCAGATATGCGTCTACTGCCAGCGAAACTGGGAGATCGACCAGGCTATGGCGCCCGACGCCCTCGCCGACGAGGCGACCATCGACAGCGCCATTGACTGGCTTAAGCATCACCCTTCCGTGCGCGAAGTGCTTGTAACGGGCGGCGACCCGATGGCCATGACCGACGAGCAACTGGGCCGCCTGTTTGAAAAACTTGCCGGCGTTGACCACGTGGACATGATCCGCCTGGGCACTCGAACGCCCGTGACGCTGCCGATGCGCTTCACGCCCGCAGCCGCACGGATGATCGGCTCGTTCCGCAAGACCGGGCGAAGAGACATCGCCATCGTCACGCACGTCGAACACCCTTACGAGATAACGCCCGAAATGGCCGCTGCCGTGGATCTGCTCAAGCGACAGGGCCTGAGCATTTACAACCAGCAGGTCTACACCTTTTACGTGTCGCGCCGATTTGAGACGGCCAAACTGCGCGTGCTGCTTCGGCGCATCGGCATCCAGCCGTACTACACGTTTGTTCCAAAGGGAAAGGAAGAGACCGCCAACTACCGCGTGCCAATCGCCCGGATTCTGCAGGAAGCGAAGGAAGAGGCCCGATTGCTGCCCGGAAGCAGGCGGACCGATGAACCCGTCTACAACGTGCCCGGCCTGGGCAAAAACTACCTTCGGGCGGCACAGCACAGGGCGATACTAAGCTTGCTTGGCGACGGATCGCGAATTTACGAGTTCCACCCCTGGGAGAAGAACATCGCCCCGCGGCACATGCATACGGCTGCGGATGTTCCTATACTTGAATACCTGCGCCGACTCGAGCAGTTAGGCGAACAAAGCGAAGAGTACCAGAGCATCTGGTACTACTTCTAAGCACTGTGCAATGAAGATTGCAGTGCTAGAGCAGGCGAGCAGGTGAA
>JAAYCO010000118.1 GCA_012729725.1 Planctomycetota bacterium
AGCAAGACGCACGAAGCCCCGCATGGCAATGCGGGGACCTGACTGCTATCGCGCAGCGAATCCTCGCCGTTTGCTGTTCGATTCGCGTCGTAATTATCCCACAAAAAACAAATGCAACGGCGAGGTGTCGCTCCGCGACTGGAATTCAGGTCCCCGCACGGCCTTCGGCCGAGAAAGTAGAACAGGAGAACAGGTGAACAGTAGAAAAGACGCGTCGTGCTGATTTCGATACCTGGATGTAATTCGAGACATAAACGGCGAGGTGTCGCTCCGCGACTGGAATTCAGGTCCCCGCATTGCCATGCGGGGCTTTAGCGTCTTGCTGGTTTTGTTGTTGGATGAGTGGCGGACCAAAAAGCGCTAGCTGATGGTATACGAAAGCAGGCAGGGGCGAGATTTCGCCCCTGCCTGCGATCGATTCAGAATACGACGTCTTGTAACCTACACCTTGCTTCGCTTGGTGTACTTCGTGTGAAGCAGGTGGTGGGATATTTCGCCAAGCGGCGCGCCAAGGAATTCCTTGTAGATGGCCTGTATGGCCGGGTTCTCGTGGCTCTTCCTGATCGGCCGGCCCTCGTCCTCTTTGTAAATGGCGGCTATGCGTGCCTTGCGGATGTCGTTGTTCGTCATCCTGGGCTGGCCGCCGCCGCCGATGCAACCGCCGGGGCAGGTCATGATCTCGATGAAGTGGTAAGACGCCTCGCCGCTACGCACCGCCTCGATCACCTTGCGAGCGTTGCCCAGCCCGTGCGCAACCGCCACCTTCAACGTTACATTCTCAAGGAAGGCCCACTCGGGCTTGGCGCCGGTGATCTTGACGGCAGCCTCCTTGACGCCTTCGAGCCCGGCGACCGGGGCGACGTGCAGGTTGTCAAACGGCAGAGGCTTTCCGGTTACGATCTCCCAGGCGGTTCTCAAGGCAGCTTCCATTACGCCGCCGGTATTGGCGAATATGTCGGCGGCCCCGGTGGAAATGCCCAGTGGGGCGTCCATCTGCTCATCCGGCAATTCTTCAAAGTCGATGCCGGCCTGCATGATCATCCTTCCAAGCTCGCGTGTCGTAAGCACAACGTCAACGTCGCGGACACCGCTGTCGTTCATCTCCGGCCGCTGCGCTTCGAACTTCTTTGCTGTGCACGGCATGATGGACACAACGAAGATGTCCTTGGCGGCCTTGCCGATCTTCTTGGCGTAGTATGTCTTTGCGACCGCGCCGAACATCTGCTGAGGACTCTTGCACGTCGAGAGGTTGTCGAGCATGTCCGGATAGAAGTGCTCGATGTACTTGATCCATCCGGGCGAACAGCTCGTGAACATCGGCAAGGCGACGGAAGCCTTATCAACCAACGCCTTCTTGAGGCGGGTCAACAACTCGGTGCCTTCCTCCATGATGGTCAGATCTGCTGCGAAGTTCGTGTCAAACACGGCCTTGAAGCCAAGCTTGCGAAGGGCGGCGACCATCTTGCCCGTGACAAGCGTTCCGGGCTTCATGCCAAAGCATTCGCCAAGCGCCGCTCGAATGGCCGGCGCAGTCTGAACCACCACAACCTTCTCAGGATCATCCAGGGCATTCCACACTTCGTCGATCTCGTCGCGTTCGCTGATCGCCCCGACAGGGCAGACGGCAGCGCACTGGCCGCACTGCACGCATACAACGTCGGAGAGGTTCTTGCTGAACGCCGGGCCGATCACGGTGTGATATCCCCGGCCTTGCGGGAACACGGCCGAGATGCCCTGCACATCGCTGCACACGGCGACGCAGCGGCGGCACATTATGCACTTGGCGGTGTCGCGGACCAGCGCCGGCGAGCTTTCATCCTGACCTTTGCCCGCCTTCTCGCCCTGGAACCTCACCTCTTTCACTCCAAGCTGGCGAGCGATTGACTGCAGCTCGCAATCGACATTGCGGTTGCAGGTCTGACAATCGCCATCGTGCTCGCTGAGCAGAAGGTCCACAACCGTCCGCCGGGCCATCCTGACCCGCTTGGTGTTGGTGAACACTTCGAGGCCTTCCGATGCAGGCAGGCTGCACGAGGCCACGAGCGTTTTAGCGCCTTTGACCTCGACCACGCAGACTCTGCAAGCGCCAATAGCCTGGATATCCTTCAGGTAACACAGTGAGGGGATGTGAATACCCGCCGCACGTGCCGCTTCCAGCACGGTCGTGCCTTCGGCAACCTGAATCTTCTTATTATCTATAGTTAAGTTAACCATTTGGTTTACCTCATGCCTTTCTTGAACTAACCGTTGCAGCTTTCACGATAGTCGCACCGCAAGCAGCGGCGAGCTTCCTTGCGGGCGGTGTTCTCCGACCAAGGCAGCTCGACTTCCTGGAAGTTGTTCCGCCGCTTCTTCACCGGCAGCGATTGGATTCTCGCCCTGCCGTAAGCAACCGGATCCGCATCCGGATCGAATGCCGTGTCAACCCTGTCGAGCCTGTAGTCTCGCCAGAACGCGTGGTCGGCGCCCGTCAGCAGTTGATCTATTCCGACGGCGGCCTTTTCTCCGGCGGCTATCGCCTCGACTACTGAAGACGGACCTTGCACGGCGTCGCCACCGGCGAACAACCATTCGACTGCGGACTGGCCCGTAACCGGATCGGCGTCGATGAATCCCTTGGAATTCAGGACGACGGGAAGGTCGCCAAGAAGGCTCTTTGCTTCCAGTCCTTGCCCGATGCCGGCGATTATCTGATCGGCTGGGACTATGAACTCGCTGTCGGCGCCTGCGACCGGCCTTCGCCTGCCGCTCTTGTCAAATTCACCAAGATGCATACGATGGCAGCGTACTCCGCACGCCTTTCCATCCTTTGCGACTATCTCCACCGGCGCGGTGAGAACCTGCAGCTTGATGCCTTCGTGCTGGGCCTCTTCGATCTCTTCGTCGTAGGCGGGCATCTCGGCCCGTGTTCTGCGATAGAGGATGGTGACGGTGCGGGCGCCCAGCCGGATGGCGGTGCGGGCGGCGTCGATGGCTGCGTTGCCGCCGCCGATCACCACCACGTCCTTGCCAACGGGAACCGAGCCGCGGATGTTGTATTCCCGCAGGAACGCCAGGGCTTCTGTTACGCCCGGCAAGTCCTCGCCCGGAAGTCCCATGCGCGCCCCCAGCGGGGCGCCGACGGCCAGGAACACCGCCTCGCATCCGTCGTTGCGCAGGCTTTCGAGGGTGAAGTCTCGTCCCAGGGCCATGTTGGTTTCGATGGAAACGCCGATGCGCTCGATCATTCTGACCTCGCGGGCCAGTTCTTCACGAGGCAGGCGATATGCCGGAATCGCCTGGACGAGCATTCCGCCCGGCCGGGGCTCGGCTTCGTATATCGTCGGGCGGAAACCCAGTCTGGCCAGGAAATATCCGCAGGACAATCCCGCCGGGCCGGCGCCGACGATCGCAATCTTCCTTCGGGCGTTCTGTTCGTTCTCGATGGTCTCGGGCAGCTGGACCACGACTTCCTGCTCAGCCATGAATCGCTTGAGGCCGCGAATGGAAACCGGGTCGTCAAGCGTCGCCCTGCGGCACTTGTCTTCGCAGGTGTGGAAGCACACCCTTGCGCAGACGCTTGCGAACGGGTTTCTCTGGCGATGCAAACGCAGCGCTTCGGCGTATCGCCCCTCGCCAATCAGCGACACGAAGCCGGGAATGTTTACGCCGGCTGGGCATGCGTTGGAGCATGGCGACTTCACCAGCGCCGGGCATACGCCGGCGGGGCATCGCTTGTCGCGGATGTGGGCCTCGTACTCGTGGCGGAAGTATCGAATGGTTGAAAGCACCGGGTTCGGCGCCGTCTGGCCCAGCCCGCACAGGGCGGTGTCCTTGATGATGTTGCCCAGTTCGATGAGCTTTTCGATGTCGCCTTCCTTGCCCTTGCCGTTACAGATGTTGGTGACGATCTCGAGCATTCTCTTGGTTCCGACTCGGCAGGGCGGGCACTTGCCGCAGGATTCTTCCTGCACGAAATCGAGGAAGAACCTGGCAACGTCAACCATGCAGGAATCCTCGTCCATGACGACGAGCCCGCCGGAACCCATGATCGCGCCCAGTTCAGTCAGCGACTCATAATCAACCGGCACATTGAGGTGTTCCTTGGGAATGCAGCCGCCGCTGGGGCCGCCAATCTGGGCTGCCTTGAAACGCTTGCCTCGCGGAACGCCGCCGCCGATGTCGTAGATGATCTCGCCCAGCGGCATTCCGATCGGAACCTCGACCAGGCCGGTGTTCTTGATTGCCCCGGCCAGCGCGAAGACCTTGGTGCCTTTGCTTTTCGAAGTGCCGTACTTGCCGTACCAGTCAGCGCCCAACTGGATAATGGGGGCGATGCTGGCGAAGGTCTCGACGTTGTTGAGGCACGACGGTTTGTTCCACAGGCCCTTGTTTGCCGGGAAGGGCGGCCTGGGTCTGGGCTCGCCGCGCTTGCCCTCTATGGAATTCATAAGGGCGGTCTCTTCGCCGCAGACGAATGCGCCCGATCCCATGCGAATCTCTATGTCAAAGCTGAACTTGCTGCCGAAGATGTTCTCTCCGAGCAGTCCGGCCTCTCTGGCCTGGTCCAGCGCCTTGCTGAAGCGTTCGACGGCAAGGGGATACTCGGCCCTGATGTACGCGTAGCCGCTGCTTGCGCCTATCGCATATGCGGCTATGGCCATACCTTCGATTACGCTGTGGGGATCGCCCTCGAGCACGCTTCTGTCCATGAACGCGCCGGGATCGCCTTCGTCGCTGTTGCACAGGATGTACTTCTGGTCGCCGGTCGCCCGTCGGGCAAGGCTCCACTTCATCCACGTCGGGAAGCCCGCGCCGCCCCGGCCGCGTATGCCGCTCTTCTTGACCTCTTCTATTACGCCTTCGGGCTGCATCTGCGTAAGAGCCTTGCCCATGGCGGCGTAGCCGTCGCGGGCGATGTACTCGTCGATCCTGAGCGGATCGATCAGCCCGCAGTTGCGCAGAACGATTTTCACCTGCTTCTGGAAGAACTCCAGTTTGTGGATGCTGGGGACCGCCTCGCCCGTTGGGCTCTTGTGAATCAGGCGCTCAACCGGCTTGCCGCCCTGCAGGTGCTGGGTAACGATGTCATTGGCGTCCGCCGGCGTGAGATTCTGATAGAACACGCCATCTGGATAGACCGCCGCAACGGGTCCGACCACGCATGGGCCCAGGCATCCGGTCTCTATTACCTTAACGGAATCGCCAAGCCCTGCTTCGGTGATCCTTTCTCGCAGAGCCTTGGCCACCAGAAGGGCGCCGGATGCAATGCAGCCGCCGCCGGTGCAAACCAGCACGTGGCGCTCGCTGCCGCCGGTTTCGCCGGTGCGCAGCTTGATCCTGCTGAGGGCCTGTTCCTTGACCTTTTCCAAGTCTTTTATCGATGTAATCTTGCTCATGATTTACGCCTTACCGTTTCCATCGCCCTCGCAGGTGCGATACTGGGCCAGGATGTCGTCAATTCTGTTGGACTTGACACGATGATGCACGTCGTCGTCGACGGCTATAACCGGGGCCAGGCCGCACGCGCCAAAGCACCGCGCGATCTCCAGAGAGAACTGGCGGTCTGGCGTGGTGTCTCCAACGTCGATGCCGAGTTTGCTCTTGAGGGCCGCCAGGATGTCCGAGCCGCCTCGAACGTAGCAGGCGGTTCCCATGCACACCCGGATGAGATGCTTTCCGCGCGGCTTGGTCGTGAAAAACGAATAGAACCCGACCACTCCGGCAACCTCGCTGTAGGACTTGTTCAAGCCCAGAGCAATAGCCTTGAGGGCCACTTCGGGCAGATATCCGAAAATGCCCTGCGCTATTTGCAGAACGGGGATAAGCCCGCCGGGCTTCTGGCGGTACTCGGCTATCACTTCCTCCAGTCGAGCAAGCTGTTGGGCTTCAGAGGCCTGCTCGCAGGCGCAACACCCCTGGTCTTGGCACATCTGCTGTTCCTTTCCACCATTAGATACCTGTATCAATTCGCCACTCCCTGCCGCCATATGGCGGCGCTGTGAAATACGGCACGACTACTCACAAAAAACGATTAAGAACGCTTTTTTCCTTGACGCAGTCATCTGCAAACACGAGTTGGGCTGGTTTTCGACCCGGCTTGACGGCATCCGCCGAGGCCCGATTCGTACTCGCCGGCGAGGCGGCGCCATCGACAAGCCGGCCGTAAATGTCTGTGGTGCATGCAGATGCTTTGAGGCGACAATCTCGTCTTTCCGGCGTCCTTCATGCCCTGCCCGAAGCCCACGGACGAGACTATCGGGCGGCGAGCTGTTACAAATCCTGCTGATTCCAGCGCGGGGGCAATTTCGAAGGACGCGGTATCGTTCCCGGCGGTAGCTTCAAGACTTGGAACAACCGAGGTATTCGAGGCCCAAAGACCCGCCGTTCCGGCGGCGTCATCCGGTAACAAGAATGTCTGTGCGAATAACGGCCCTGTGAAAGAAATCACAGAATACCCTACGCACAACCGCCTCTGGAAAGAACTCGGGTTGTGCAACTGTCTGTTACTCATGCTTGATCTGATCAGGACAACCGCCGCCAACCACGTATCGGGCGGCTTAGGCAAACATCCGCAAAGCATATTGTACACGATGTTTTTACTGCTTCGTGTACAATCGAACCCGAACGTAACGATCCGCCGCCTGGCGGGTATGAATGATGACGGCAAGCTGTCGGTAGGCAATGCAGGCGGTTCTTGCTTCGTCCTACAAGGAGATTCAAATGCGGTCGTTGTTTTGCAGTGCGTTGCTGGTGATGATCATCTCCTGCCCGGCCCTTGGCGGCGATATCGACCGCCGAGCCATTCCAGGCGACACCAAGTGGGTGGTCCACATCGATTTCGAAACGCTGGCCAAGACCCAGATGGGACAGGCATTGTACGAAAGTGCAACCAGGCAAGAGCCCAATGCCGAAGCCATTGCCGATTCCATCGGCTTTGTCCCCCTGCAGGATCTTCATTCCATCACGGTCTTCGACAGTCACTACGGACCTTCTGCCGGAGTGGCTCTCATACGAGGGCGGGTCGAGGGCGAGAAGCTCGTCACTCTTCTTCAAACGCTGGCCGCCTGTCGCGAGATTGATCACCTTGGCAAGACCGTCTACGGCTTCACCTACCCCGCGCTGGGGCGTTGGGACGAGCGGTTCGGCTGCCTTGTCGGCGACGACGGCGTGCTTCTGGCCCAAAGCTTGGACGCACTGACGGCGGTGCTTGACGTGCTCGAGCAAAGATCGGCGGCGATAGGCGACGACCAGTTGGTCGAGCTGGCTGCCCCGGCAGGCAAGGCCTTTTTGCGGGCCTACACCAGCGAAATGCCCGCCATCAGGCAGTCATCTTCTCAGGCAGCCATGCTTCAGCGGGTCAAGTCGGGCTATTTCGAGGTCGGCGAGAGTGACGGAAACCTTAATGCAACCGCAAAAATGACTGCTATCAGCGCCGACGATGCGGTTCAGATCAGAATGTTCATAGACGGCCTTGTTTCCTTCGGTCGGATGAGCATGAGCACTTCTCAAAGCTCCTCGCAGCCTGTCTGGGTGTCCATGCTCAAGGACATCAGCGTCAAGGACGAGAAGGAAACGGTCACGATCAGTTTGTCCACCCCGGTTGAGAACATACTGGGCATGGTTGGGCAGCTTGTGCGTGTTGGCGTTTCGATGGCGCAGCCGTGAAGGATGCATGAGAACCCAGAGACTTCTGAACAGACGCCCGAAGAACTCGCCCGGCAGGCGCAGCGCGGTTCTTCAGCGGCCTTTGATGCGCTGGCGAGGATGTTCGCTCCCCGGCTGGTGCGATACCTCAGAAGGTGCACGCCGCGGCATGAAGATGCAGAGGATATTTCGCAGGAGACGCTCATGCGGGCGGTTCGCAGCCTGCGGAAGTACGACCCTCGGCGTCCCTTCGGCGTCTGGTTGTTCACGATAGCGACTCGTCTGGCCAGCAATCATGCTCGTCGGCGCGCGATGGTGGACCTGGATTCGGCAGCCCCGCCGGCGGCGTCAGGCCCGACGCCATGTGACGAGGCGGCAGCCCGCGAGGAGGCCGGCGAAATCTGGCCCCTGGCGCGTCGGGTGCTTGAAGATCGACCGTACCAGGCGCTGTGGCTGAGATACGGTGAGGACATGGATATACAGCAGGTAGCTGAGATTCTTGGTGTGACAAGGCTTCATGCAAGGGTGCTTCTGCATCGCGCGCGGAGGACCATCATGAATGCCGCGGGTTTGCGAGGTGAACAATGATGTGCCGCTTGTACCGTTGGAAAATGTCCTTTTCGAAGGATCTTGGCGGCGGGCTGGGCGAATTGTCCAGGCGACACCTGCTTCAGTGCGAGCCCTGCCGGGACTACTGGCGGCAGTTGAACGTGCTGGAGAACCGCCTGCGGATCGAGGCTGGGGATGTTGCGCCGTTTGCATTGCCTGCCGGCAGGGGGCGCGGCGTGGTTCGAAGATTACATCTTGGTTTCGTTGCGCCCGCACTGGCGGCTGCGGCGGTTATCGTAATTGCACTGTGTCTTAACACGGGTTTCGATCCTGCCCCGATGCCGGTTGGGCCGATTGTCGCTGATTCCGCCGCCGGCCCGGCTGCCCTGGCGGTGTGGCTTGATGATCAAGGCCAGGACGCGTATGCCCGCGAGGCGCAGCTGCTTGCCCAGCATGCAATGGACGCCGTTGGCGTCATTGTTTCCCGGGTTTCGCTGCCAGCGCCCCGTGCCGAGCAAGCCGCTGATGGCGGGGCATAGCCAGGCTCACGCCAATGCCACCGAGAATTCTGCTTGAAGTATCGCCCGCGGCGTATTACGCTACTATTGTCGGAACATAAGAGGACGCCCCCCAGGAGCGTCCTTTTTGGTAAATGAAGGACCGGGAACCTGACTGATGGCCAAAGTTGGCAACACTAACGGCGACAGCGGCAACCATCTGCCCTTTGAGCGCGAGATTGCAGGTCTGCACAAGCAGATCACAGCTCTTGAGGCCAGCCAGGTTGAAACCGGCAGGAATTACTTCAGCGAGATTCATCAACTGCGGGCGACCTACGTCTCGCTGCTGAGAACAACGTATCAGAACCTCACGCCGTGGCAGATGGTGCAGGTTGCCCGGCATCCCAAGCGGCCGCAGTCTCGCGATTACATCAACTTGATCGTCCGCGACTTCATGGAGCTTCACGGCGACCGCCGTTTCGCCGACGACAAGGCGATTTGCTGCGGGCTTGGCAGAATAGGCGGCGAAAAGCTGCTGCTGGTGGCGCAACAAAAGGGCCGGGACACCAAGGAAAAGATCGCCTGCAACTTCGGCTGCGCGCACCCTGAAGGCTACCGCAAGGCATTGCGGACAATGGAGTTAGCGCAGAAGTTCGGCCTTCCCGTCGTGGCGCTCATAGACACGGCCGGCGCGTATCCCGGCATTGGTTCTGAAGAGCGCGGCGTTGCCGAGGCGATAGCCCGCAACATGCTTGAAATGAGTCGGCTCAAGACGCCCATAGTGGTGATAGTCATTGGAGAAGGCGGCAGCGGCGGCGCGCTGGGCATAGGCGTGGGCGACCGCATCGCGATTATGGAGCACGCCTACTACTCGGTAATCAGTCCCGAAGGTTGCGCCAGCATTCTGTGGCGAACGGGCGAAAAGGCAGCAGACGCAGCCGAGGCCATGAGAATCACTCCGCGTCATCTTAAGTCGCTCGACATAGTTGACGACATTGTTCCCGAACCCCTTGGCGGCGCGCATCGCAATCCCGCCGAGGCCGCGAATAATCTCGAACGCTACATTGTGCGCACGCTGCGAGATCTGTCTCGCAAGCCGGTGGATGATCTGACCGGCCGCAGGTACGAGCGATGGCGCAGGATGGGCAGGTTCACGCACATCACCCAGAACGCCGAAGCACAAGTCTTGGCTGCGGCGCCCCAGTAGCCGAACTGGCGGGCGTATTCCGGCTGCAATCCGACGTTGCGGGCTCGCGCGCGGTTTTTTCATTCTCGACGGACGATAATTGACGTAAACTTCCTCCAATTAGATCGAAAGGACGTTCCCATGAGGATTCTGTTGGTTGGCGGCGGCGGCAGGGAGGATGCGCTGGGATGGAAGATATCGCAGTCGAAACTGTGTTCGGCGCTATACGCCGCGCCCGGCAATCCGGGGATTCGAAGGTATGGCGAGTGCATCAACGTCAGCGCGGACGACATCAACGGCCTGGTGACGCTGGCGCGTGATCAGAAGATCGACATGGTTGTTGTCGGTCCGGAAGACACCCTGGCGGCGGGCATTGCGGATGAGCTTCACAAGATCGGCATCAAGTGTTTTGGTCCCAGTGCAGCCGGGGCTCGCATCGAGTCGGACAAGGCGTACGCCAAGAATCTCATGCGGGGAGCTTCCGTTCCCACGGCGGAGGCGAGAATCTTCACCGACATCAAGGCGGCGAAGGAATACGTGCTCAGCCGGGACCACGGCGTGGCGGTCAAGGCGGCGGGACTGGCAAAGGGCAAGGGCGTCGTGATTTGCCCCGAGCCCTATCAGGCAGTCAAGCCGCTGGAAGAAATGATGCAGGAGCGCGTGTTCGGCGACGCGGGCAAGACGGTCCTTATCGAGGAGCTTCTTGTCGGTCCCGAGGCCACCGTGCTGGCCCTGTGCGACGGCAAGAACATCTATCCGATGGAGCCTCTCCAGGACCACAAGCGCATCGGCGACGACGATAGCGGACCTAACACCGGCGGAATGGGAGCGTACAGCCCCGTCCCGATCCTGGATCGGCCGATGATGGACAGGATCGAGAAGGAGATACTGGTTCCCGTGGTGGATGCGATGCGCCGGGACTTCGGAAGATACGAAGGCGTTCTATACGCCGGACTGATGTTCACCCCGGCCGGGCCGAAGGTCATCGAGTTCAACTGCCGGTTTGGCGACCCCGAATGCCAGCCACTGATGATGCGGCTCAAGAGCGACCTGGTCGAGACCATGCTGGCGGTGTGCGAGCACAGGCTGGATGAGATCACGCTTGAATGGGATCCTCGCCCCGCCGTCTGCGTGGTGATGTCCAGCGGCGGGTATCCCGGAGCATTTACCAAGGGCTACGAAATAACCGGCATCGAGCAGGCGGAGGCGATAAGCGAAGATGTGAAGGTCTTCCATGCGGGAACCGCCATGCAGAACGGCAAGCTTGTGAACACCGGCGGCAGGGTTCTTGGCGTCACGGCCCTTGGATCGACCGTCGCCAAGGCAAGAGAGCTTGCCTATGCCGCGGTCGAGAAGATTCACTGGCAGGACTGCTACTTCCGAAAGGACATTGCAGTCAGGGCGATGCAAGCCTAGAAGAACTCCATCGACGTCTTCTTGAACTCCCTGCCGGTGAACAGAATCTGGCAGGATGCATCAAGCAGTTCGGCCTGCTGCTGGATCTTCGCCCGCAGGGCTTGTTCGTCGCGGCCGTGGAACATTGCGAAGACGCCGCCGTTGATCCCTTCAACGGCGGAGGCGTCGCGCAGATAGCAGTGCGTAACTTCTGGAAGGGCGGCAAGAGTTTTGCCGGCGCCGGCCTGGTTTTCCGGCTTCACATCAAACACAGCCATTGCGTTGGCGTTGATTCCCAACTTGTTGTGCGCCGGCAGGGCAGCGATGCGTTTGATTACGCCACGGTTCAACCATTCTTGAATCTTTGCCAGCAGCGTCTGGGCAGGCAGAGCCAAATCTCGGGCCAGGTCGTCAAAAGGCAGGGGCGTCAGCGGGATGCTGCCCTGGAGCAGATGAATCAGTCGCTTGTCGCCTTCCGTGATCGCAACGCCGGCATCATCAGCCGCCTGGCGAGCAACCTCGCCGCCGTGCGGCGCGCGATCGGTTAACTGGAACACGACACGGGACTTGTACATCTCCACCGCCGGCAGGCTGTGCAACACCAGGCCCGTCTGGCGGCTCAGGTCGTCGAGCGCCTCTTGAAGCAAATCGCCGCCGGCGGCGCTCAAGGTGAACCACAGGTCAACCTCGTGCATGCGCTGATAGCAATGAGTTACGCCCTTGTGCTTGATGATCAGGTCCGCCGCCTCAGCCAGCTTGTCGCCCGCCCGCGCCGCAACAAGCGTCGAGACGAATCCCAGTTTGCGCGCGTCGAACACCGCGCCCACCCGGCGGATCATTCCCAGCTTCATCAGGCGCTTCAACCTGTCGATCGTCTGCTGTTCATCCATTCCCACCATGCCGCCCAGGGCCTCGAACGGCCGGCTGACAGGAGGAATCGCCACCTGGGCGGCGTTCATCAGCACCAGATCGTTTTCGTCCGGACTCGCCTTGCCCGGCTGGTATGTGCAGAACGGCTCCTGGGCCAGCCAGTCGCCATAAACCGCGTTGGCCCGAGCCCTGCATCCGCCGCACAAACTTACGTATTCGCAGCAACCGCATTTGCCGCCGTACGACGACACGTCGCGGATGCGTTGCAACACCGGCGAATCGCGCCAGATGGCCGCGAAATTCATGTCGTTCGTTCGCAGGTCTCCGCAGGAGACATCAAGAAATCCGCAGATCTGAACCTCGCCGACATGCGAGATGAACGCAAAGGACTTGCCGCCAAGACAGCCGCCCTTGGCGTGCGCCCCTGCCGAAAGGCCAAGCTGACGAATGATGCGCTGATAGTGCGGAGCGCACGTCACGCGAATCTGAATCCGGGCGTCCTGTTGACCAGCCAGCCAGACAAGTGTCTGTTCGTATTGGTCTGCCGAAAGCTCAAGGTTCGCAAGCGACTGCGCCCTGCCCGTCGGCACCAGAAGAAACGGGTTGAACACCGATGCCCCAAGCGATTTGGCCAGCTTGAGAATCTCGTTCAGCTCACTGATATTGTGCCTGCTGACGGTTGTATTGACCTGGAAATCCATGCCCGCCGATCGCAGGCGCCTCGCCGCCAGAATGCACGCCTCGAAGGCGCCGCTCTTCTGGCGAAAAGCATCGTGTGATTCTGCCGCTGCCCCGTCAATGGAGATCGAGACGCATCGAACACCGGCTTGCTTCATCTTCTCGATGGATTGATCGTTAACAGGAAGGCCGCAGGTGGCAAGGGCCACCGGCAGACCCGCCGAGGTTGCATAAGAAGCTATTACGAACCAATCATTCCGCAACAGCGGTTCGCCTCCGGTGAGGATCAGTGTCGGCTTGGCGAACGAGACGATATTGTCGATCAGCTTGAGGCACTGAGCCGTGGACAACTCCGCCGCATCCTTGGCTGCCACCGCCGACGCGCGACAGTGGCGGCACGCAAGCGGGCATGCCCGTGTCAGTTCCCACGCTATCAGACGCGGAGGTTGGACAACCTTGTTCATGGCTTGTCCTCTTTTATCTCCTCGTCGCTCAAGTAGCAGGCCGGGTCGCTTTGCCAGGCATCGCCCGTTGCCGAAAGGGCGCGCGAGCGGAAATTTCCGCCGCACATGTCCAGAAAGCGGCACGTCAAGCATCGCCCCTTGATCCATTCGGCGCTGTTTCTCAGCCGCCGGAGCGTTTCATTCGACTCGTCGCTCCAGATCGCCGAGAAGGGCTTGTGGCGGATGTTTCCCAGATTCTCCTGCCGCCAGAACTGGTCGGGATGCACGGTTCCGTCCCAGCTTACGCAGCCGATGCCTCTGCCGCTGGAGTTGCCGCCCGCCATCCGGAGCATTCGCCCTGCTTCCTCCGCGCGCGGATTGCCTTCCCTCAGCATGCGCATGTACAGGTGCGGCCCGTCGGCGTGGTTGTCCACCGTCAGAATCTCTTTCTTCATTCCATCTGCGAACAACTCAGCGGTGTTGTCGATTATCCTGTCAACCGCCAGCCGGGTCTGATCGTGCGAAAGATCTTCGCTCGAAAGAGATTCGCCCCTTCCGCTGTAAACCAGGTGATAGAAGCAGGCCCTGGGAATATCCTCATCGCGCAGCAGCTTGAAAATGCTGTCAATCTCCTGCACGTTTCGCCTGCATAGCGTGAAGCGCACGCCGGTCTTCACGCCGGCCTGGCGGCAAAGGCGAATGGCCCGCAGGGCGCTTTGAAACGCTCCGCTCCGGCCCCTGAACTTGTCATGAACTGATTCCAGGCCGTCCAGCGATACGCCGACGTAACCCACGCCGGCCGATGCAAGCTGCTGCGCCGCCTGCTTGTCTATCAATGTGCCGTTGGTGGAAAGAACGGTTCGCAAGCCCAGGCTGGTGGCGTAGGCGATCAACTGCATGATGTCGCCGCGCATCATCGGCTCGCCCCCGGAGAAAAGCACGACGGGGCAGCCGTACCCGGCGGCGTCCTGAAGCATCAAGCGAGCCTCTTGCGTGCTCAGCTCATCCCGCGCCGCCAGGGCGTCCGATCGGCTGTAGCAGTGAAGGCAGGAAAGATTGCATTGGCGCGTGCAGTTCCACACAAGCACGGGTTTGGGCGCGGATCGATGTTTTGCGTATCGTATTGCGTCGGATGCTTCGGCGCTGCCGCAGTATAACCTGGAAATACCAATCATAGCGTATGGGCATTATACGCATTTGCGGCCCAAACGCTCTGTCGCTTTGTGCGGCGATGGAAGCTTTCTCCGCGCGACTAAGCTGAATGCAAAACCTGAACAGTGGAACAGGTGAATGCCCTTCGATTTGCTGCGCGCACTCAGGGCCAGGAGACCGCAGGCGAGCCGCAGCTATGTCCGCCAGCAAAAGTCCTCTGGGGTTCTTTCACCTGCTCACCTGTTCACCTTCTCGCCTCCTCTAGCATTGTGCAATCTTTATTGCACAGTGCTTAGATCCAGCCTGTCACCTCTGCGAGCAGCCGGCAGTACTCGACAAAGTTGGGCCAAGAGACATCCGACGGCACGCCGTGATCGCAACCGGGGATGTAGCCGCCGTCCTTGACGACCGGCTCGATGCGTTTCATTTCTTCTCGTATGATCGAGCCGCCCTTTGCGATGCAGCGCTTGTCTATGCCCTGGCGGAACGCCATGGACCGGCCGAACCTGCGGCGGAAGTCGACGATGTCGCACCCCGCAGCCACCTCCAGAGGATCGCAAACGTTGATGCCAGATTCGATCCACAGCGGTATCAGTTCGCCTACAAAGCCGTCGCTGTCGCAGTCAAACAAGGGCACGTTGTGCGACTTGATCAGCTTGCTCCACGCCTTCCACGACGGCATGCAGAATCTGCGGACCATGTCCATCGAGATCATCGACTTTTCCTTGTAGGCCATGTCCTCGCTGATATACAGGCAGTCGAATTGCCACCCAGCGAGAACCTTCTGGAGCATCCGCGTAATGAAGCTCGTCCAGAAGTCAGCCATTTCGTCCACAAGTTCCGGCTGCTCGATCATCATCATGCACAGGCCTTCGAAGCCGCACCATTCCCGCAATTGCCAGAATGGTCCGCTGACGTTCAATACCTGCGGATGAGTTGAGCATTTCGCCGCCTGGCAGCGCTGGGCGAAGTCCTCGGGAAATCGCTGGGAGTCCTCGGGGTTGTATCTGGCCTTCATCGCCTCCCAGTCGTCACGATTTTCAACCGGGCAGCGAATCCAGCGCCTGGTGACGAAGTCCTTTGCAGACCTGAGATAGGTAATGTCGAACTGGTCGGATATCTCGCATACGTTCCCTTTCCAGTCCTGCACTATGTAGTGGCCGTCCTTGTGCTCGAGCACCTTCTCTTCGAACATGGGCAGCATGCGACAGTCGACATCTACTGATTCCCAATTGTCCCCGTCGCCTTCAATGCCCAACAACTCTCGAACGTGCTCAATTGGATCCTTATCGGCGGGCAGTCCTTCGCGATTCCAGCGGGCACGGGTTGATTCCCGCCCGTGGCCGGGCAAGAAAGGAATGCGGTCCGGCGAGCCAAAGCTAAGCGTCGCCAAGTAGCGTTCACGTGCATTCATAACTGTTCTCCAATAGAATACGGACATCGTACTGTTACGATAGCCTTGACCGCTACCTATTGCGGGACATACAATGTTCGAATATGGGACACACCGCTTACAAGTGCCACGCCCTGCACAAGACTCAGCCGCCGGGGTATTCGTTCAGCACGAACGCCTACGAGCAGTTCCAGCTTATCTGCGTGCTGGCGGGGGTGTTGAAGTTTGAAAACGGCCTGGTCAGGAAGGATCTGCGACCGGGAGATTTGGTCGTGCTTCGCCAGGGCGGCCAATTCAGGCTCAGTTGCGGCCAAGTCGGCTACGAGGGCGTTGGATTCGTCGCCGCCGGAGAGCTGCCTCCGCAATGGCTTGGAAGCGCCGAGGCGCTTCGATGCAACGAGGAGCTTCGTGTTCTGGCGTCGCTGATAGAGCGGCACATACGTGCTCCAATGCCGGAGTCGGCAGAGAATCTTCAAGGCCTCGGCAGGGCCATGGCCTGGGAGGCAAGCAGGCTTCTCGACGAGTTGCACGCATCCGCGCCCAGCCCGGAACACTGGGCTGCCGCCGCCCGAACATCACTGCTGGCCGAACTGCATTCGTCGCTGCCCACCAGAAAGGCGCTCGAGTTCCTGCCCATGAGTTACAGGCAGGCGTGCAGGCTCTTCCGCCGCCACTTCGGCCTGAGCCCAAAGGAATTCCAGATGCAGGCGAGGATCGATCACGCCAAGCACCTGCTTACACAGACGGCTATGTCGGTAACGGATGTTTCGCTGGAACTGGGCTTCTCGTCATCACAGCATTTCGCCACCTCGTTCCGATCCGCCACCGGTTGCTCCCCGCTTGAATGGCGCGCAGCCGGCCGCTCGGTCATCACCTGACCGCTGTTGGCGCATGCTTGACCTGACCGGGAAAAACCATACCATCAGGGCAAAGGTCGCCTCCTGTGCGGCCCCGACCCAATCTGCAAGGAGCACGGAATGTCTGCCGACACTCGGGCTAACCTGATCTTCGTTGGGACGCATGGTCACGTGCGGGCGCTGGACAAGCACACCGGCGCAGAGGTCTGGACGACAAGCCTTCCCGGCACTGCCTATTCACTTGTCATCCTTCTTTGTGAAGATGGAATCGTCTTCGCCGGCGCGAACGGCAAGCTTTTCGCGCTGCATCCTTCCAGCGGTGAAATCCTGTGGCGCAACGAACTTCCGGGCCTCAGGTATGGCCCCATGACGCTCGCCACGACAACCGCGGCGACAAACCCTTTGCCGCTAATCGTCGAAGACCAGCGACAGCGAAGCGATTAGCGGGGCGTTACCCGCGGCCATATCAGTGATTAGGCGCTACTCTTGATGCAATCGAGGGCGGTGAGACATGCGGCTTCAGAACCGTGCAACTCTACGAGGTCTGCTGCCTGCCATGCTGGGGAAGAACACCCTGAGGATGATCCCCTGCCGATACGCCGTTCTAGATTTGCATATTGACAAAACAAGGCAATCCTTCTATTCCTATTTCCTTTCACTGATCAGGTTTCGGCGGAAAGATGAAGCCTCCTGTTCCAGCAAGGAAATAGCACAGATGAACTATGCCTGCAATTTCGCACGTGGCGCGTGGAAGGCCGATGAGTGGACGCTTGTGAAGAGTCCGCGATGGGATCATTTCGGCGGCTGGGTGCAGGGGGAGGACTACATTCAGAATGAAACGCCCGACGTTCCCGACAAGCGCTTGTTTCTAGAGAATCAGCAACTGGCCGAGAAGACGTATTCCAGCATGGTTCTGGCAAGGCCGATCGAGGGGAACTTCAATTTGAACGTGCGCATGTCGTTTCTGGACAGAATGGCGCCGTTAGTTGTCCTCGCGCCCGAATTGGAGCAGGATGACAAAGGCCGGCCGCACTATGGCAAGCACTTCGAATTCGTCTTGTACGACCTTGGCATCAACGTCTGGGAGCACTTCTATTCCAGAACCGAAGGGCCGTCGTGGATGCTTCGCGGTTTCATTCCGCGTCCGCTCAACGCCAACCAGACGCACAGCCTGACGTTGCAGTTGAAACACCATGGCCGGCGCCAGGCGGTGAATATCCTGCTCAACGAACAGGTCCAGATGACGATCGGCCTGGAAATCGGCCCGAAGATGTTCGCCGGCATTACCGGATGCGAGGGCGAAAACCGATTCTATTCATTCGAGCTGTCGCAGAGCTGAAAAACATCCCGCCTTTGGGCTGATGCCGTTCACATGGCGGGCAAAAAAACGCGCCCGCTTTGGTGAGCGTTGTTCCGCGTGAATACCATGCTCCTGGAGATGGTAAAGGAGCACAGCCAGTTCGTTGTTACTTTGATGGCGGCATGCGATCTGCTTGTGACGGCCGCCGCGTGGGGCATTTCGTACTGGCTGCGATTTCATTCAGACATAATCTCTTTTCAGGAATCCCAGCCGCCGGGCCTTGAGTACATCCAGCAGGCGGCGGTAATCACGTTGTTGCTGACCCTGTTGGTGTTCTCGCAGTGGGGGCTTTACAGGCCAAGGCGAATACAGTCGATGATCCCCGAGTTTGGCGAGATAATCCGAGCCTGCTCGGTTGTCTGGCTGCTTGAGGTGGGCATTTGTTACTTCCTTCACAAGCCAAGGATGTCGGCGGCCCTTCAGGGACTGTTCCTTGGCGTCTGGCCCGTGACCATGATCGTGTTCAGGGGCTCGTCCCGGCTGGCGCTTCGCGAGTTTCGAAAAAGAGGCAGAAACGTGCGAACCGCCGCGATAATCGGCGCGGGCAGGCTGGGCCAGAAACTCTTGCAGACGCTGCGGAGACAGCAATGGACGGGCTACCAGATCAGCTACTTCGTGGAAGACTACCGTGTGGGACAGGAATTCCTTGGGGTTCCGGTTGAAGGCCCGGTCAGCAGGGTGGACGAGATCATCGCGGCGAATCCGGTTGATGCGGTATTCGTGGCGCTGTCTCATTCGCAGTCCGGGCGGCTGCCCGAGGTGCTGCTCAAAAGCTCGTCGAACATGGTGGACTTGTACATCGTGCCCGATTTGCCCGGCTGCCATTACCTGCGCCATCAGATGCAGCAGATAGGACGCCTGCCCTTGATCGGACTGACCGATTCCCCGCAAGGCGGACTCAGCGGCGCCGTCAAGAGGCTCATGGACATAGCGATCTGTGCGGCTGCACTCGCCGCGTTAACGCCGCTGATGCTGCTTGTGGCTGCGTCCATCAAGGCAACAAGCGCCGGACCCGTGTTTCATCGCCAGCAGAGAGCCGGCCTGGGAGGAAGAGCATTCATGATGCTCAAGTTCCGCTCCATGGTGGTGCACAAGGATCTTGGCGCCCAGGGGCAGTGGGGCACCAGTCGGGGGGATCCGCGTGTAACCGCCGTCGGAAGGTTGCTGCGCAAACTGAGCATGGATGAGCTGCCTCAGTTGATCAACGTGCTTAAGGGCGACATGTCGCTTGTAGGCCCGCGACCGGAGCGGCCTGAATTCATCCAGCGGTTTCACCACCAGATACCAAGATACCTGCTGCGGCATCACGTAAAAGCCGGACTCACCGGCTGGGCGCAAGTCAACGGTTACCGCGGTCAAACATCGCTGCGCAAGCGCGTGCAATATGACCTGGATTACATCAACCGCTGGTCTTTGCGGTTTGACCTATACATCCTGTTCCTGACGATGGTCAGGGGCTTTGTCAACACGCAGGAATAGTCGGGGCGGTCGTCACCACTTGCCGGACTTGCGTATCGCCGCCTTCGGGAACTTCTCCACTGCCTGAAGGCTCGCCGCAAGTTCATCCGCCGGAAGGCTGAAGTCCTTGAGCTTGCCCTGGAAGAACTTGTCGTAGCCTGCAAGATCCATCAAGCCGTGGCCGGACCAGCAGAACAGGATGACCTTTTCCTCACCGGTTTCCTTGGCTTTTCGCGCCTCGTCGATCGCGGCTGCGATGGCGTGGGAAGTCTCCGGCGCGGGCAGGAAGCCTTCGGTCCTGGCCCACAGAACCGCCGATTCGTAGCACTTGAGCTGCGGATAGGCCTTGGGGGTAATCAAGCCTTCGACAACGGCCTGGCTGACCAGCGGCGCCATTCCATGGTATCGCAGTCCGCCGGCGTGAATCGGCTGGGGGACAAACGCATGGCCCAGCGAGTACATCGGCAGCAGCGGCGTCATGGCGGCGACGTCGCCGTGGTCGTACACGAAGGGGCCGCGGGTCAGTGTCGGGCAGCTTTCGGGCTCGACAGCCACGATGTCAATCTTGGCGCCGGCGATCTTGTCCGACACAAATGGGAAGCTGATTCCGGCGAAGTTCGACCCGCCGCCGGCGCATCCGATAACAACATCAGGTTGCTTTTCGCCGGCCTTTTTCAACTGCGTGCGGGCCTCCAGGCCGATAACGGTCTGGTGCATAAGAACATGGTTCAGCACACTGCCCAGGCTGTAGCGGGTCTTGCCCGTGCTGTCGCTCACTGCCGCTTCTACGGCCTCGCTGATTGCCATGCCAAGCGAGCCGGGGGTATCCGGCATTTTGGCCAGGATGTCTCTGCCGGCTTGTGTCTGATCGGATGGGCTGGCGATGCAATTGGCGCCCCACACGCCCATCATCAGCTTGCGGAACGGCTTCTGGTCGAAGCTGATGCGCACCATGAACACCTTGCACTCCAGGCCGATAAGGCTGCACGCGAACGCCAGTGCGCAACCCCATTGTCCCGCCCCGGTTTCGGTGGTCAGGCGCTCGATGCCGAACTGCTTGTTGTACCAGGCCTGGGCGACCGCGGTATTGGGTTTGTGGCTGCCTGCGGGGCTTACGCCTTCGTTCTTGTAGTAGATGCGGGCGGGAGTGCCCAGCGCCTTCTCAAGATTCCTTGCGCGCATCAGCGGGCTGGGCCGCCATAGTGCAAGCATCTGAAGGATTTCGTCGGGGATGTCGATCCACCGCTTGGTCGAAACCTCCTGCTCGATGAGATTCATCGGAAAAACAGGGGCAAGTTTCTCCGGCGTAACAGGCTGGCCGTCAGGTCCCAGGGGCGGCAGCATCGGCGTCGGCAGATCCGCAGCCAGGTTGTACCATTGCCGCGGCATTTCATCATCGTTCAGCAGAATCTTGACTTGTTCCATTTGATGTTTCCTTGCACTGTGCATACCCGGGAGCAGTCCCGAAGTGGCAATTCTAACACATCATTGCGATTTGTCGATTGTGGATTTGAGTTACTTGCACTCCAAATGTCCCAACCCGCCCAGGCTATACTGGTATGTCATAAAGGGGAAGTCGTGAAGAAACTCGATCCCAACGACCTGTACACGCATTGTGATCCTCAATCCCTGGGCTTCGAGACCACCGACGAGCTGTCCGGTCTGGATGAAGTTCTGGGCCAGCGCCGTGCAATGGACGCCCTGGCCTTCGGCGTTGACATTCGTCAGGAAGGCTACAACGTCTTCGTCATGGGGCCAAACGGCGCCGGCAAGAGAAACATGGTGCTTCAGTTCCTGCGTCAGCACGTCGAGGCCGGGCCGACTCCGGATGACTGGTGTTACGTCAACAACTTCGATCAGCCGCACAAGCCCAAAGCCATATCGCTGCCGGCAGGCAGGGGAAAGCAATTCCACGAGGATGTTGAACACCTGATTGACGATGTTCGGGCCGCCATGTCCAGCGCTTTCGACAGCACCGAGTACCGCCATCAGCGCCGAGAGATACAGGATTCGGTCTCTCGAAAGCAGCAGGAAAGCTTTGACCAGGTGACCGCCCGGGCCAGGGAGCAGGGCATTGCGGTTATACGCACGCCAATGGGCATCGCCCTGGCGCCTATCGGAAAAGGCGGTGAACCTCTGGGGCCTGAAGAGGTCCAGAACCTGCCCGACGACGAACGAAGCCGCATAACGCGCGAATCAGAAATGCTGGAACGAGAGCTGCAGGAGATCATTCAATCCGGTCCCCAGTTCCATCGCCAGGCCCGCCGGAAGGAAAAGGATCTCCATCGGCTGGTTGCGGATACGACGGTAGAGCCGCTGATCGAAGAGCTTCGCCAGCACTATCACGACCTGCCGCCAGTGCTGGAGCATCTTGAGGCAATCAAACGGGACCTGGTGGAGAATGCCGAGCAGATACTTCGCCTGCATCTTGACGAGCAGGAAGAGCCGTCGCCGCAGGACGGCAGCCTTGTGCCGCAGGCGGTTGAGCCTGATATCGTCGCCTCCGCCCTGATGAGGCGATATCACGTGAACTGCGTGATCTGCAACAAGCCGGGCAGCGGCGCTCCGCTGGTCTTCGAGGATCATCCGACGCACCCGAACCTTATCGGCAGGGTTGATTACCTTGCGCAAATGGGCACACTGGTGGCCGACTTCAACCTCATCAAGCCCGGCGCACTGCACAGGGCCAACGGCGGCTACCTTGTTCTGGAAGCCCACAAACTGCTGATGCAGCCGTACGTGTGGGAAAGCTTCAAGAGGGCGTTGCGCGCCGGAAGCATTCAGATTGAATCACTGGGACAGGCTCTGGGCTTGATGCAGACCGCTTCGCTTGAACCCGAGCCCATCCCGCTGAAGATCAAAGTCGTGCTGATGGGCGAGCCGATGATCTTTCATCTTCTCAGGGAGTACGACGGCGATTTCGCGGAATTGTTCAAGATTCCGGCCGACTTCAACGTCAGCATCGACAGAAACGCCGACAGCCAGATGCTTTTCGCCAGGCTTCTGGCGGGGATGGTCAAGAACCGCAAGCTGTTGCCCTTCGATCGATCGGCTGTGGCCAGAATCATCGAGCAAAGCGCCAGGGTGGCCGCTGATTCGGGCAAGCTGTCAGTCCACATGAGGATGATTGCTGATCTGCTTCTCGAATCGCATTACCAAGGCAGGGTGCGCGGAGACGGCGCCGTTACATCCACAGACGTGCAGAAGGCAATCGACATGCAGGTGCACCGCTCGGCCCGCCTGAGCGAGAGAATCAGGGAAGAGATCCAGAAAGGGTCCATCCTCGTTGACACTTCAGGTCGGCAGGCCGGCCAGGTGAACGGCCTTGCCGTCTTCCCGTTCGGCGACATGCTGTTCGGAAGACCCATGAGGATAACCGCCCGCGCAAGAATGGGCAGCGGGCAGGTGGTGGATATCGAAAGAGAGGCGGCGCTTGGCGAGGCGACGCACTCCAAGGGCGTGCTGATTCTGTCGGGTTTCATCAGCGGGCGATACGTAAGGAAACTGCCGCTTTCGCTTCAGGCAAGTCTGGTGTTTGAGCAATCCTACGGCGGCGTTGCCGGAGACAGCGCTTCAATGGCGGAACTGTGCGCCCTGCTTTCAGCAATCGCCAACGCGCCGATCTATCAAGGCATTGCCGTCACCGGATCCGTGAACCAACTGGGCCAGGCTCAGGCGATCGGGGCGGTGAACGAGAAGATCGAGGGATTTTTCGACGTCTGCGCCGCGCAGGGATTTGACGGCCGGCAGGGGGTGATTATTCCTCACGCCAACGTGCGGCATCTGATGCTCAGGTCCGATGTCGTGCAGGCCGTGAAGGATGGCGCCTTTAGCGTAGCGGCAGTTAACAACGTGGACGAGGTCATCGAGCTTCTGACCGGCATGACGGCAGGCGAAGCCGACGAAAACGGAGATTACCCGCCCGACACATTCAACAGCATTGTCTCAGCTCGACTGGAGGAGTTCGCGCGAAAGAGGCAGGCCTTTCCTTCCGGCTTGGAGCTAAGGCAGGCGGCTTAGAGCCTGCATGAGAACTTCCCGCGCGGCGGCAGCGCCGCGCCGAGCAAGCAGGGCAAGAAAGGCGAACGAGGCATATCCTCTGCCGATATGCCGAATGAGCCTGCCGAAGCCATGCGAAGCTCGCCGCAAGCAGCAGACCGCGAAAGTTTTCATACAGGCTCTTAGACAAAAAACAACCCCGGTCGGGGGGAGAACCGGGGTTTGGGGCGCTTGACCATTTCTGGCCAGCTTGCGGCCTGTTGTATCGCCTGAACCATAGGATATAATGCCGGCCGATGCAAATTTCGCGGAAGGATTCCCACATGAAGATACTGAACGTAGCCGCCATGCTGTGCATCAGCATCAGCTCTCTCGCGTGCGCCAGGCACACAAAGCCACTGGCGGCCCCTGCAGAGCTATCGGTCCCTGGGCGGAATTTCGAGGCCGTTTGGCAGGCAAGCCTGGATGTCCTTAAGGATTACTACTTCCGCATCGACCGCCAGGACAGGCGAGCAGGCGTGATAGACACGTTGCCCATGGTTGGGCAGTATCCTCTGGAGTTCTGGAGAAAGGACGCGGTGACAAAGCAGGCTGTTGCGGAAAACGCGCTTCAGACCATCTTCGTCGCATCGACAGTCACTATCGAGGCCGACCCCCAGCAGCCGGACACATATCGCCCCGTGGTTCGGGTTGAGCTGCATCGATCGAATTATCCCGCTGCCCAGATAACGTCCTCTGCTGAAGGTTACGAGATGTTCGCCATGGTCGGCGGCAGGAATAGCTGGATCACGGATTTCGGTTCCTCCAGCGGCACGACCTATTATGACGATATTCTTACCGGACGCGAGTTGTCGAACTCGCGGCAGGAAAGCACATTTCCCTCCCCCGGAAACCTCACCGCCCTGGGCCGCTACGAAGCACTGGAGCAGCGATTAACGGACGCTATCATGGAAAAAGCCTCCCGCCGCCTGGCGCAATGACTTCATTGAGAGACATTCAACATCGTGCACCACGTGAGGCAGCATGAGCAGAATACTGATACTTGGCGGCGGGGGTATGCTCGGTCACAAACTCTGCCACGAGCTTTCAGGCGATGGACACCAGGTTTTCGCCACAGTCAGGGACAAGGCGAACTCGTACCGGGAGTATGCGGAGGTGTTTGCCGGCGCAACTCTGCTCGAGGGCGTAGATGTCCTGGATGAGTCGGCGCTGCTGGAGGCCCTGAATCGCTCGAGCCCGGAGGTGGTAGTCAACGCCGTTGGCATAGTGAAGCAATTGCCCGCGGCTCAGAATCGCCTGATCTCCGTCGCCGTCAACAGCTACCTGCCGCACAGGTTGGCGCTGTGCTGCCGGCAGCGGCAGTGCAAGCTGATTCACATCAGCACGGACTGCGTGTTTTCGGGCAGACATGGGGGGTATACAGAGCAATCACCATCGGATGCGGAGGACGTCTACGGCAAGAGCAAGTTTCTTGGCGAGACTGATGCGTCGCAGCCGTCTGCTTTGACCTTGCGGACGTCGTTTATCGGAAGGGAACTGCACCGTCCCACGCATGGTTTGGTGGAATGGTTCCTTGCGCAAAAAGGGCGAGTGAAAGGTTTCCGCAAAGCATTGTACACAGGCCTGACCAGCCGCGAGCTATGCCGGGTGATATCGCTGGTGATTGAAAAACACCGTGATCTGGCGGGGGTCTATCAGGTCGCTTCCGAGACGATCAACAAGTACGATCTGCTCATGCTTATCAGGAAAGTCTACGGCCTGGACATCGAGATCGAACCCCAGGACGATTTCGTGTGCGACAGAAGCATGTCGGCGGAGGCTTTCACCAAGGCAACGGGGTACAGTGCTCCGGCTTGGGCGGCAATGATAAAGGACATGCACGACGATCCGCTGCCCTATAGCTCCTGGCATTGCTAAGAGAACGGCGCGTGCCTTGGCATATTGACGAGGAGTTGCGATGATACTTGACGGCAAA
>JAAYCO010000119.1 GCA_012729725.1 Planctomycetota bacterium
AAGCGCGCAAAAACCCGGCAGCCAGGTGGCGGCCGGGCTTGTGTTTAGGGAATGAAGACTAAACGACCTGGACCTTGCGTCCGACGCGGCGTTTGCGGCTGATGGTCTTGCGCCCGCCTGCCGTTCTCATACGGGCGCGAAAGCCGATCTTGCGGGCACGTTTACGCTTTGAAATCCTATGCGGGTAGTGCATTGCTCACCTCTACGCTCTATCTTGTTTTCTCTTAATGGGTGAAAGCAAAAGATCATAGCAACCAAGGCGCCGCTTGGCAAGACCAGATAACACACAAAAACGCCCCATCTTCCAACTCTTGGCCCGAGGGCCTATAATTCCGCCATGCCAACGGAAACAGAGGTCAAGTTCAGGGTGAATGGCTTCGCTGCCGTGCGCGAGGCTCTCAGGTCGGCGGGCGCCAGGGCCAAAGCAGGGGTGCTTCAAACCGATACGTACTTCGACACCCCCAGTCGGTCGCTGCTTAAACGCGGCGCGGGGCTTCGGCTGAGGGTGATTACGCCCCTGAAAGGCAAGAAGACGTTCAAGCCGTTGTTGACGTACAAAGGTCCGATCCAGCCCGGCAGGGGCGTGAAGGCCCGCCAGGAAGTGCAGACGCTGGTGGACGACGCGGGGGCGATTAATGAAATGCTCACGGCAATGGGCTATCGCCCGTGTTTCGTCGTTCAGAAACGCCGCTGGAGCTTCCTGCTGGGCGATTGCCAGGTTGAACTGGACGAACTGCCGGTCATCGGAAGCTTCGTTGAGATCGAAGGACCGGGCGAAAAATCCATTACCAGGGCGCGAAAGGCCCTGGGACTGACCGGCCCGGCCGTCAGGGACCATTATCTAAAGCTCCTGCAACTCAAGTGCGGACCTGGCTGCCGCAAGGCTGTTTTCGCGGGTTAGATGTCATTGGCGGCGCTTCTGTGGTTTATGGCTTCAACTCTTGGGGTCGAAGGTCGGTTTGCATTTGTGTCACCGCCCGTGGTTCAGTAAAATCCTGCCTTGACAGAACTTGTTCGTCACCTCGGCCGTAAAAGCAAGCAACGGCCCTGGCTGATCGGGGCGCCGCACGGCCCCGCATTATTCATCTTTCCGCGGAGCAACGCATGGCCCATGACGTATTGAAGGGTTCGGTCGAGAAGCAAACCGGCCGAGCTGGAATCCTGATTCTTGGTGTTTTTCTAGGCGGCGTTCTTGTGCTTCTGTCGTATGCCGCCGAGGCTCTTTATCAGTCAACAAGTCCGTCTGGGCGCAATTACTACGCCGATCTGCTGGCGATAGGCGGCGCGCTTCTGCTTGGCATCCCGATTCTTGTTCACGCCGCCAAGGAGATGCTCCACGGTCAGACCAACATGGACGAACTGGTCGCGCTGGCGGTAATCGCGGCGCTCGCTTCGGGAGACTACAAGGCGGCGGGGGCAGTGGCGTTCTTCCTGCTGCTGGCGAACGTTATCGAGGCCAGAACCGCCCTGGGCGCGCGAGCAAGCATCGAAAGTCTTGTGAGGCTTGCGCCCAAAAAGGCCCATCGTCTTCGTGACGGCGCGGAAGAACTGGTTGACCCCAAGGAGCTAAAGGCGGGCGATGTTGTCCGCGTGCGCCCGGGCGATAACATCCCTGCCGACGGGCTTGTCATTTCCGGCCAATCGTCCGTCAACCAGGCCAACGTGACCGGCGAATCGCTGCCGGTGGACAAAACTGTTGGCGACGAGGTGTTTTCCGGCACCAGCAACCAGGCCGGGGCGATGGATGTTCAGGTTACACGCGCCGGCGCCGACACGACGCTAGGCAAGGTGCAAAAGCTTATCTTGCAGGCGGAGCGGACTCGCATACCCATAATGCGGCTGATAGACAACTACGCCGGCTGGTATACGCCGACGATTCTCATGCTTGCGGGCGCGGTTCTGTTCTTCACCCGCGACATGAACCGAGCGGTTGCCATGCTTGTGGTCGCATGCCCCTGCGCCCTGATTCTGGCGGTTCCAACGGCGATGGTCGCCGCCCTTTCGTGTGCGGCCAGGCTTGGCATTCTAATCAAAGACATTTCCACGCTGGAGGCGGCAAGAGGGCTGACGGCCTTCGTGTTCGACAAGACCGGCACGCTGACGACCGGCGAACTGAGCGTTACTCAGCTTGCGCCCGCTCCCGGCGTTGACGGTGCGGTGCTGGTGGCTGCGGCAGCGTCGGCTGAGCAGATGTCGCGGCATCCCGTTGCAAGGGCGGTGGTTGCCGTCGCCGAGAAGGCAAGGGTATCGCTGGGCACGCCGTCGGAGTTCGAAGAGATTTCAGGCAGGGGCGTTCGCGCCATTGTTGACGGCCAGCCAGTGATGGTCGGCAGGTTGACATGGCTTGAGGAGCAGGGCATAGACGTTGCCGCCGTTCGCGACAGCCTTCAGGTGGAGCCCGAGGGCGTCAGCACGCTGTATGTTGTTCGCGGACGTGAAATGCTCGGCTGGATCGCGCTGGAAGACCGGACCCGCCGCGAAGCCCGCCTGGCCATGGACCAGCTTCGGGCCTTGGGCCTGCGAGAACTGGTGATGGTCACAGGCGACCGCTGGTCCGTCGCTCGTCGCGTCGCCAAGGAAATGGGCTGCACCGAGGTTCAGGCGGAAGTGCTGCCCGCGGATAAGCTTCAGCTTGTGGACGCCCTCAAGGGCCAGGGGCACAAGGTTGCGGTGGTTGGCGACGGCGTCAACGACGCGCCGGCGCTGGCGGCGGGCGATTTGTCCATCGCGATGGGCGCCGCCGGAAGCGACGTCGCCATCAACTCTGCTGCAATCGCGCTGATGAACACCGATTTGCGGCGCCTGCCGTTCCTGATACGCCTCAGCAGACGCACCACGCAGGTCATTCACCAGAACCTGCTCTTTGGCATTGGTTTCATCGTGGTGCTTGTGATCCTGGCGGCAATGAACGTCATCAATCCGATCATCGCGGCAGTGCTGCACATGGTCACCGCGACGTTCGTGATATTCAACAGCGCCCGTCTTGTAAGGTTTGGCGAAGACATGCACATGCAGGACGTGCTGGAAGAGCCGCGAAAGACAATCTCTAAGGTGGAGCACGTGCCCGCCTGAGCGGCAAGAATCATGAGCTCCAAAGCGGCAAATCCTGAAGCTTTTGCGCACGTTGCGGCCTGTGCCGCCGACGCTCTATCAGGCGAAGTGGCGCCTGGTTTTGGGCAGGGCAAGCATTCCAACAAGACAGGCCCCGACGATCGCGCCCAGAACGCCCGCGGTAGGGGCCTTGTCGGCGGCTGCGGCGAAGTAAATGATCGCGCCGCTGCCGGACAGACAAATGACGGCCAGCGACAACACCAGCCAGTAGCTCCACTTGGCGCCCTTGGCGAAGCAGCCCAGCAGGACCCACAGCCCGGCGGCGGCGACCATCATGCCCGCAGCCACGGCGATGCCGCTTGCGGTGCGGTACTGGGGCAGCGAGATTGCGATAGCCCCGGCGAAGCACAGCAGCGCCGCGCCGATTCTGCCAAGTCCCGCCAGCAGGCCCACGGCCGCGGGCGCCGCGGACGAGCCTTCATGGGCGGCCAGTTCACGCTTCTGGAACAAGGCAACGCCCAACGCAAGAACAGCGCCGGTGTAAAGCAGGCAGTAGACCGCCGCCCATCCGAGGAAGACGACGGGAGTCTTGCCGGCGATGGGCTGGCTCAGGGCGTCCATGGCGTAGAAGTAGTTGAAATTGGGCGTGAGCCACTGAACGGGCCTGACGGCTGCGATGTAAGACCAAAGCTTCAGGGCGGGGTGCATCGATCCGGCGACGAATACTCCCAGTGTCGCCAGCAAGGTCATTACCTGCCCAAGCCTGGTGCTGGCGGTGATTGCCACTGCCGTCAGAATCAGCACGCCCATGAGCGTCAGGACCATGGCGGCCAGCAATCGACCGTGAATCACGGGCTGCTTCGTCGGCGCGGGACCTGCCGAGGCGACCTCTTTCCAGCTTTGAACCTTGCCGGTGGCCTGTTCCATGGTCAATCCCGGCGGAACCATCATCGTCAGAGATTCGTCAACGTTGGAAGTGAAGACATGAAGGCCTTCCTTCTTGGCCTTCTCCATGAACGCGGGCGAGTTCTCGCCGGCCTTGAGCACAATTCGCACCTGGTACTCGGGCTTGACGTCGTATCCGGGCGGAACGACGCGCCAGCCTTTTCCGACAAACACAAGGCTGCCCATCGCCAGCGTGAGCAGCAGCGCAGCGGTCCATACGCCGCTGGACGTGAACTGCCAACCGAAAACGTAGTTGCCCGCCAGCGCCACGACAATGGCCAGCACAAACGCGCTGACGCCCAGCACAATCACCGGAATATCGTACGGATCGCTCGCCGCGGGCATGACTCGATGCCTGATTGTCATCAGGAAAACCAGCGAGCACAGGT
>JAAYCO010000012.1 GCA_012729725.1 Planctomycetota bacterium
ATCTGAGCGATGTCGCCATCGGCCCTCGAGGCGGAATGTCAAAGCCGGCGGGATTGCCCGCGACAGTTGACGCCAGGCTTTCCGCTCCTGCTGAAATGAACAGGATCCGCCTGCGCAATCTTCATGCTCGGCTGGGTGACTTGAACGCCATTGCCGCCGGCGACGTCGCAGTCAAACGAGATGAGACCGGCAATCTGGTTCCCGGCGATTACTCGCTGAAGGCGTCGGCGTCGTGCGAAGACTTGTCCTGTGTGGCGTCGCTGTTCAGGGAAATGGCGACAATGCAGCCGGCCGGGTGCGCGTTCGTCAGTCTTCAGTGCGATTCCTCGCAGCAGGGCGTGAAGACGGTTGAATTGATAACGCCCGGGCTGAGCGTTGTTCATAGAGGCAGAAGCGTGTCGCTCGCGGGGCGTGTGGCCTTGGAGGATGTGGTAATTGCCCAAGAATCGTTGGGCATCGGCAGGTTCGTTGCCGACAGGCTGAGGTTTGAAGCGGGCGCCAACAATGGATGGGTCTCGGCTGACGTAGCCGACCCGTTGAAGGCCCCAAGCGGCAGGATCAGGCTGATCGCCCGCCGCCTGGACGACAAGGACATCATCGATTGGCTTTCCCCGCCGGCCCTGGACGAGGGCGATCTTGACGACGAGCGGATGCAGGCGGTTGGGCATCAGGCACAGTCTCTGGCGGCGCTACTGGAGCAGGCCCTCGCCGGTTCGAGGCTCGATTTCCATGGCGGCATCGATCACTTGCGCACATTCGACACGCAGGTGAAAGAGTACTATGACACCCGCTACATGGAGGTCAAAGCGGGCGTCAAAGAAGGACGCGTGCGAGCTGATATTGTCGGCGGGCTCAATGGCGGCACGATTCGCAAGACGTTGCGGCTGGACTTCAACGACCCGGACAAAATGCTCACGATATCGACGAGCCTGAGCGATGTTGCCGCCATAGACAACATGCAGCCGCAGATTAGCAGGCATTTCCCTGGAAACACCGTGCACGGCATGTTCAATCGCGAAGACGAGCTTTCGGCCCCGCTGGCCCAGGTTCTGGCGCAAAGCATCGATCCACGCTACCCGCTCACCTGGCAGGGCAGCGCCAAGACTGTGACCATAGACGGGCTGGTCGAAGGCCAGTCGGCGCCGTCATTTGTCACTCGCCTGTTCCCGGGGCTCAACCTGACGCAGTATCACTACGACAAGATGACGGGCTTCGCCACGTTCAACAAGGACGGCTCGGCGGATAACGACATGATCTTCAGCGGCTCGCTGTATGATCTCTACATGACCGGCGTCACCGATGCGGACAATGTTGTGCGATATGAAGTCGGGCTGATTCTTCTGAACAGCCCGCAGACGCCCGAATGGAACCACCTGTATAAACTCGGCAGAATTCCACTGCTGAAGGTGCATGGGCGCATCGTCGATGCGAAGCTTGTTGATCAGGTTGTTTCATATCCCTGGCCGAATGAGTCCCTTGGCGCCATCCTGATAAAGAACAACCTCTTTTACCGCATCTGGCTTAATAGAAATAAGGGGAATGCCCCGAGCGGCGCGGACTAAGTGGAATGTGGAAAAGTTTGAACAGTTGAGCAGGCGAACAGGAGACCGCAGGCTAGAGCAGTTCACGAATGACATGTCATATATCCACAGGACTCGAACCAGCCGCAGGCATCTTGGGCGCTGATCGTTTTCAGGGCATCGGCAATGGCGGCCAGGAGGGCCTCGAAGGTTCGCGCTTTGGCGGCTCGCAGGAACTCCTTGATCTTTGACCACATCTTTTCAATGGGATTGAGGTCCGGGCTGTAGGGTGGCAAGAACCAGACCTCGGCGCCGGCGGCGTGAATCTGATCGAGAGCCTCTGCATCTTTGTGCGCCGCCAGATTGTCCAGCACCACGATGTCACCGGGGCGCAGCGTGGCGATCAGGACATGCCGCACATATTCCCGGAAGACCTCCGCGGACGTGGCGTCGTCTATCGCCATGCAGGCCGTCGTCCCGTCCAATCGAACTGACGAGATCATCGTCGTGGTGCACCAGTGGCCGTGCGGAGCGTCATCGACACAACGCGACCCTCCCTTGGCCCGGCCTCGCAGTCGGGTCATGTTCGTCTTGGCCCCGGATTCGTCGATGAATACCAGCCTGGCGGGGTCCAGTCCGAACTGCGATTGCTTCCACTGCTGGCGAGCCTCTTTTATATCTGGCCGGTCTTGCTCAGACGCTCGTAGCGACTTTTTTTGTAATGCCAGTCCAGACGAAGCGTGGCCCGATGAACCGCCATGATTGAACAGGCGATGCCCGTCTGTTCCCGCAACTGCTCCAGTGTGGCATCTGGGCAGCGCGACAGGGCACGATCCAGTGCGTCCAGGTCGGCTCCCTGGTAGGCCGCGCCACGATGCCCGCGCGGAGCAGGCGAGAAAGTCCCCTTCTGCCGGTATTGCCGCCACCACCGCGCAAAAGTGCGAAGTGTGACACGATACATCCCTGCGATCTGGGCTTGCGTTCCTTCGCCGGCCTGATACGCCTCGATCGCCCGCTGTCGAATGCCTTCCGTAGCTATTCCCATGCACCTTCTATCGGCAATACGACACCTCAAACGTGAACTGCTCTAATCGCAAACCCATAGCGGTGTATATACAGTGTTCATTGTGTTTTCTACTGCTGCTACTCTGCGAAGTACGCTACGAAGCACGAGTCACCTGTTCTACTGATCGCCCGCTGCGTCGGGCGTCTGCACATCCGTCAGAAGATACTGGTGCTTGTACTGCTCGCTTCTGTTGCGGCGAAGGCGAATGTTCTCGTTCTCCGCCGATTCCAGAACCCCCGGCGGCATGATCTTCGCCTGAAGTGGTCCCAGCCGGCTGCTGAGCCTCTTTGAACGATACTCGATGTTCAGTTCGCACAGGGTCAAGTCCATCTCGGCCACGAGCTTCTGAGCCTCAGATGCATCAAGATTCTCGACGCGCACTTCGTAATACGGCTTGGCGGCAAAGCAACCTTGCATCACGAATCGCTCAACCCGAAGGCCCGTTTTGCAGCAAGCGCGCCTCATTGCTTCCACGACCTGCTGTTCCGTGATTTTCTCGCCGGTGATGTTGGCGGTGTTCCTGCCTCTTGAAAGGAACTCAAAAACCGGGCTCTGGCCGAACCTGCCGGTCACTCGCACACGGTCGTCCATGTTGTACCGCCACAGGCCGGCCCAGTTGCTGACGATAAGCGTGTACTCGCCGCCGATCTCAACCTTGTGCGCCGGCACGGGCACGGACTCGCCCTCGGGCAGGAATTCGAGCAAATTCGATGTGATTTCCGCAACGCCCGCCGGCGAGTCGTCCTCGAGCGGCGCCGAGAACCTGCCTTCGCTGGCCAGCAGGCCGATGTCGCATATGGCGGAGGACGGGAACAACTCTCGCAGCCGGGGCAGGTAAAGCTTCAGAGTGCCGCCGGTCCAGTTGCCCAGAAACTCAACCTTCCAGAAATGGTGCGGATAAAGATCACCATCTCTGCGCACGTTGCTGTCGATGTTGGCCGCCAATCGCTTGTTGGGCCGCCATCTTGCCGCCAACGGCGATGCCTGCCCCGGCGGGGTGCATGTGCCGTCGGCAATGTCCTTAATGAGCGCCTCCACGTGCCGCCTGCCCACCTCGATCAACTTGATTGTGCTGGAGGGATTGGCAGTCACTATGATCGAGACATCCCTTGCGATTCCAGCCCGCAGCAGGCAGTAGTATTTTTCCTCGGCGTCGGCGATATCGCCCAGGTGGCGAATCGACACATACATTCTCCGCACGATTCGTTTTTGTCTGGCAGCGAGAAGTCCGCTTATTGCTCCGCAGGGCACGCCGTTGGGACTGGAGGTTTCCTGCATTGGCGACGAGATTTGCAGCATTGGGCGCAGGAATGCCCTGGGGTGCCTTTTGAGGGCAGCCATGCCCCAGATGTTCCAGCCTCTTTTTATTGAAGCGAGGAACTGCCTTGATACTGGAATGTACTTGGGCGCGCCCGTTGTGCCGCTGGTCATCGCGAACATAATGGGCGATTCGCCCTGGCCAAGCAGGGCGGAGGATTCGCCGTTGAGCACCCTTTTGATGTATGGCTCAAGGGTTTCGTAGGAACCAACGGGCACGC
>JAAYCO010000120.1 GCA_012729725.1 Planctomycetota bacterium
ACCGTGATTCTTCCAAATCGCGCACTGCTCCTTACATCCCGCGCCCTTCTGCCGCTCTGAGGGCAAGCTTCGCCTTCGCGCCGCACACTACAAATCATTGTTGAAAAACGAGATGGGCAACAGGCCCTGCCATGCGGGGCTTCGTGCGTCGCGCTGGTTGTGGTTGTTGGGTGTGATTCGAACCCGTTACGCATCCGCGTTCGATTACACAATCGCCTTCCATGCGCTGTTGAGGTCTTCGAGCAGTTTGATTACGTGGCGGACCATTTCGGCGTCCTGCTTGATGTTCGCCTGGTTGAGGTGTTTCATCATGAACACGTAGAGGCTGCGGAGGTTCTGGGCGATTTCGCCGCCGGCCTCGATGTCGAGCGAGGCGTTGAGCTCGTCGACGATATCGATGCCCTTGTTGATGTAATAACCCTTCTGGCCGGGGTTGCCGTTCTCGATTTCCTCGGCAGCGCGAGTGAGGAACTTGATCGCGCCTTCGTAGAGAAGAACCACAACTTTGCCCGGCGATTGGGTTGTAACCGCGTTTTCCTGGTAGGCTGCGATTCCCTTCATGCCTACTGCTCCTTCATCTAGCTATTGCTTTGGTTGGTCTTCAGGCTTGCGCCTTCGATTCGCTGCGCTCACTCAGGGCCTGCTGCTTCGGCATTGTTCAGTTTTACACAGTGTTAGCTGTTGCTTTGATTCGTCTTCAGGCTTGCGAACAGTGCGGAATACGCGCCGGACTGGGCGTCAAGCTCGGCCAGTTGCGTTTCCATTCTGGCGAACTGCGCCCTCAGCCGCGTCTCTATCTGGTCAAGCCGGTTCTGCTGAGTCTCTATGTTCGCGTCCAGCGTTTCGATCGCCTGGTCGACGTATTCGATTCGTTTGCCCAGCAGGCCCTCGGTGAAGTCGCCGATCATCTCTTCAAGCGACGAGGCAAGCCCGCTGCTGACTGTGACATTCGTCGTCTGCGTGGTGCTTGCGCCGTCCCACGTAACCGCCAGCACCAGTCCCTCTTCGGGCTGGCCTTCCTGTCCCATGAGGGTGTTTCCGTTGATCTGGAGGTTTCGCCAGTGGTCGGCGGCGTTTCGGCGGATTCTGGCGGTGGCGATTCGCCCTGCCTCGTCGAAAGTAACTTCAACCTCGTGCTGGCCGGTGGCAGTGTCCGACGTCGCCGAGGTGAAGGTGAAGTAATCGCTGTCCACCGCGCCTGCGCCGCTGGCGCCGATGAGCTTGAGCACCGCGTCGTAATCCTGGGCGACCGCCTCGGAAAACGCCGACGAATCGAAGGTCATGGCGCCGTCCTTGTCGGTGTCTATTCCGATCTGCGAGGCGCGGATGAACGTCGCGCTGCCGTCAACAAAGCCCGCGGGAACCGCCATGATCGAGTTCCGCAGGCTCTTGAGCATGTTCGTGATGGCGTTTTCGCCCTGCAAGATGCCCGAGCCGCTTTCCTCGCTGTATCCAGTGTACTGGGCCACCTTCTGCTGAATCGAGTTGTAGATGGCCACGAGGTTGCCCAGGTCGTTGGCGAGCGTCTGCGTCTGGCGGGTCGCCGTGATCGTCGTCGAGCCGGCGCCCGTGAGGGTGAGCGTCATGCCGGAAATCACATCCGAAACGGTGTTGGAGCTTCTGGTCATCCACTCGCCCGAGGGGTATCCGTCGATACGGAACTGGCTGTCCTGGGCCTGCGTTGTAACCCAGTTGCCCGCCCCGGCCGAGAATGTGCCCAGCGTGGTGGTTTCGTTGATGGTTATCGAGTTCTGGGCCCCGGTTGCGGCGCCGGCAAGCACCAGGTGGAACCGCTGGCCTGGCGTGGCCTCGTGTTCGATGATGCTGGCTCGAATGCCGGGGTTGGAGCTGTCGTTGTTGATCATGTCCTGCAGGCTGGAAAGCGTCGCGCCGTCGCCGAGGTTGATCGTGCGGGTGACGCCGTTGTACGTGTACGAGAACACGCCGCCGGTCCCGTTTGTTGCCGTCCACTGGTCGGAGGCAAGCTCGGCCACCTCGTCGCCGGCAGTCAGTGCGATGGACATCTCGCCTGCCGAGCCGTAGTCCCTGCTGACGACCTTCAGGCTGTAGACCCCGCCGTCAAGTTCGATCGAGGCGGCGTCGTAGCCAAACTGCGCCTGCGATTGCGCGTTGATGGCGTCGCGGACGCCTTCAAGCGTGTAAGCCGTGTTTGCGGCGAAGGTTACGCCGGTGATTTCCTGCGAATCGAAGGTTATGTCGTATGTCGCCCCGGCAGCGCCCGCGGTGAACAGCGTTGCCTGCGGGTCGGCCACTGCCGTCAGTTGGCCCGAGGATTTTGTCGAGCCGACAGTCGATGTAAGCGACGCCACGCCGGCGTGAACCTCGCGGTGCGCGGTGGCAAGGCGGTTGACCTCGATGGAGTGAATGCCCTCCAGCGCCCCTGCCGAGCTGACGGACGTTGCAACCTTGTTGTCGCCGGTGCTCGTCGAGACCAGCCGAAGGTTGTTCACCCCACGCAGCTTGGCCGCTGCCGTGCTGAACTGGCCCAGAAGGCTGTTGATGTCGTTGAAGGCCATCTTGCGGGACAGTTCGGTGCTCAGGCGGATCTGAAGGCTTGTAAGCGTGCTGCTGTTGAGCGCCAGAAGGCGAGTGATGAACGGCTCGGTGTCTATTCCCGAGAAGATTCCGCCTAATGCTGCCGCTGTCGTTGCCATTGCACTGTCCTCGCGACGACTCCTTTGCCGTCAAATGGATTATCGGACGCAACGGCGAAAGCTAAACCCCGTTCGTGGCGGCTTTGGCATAAAAAAAAGCCCATGCTCCCAGGTGGGAGCATGGGCGACAATACTGAGAGCGGCCCCGGGTGTCGGGTTGGGGGGTGCGGTCGGTTATTTAACCGGGGCCACCTTCAGGCTCAAATTGACTTTTAGCCGCGGAGCAACTGGAGGGCCATCTGCGGCATGCTGTTGGCTTGACCCAACATGCTGATGCCTGCCTGAGATAGCACCTGGTTGCGTGTCATGGCGGCCATTTCGGTCGCAACGTCCACGTCGCTGATTCGGCTTTCTGCGTTCAGGAGGTTCTCCGCCTGAATGTCGATAACCGATGTCGCGGACTCAAGACGGTTCATCAGGTAACCAAGCTTGGCTCGGTAAGCGTCCTTGTTGTTGATGGCAAGCGTCAGGGCGGCCAGGGCTGCCGTCGCGCCGGCGGTGGTCGTCAGCGTCAGGGCGGTTCCGTCGGTGCCTTCAACTGCTCTTGTGAACTGGGCCGCAGCCAACGGGGCCGGGTTGTTCGTGTTGGTGATGGTCAGAGCGCCGGCGCCGGCGGTGGGGTTCTCAAGCCTCAGCCGATACTGCTGCGAAGCGGTGTCGAACTGTGCATAGGCCACGTAGCCGCTGTTGCCGTCGGCGGCCCACTGCGTGTTGATCGCGTTGACCAGGCCGTTAAGGCTCACGCCGCTGGCGTCGAATGCGCCGATGTCAACGACAACGTCGGCATCCGCGCCGAAGTGGAACGTGAAGGTGTCTGCCGTGTCTGCCGTGATATCAGTGGCGGCGAGGAATTCGTCGTCAGCACGGGCGACGCCGCGTTTGTTGTCCCATGTTTCCTTGGTGCCGGTCGAAACCTTGACGCCCAGGGTGGTCGAATCCATCTTCTGTGCGGCAATGTCGATGGTGTCGGTCGTGCCAAGGTGAATCTTGTAGGTGTCGGTCGAGTCCAGCAGCTTGATGCTGTTGAACGCGGTGGACGAGGCGATACGGTCGATTTCCAACGACAGCTGGACGTATTCTGCGTTGATAATCGAACGCTGTTCGTTTGAGTATGAATCGGTGGCTGCCTGCTCGGCCAGTTCCTTCATGCGGATGAGGATGTTGTCGATGACGCCCATGGCGCCCTCAGCCGTCTGCAACATGGATACGGCGTCGCGAGCGTTACGGGAGCCTTGCTTGAGCACTGCGACGTCTGCACGGATGAGTTCGCGGACGGCCAAGCCTGCCGCGTCGTCCTTCGCCGAGTTGATTCGCAGACCGGAGGAAAGCCTCTCAGTTGACTTGGCCAGGGCTTCATAGCTTCTGCCAAGGTGCCGGGCGGCGTTGTCAGCCATGAGGTTGTTCTTAATCGCTAGCATTCTGTCTTCTCCTTGGAAGTTTTGGGATATGCCCAACCCTTACACGAGGCCGGGAACCCTTTTTATTAGTTGTCATGCCTGACTTGACCTAATCCAGTGAAGGTCAAGCCACCGGTGCTTCTAGGGAGATTATCGAAGGCTATCGAAAGCACTTTAGGGCCAAGATGAGAAATTCTTTCCGCCCCACCGGAAGATACTACCGCC
>JAAYCO010000121.1 GCA_012729725.1 Planctomycetota bacterium
TGGCAAGCATTCAGGATAGTTTACAGAAACAGCCTCGTTTTGATAAGTCCCTCTTTGCGTACTGACGGCGGAATTAACGCTTTCTCTGCTACTTGACCTCCGCGAACATCAGCACGGCAGGGAGGTGGGTGGGGGCGGTGACGTTGCTGCGGTCAAGTATGGCAACGTACTGCACGCCGGAGACCCAGATGTTAACGGCAAACACATCGCTGTTGACGGTCACCAGGTTTGCAATGCTGTGATAGAGCGTGTCTCGCGCCTTAATGTACTCAGGATACGTTGTCAGCGTAGTGAGCGGAATGCCCCACTGGGTAGTCATCACGTGGTTCGTGTAATCCGCAAGCGGAATGGCTACTTCCCCGGGCGTCATATAGCATTTCTGAACATTCTGCGCGCGGAGACCAGCAATGTTGTTAGACACACCATTGGGCTTATCTCGTCCCAACACATAGACGCCTTCAACATTGCGATAGTCCAGGATGTACTTAGCCACGTCTGATCTATTTACATTGACGACACCCCTATCCAAGTGTATTTGCTCAGGGAACGGGAGGCACTTAAGCACTTTGTCCGAGGCCGTGTTAATGTTAATCCGCCCGTAGATTCTGCTGTAAATGGGTTCCGGGCTAAGCGTTTCAAAGAACTCAGGCAGAAGCGTTCCGAACGGAACATCCGGATAGCGTGCATCTGTATTCACAGTGGTCGCTAAGAATTGGAATCGACCGCGTGTCATCTTCAAAGCCACATTGTTATGAACGACAGCCAATGCCTGCGGTAGTGAGGTAGAGTCTGATGGGGGTGCGGTGTCCTCCACTTTTGCCCCAACCACAAGAATCTTTGACAGATCGCCAAGCCTCTGCAGGCCGGCATGGTCAATTACGAGATCATTCTGCTGCAGGACATCAATGTCTCCTACATTCAGGCCATTGGGGCTTCCGAGCGTATGTTCATTAAGGGCCGTTGGGGTCTTCTGTAACATCTTGGCGACCATTACGCGTCGTCTGTCTGGATTGTCATCCCGCGCACCAAGCTGTCTGACTTCAGGGGTTCTGTCGGATGCTGGGCTGAAGCCGATATCGGAGGAGTCCACCTTGTCAACCGGTATTTTATGGCCCTCCACCTCGCGATACAAGGTGATGGAACCGTTAAGGAAGCCAGCAAGCTTGTCTTCCTGATGCCATCCTGCTCCGGATGGCTGGAAGCCAAAGTCGCTGAAAGTGGCTGTCCTTCTGCCACCATCGTCTACGCAACCGGAATACGTATATAATACTATTCTCTCTTTTCCAGCAATTGTTGCATTGCCTGGTAAGTCAAAATCATCCGCCCCACAAGAAATTCGGTAATTGGCAACGTTAATTTCGTCATCGAATGGATTGAATATTTCGACTGCTATTGCAAGGCCAGCGTCGTTGTTTGGGTCGCCGCCGGCGAGTGTGCCACTATCGATGAGGTTGAACCCGTATACCTCGGAAATCACCAACTGCTAGACCGCGCCGAAGTATTTGGTTTTCGTGTCAGGATCAACAACGGCGTATGCTTTTGTGGTCACGTCGCCGTCGTCTATAAACGCCCACAGATTCGCTAGAAGATGTCCCGCAACATCCTGGGTAGTGAGCAACTTTAGTTCGTCATATAGTGCTTCGCGGACATCTTCCGACCCCAATCCTTCAGCAAGGATATTGAGATTTACCCTTTTTGTTATGCCGTCTTCGGGGGTGGCAGGATACGCTATGGGATGACGCAAGTGTGGGGTTGACTGACTAACTGTGGTCAACAACCGGCGAACTTCGTCCACGGGGAAGTCAGGGTCTTCGTCTTCTGCAAGCTTATCTAGCCACCCGGCGAGCCTTCCCGACTTGGTCGCATTGAAATGTCGGAAGAGCATCTCTTCACCAATGGGGATCGGCCAGTAAGCAGTTGGCGACAAAAGCTTCGACGCGCAATCATTGTAGTAAGCTACCGGATCCCATGCTGTGGTCTCAGGCGGTTTCAGTCTGAGAGCGTGCAACTGCACAAATCGCTCGTCAGGGAAATACTCAGGCACAGGCGTTATCTCAAGCCTGGTCAAATCAATGCTGGTGGGATACTTTGGATCACTTATTCCAGTCGAATCCCCCACAGTGTTCACGCATAGGAGACCTGACAGGTCCGTGATCTTGTATGCATATTGAAAGTAACCTGAGGTTTTCGGGCAGGCGTCGTTAACTCCGTCTCCATCTGTGTCAATAGTAGGGGAGGCTTCCGGGCCGCATAGCCAGTCGTCGCTGATTGGATTATCGGCCTTGTTTGGGTAATAGTCGACGAACCATAGCCGTTTTTGGTCCGGGGTTACGTCTACTGGTGTTGCCGTGTAGCGACCATCCGCCGTGGCGTGCAGGTCATTTGCCATGTCCACCCTGGTCTTCCACAGCACACCTTTGGCAATAGCCTCAATCTGATGGCGACCTTTGGTAGCTTCATTCTGTCTGGCGTCCAGGTAAGAAATGAAGATGAACGTTGCGCCAAGCATCGCCACAATCGTCAGGAGACCCACTACCATCAGCAAAACTGAGCCTTGCCTTTGAAACGAGCGCTTCATAATGGGTCTCCTTACTGCACCAGTGGACATACGACTTCATATTCCAGCTCACGGTAGTCTGCCGGAGCTTCGGGGTCTGATAGCTTGAAGTTGAACTTGATGGCGGTCGGCCATGCATTTTGGTCGTGGTGCGTCCAAATCATGTCCGTGCCGTCTGGTTCGTGCCAGCCTGTGTCGTCCTTCCAAGAAACCCCGAATTCCGTCAGGCCGGTTGCCACTACCTGCCATAGGTCACGAACATCAGCGATCGCTTCTACTGGCACATGCAACTTCTCTTCTACTGGCACATGCAACTTTGTGGTCTCGACAGCGTTCTTCCAGTCGATGCACATCGTCTTCATCTCGGCAGGTAACGCCTGTATGGAAGCAAGATCGTGACCGCCAAATGCATCCTTGCCCCAATCCATCGGCATATGCGGGGCAAACACATATGCTGCACGCCAGAGAACATCCCCGCCAGCTTTCCCCGCATTGTCCATTTGACCGATCATAGTTAATGTGCCAGCGCCCTGCACGTAATCATGTGTAACATCATCTATCGCGACCAGGGCTCTGGCAGGTCCGGCAGTTGTGAACATCACGATTGGCTTGTTGTCTATAGTCGAGATAAACAGCAGGCCGTTCTGGCTGATGCTCGATACATCGTTGCGAAGCAATTGTGCAATTGCACCGGCCGTGTTGTTGCAACGCATCGTTGCCTGGGATGACTTCACCAATTTATGACATTCGGACACTATCGTGCTGACAATGGTAATCATGATGGCCATAACGGCCACCGAAACCAGAAGCTCAACTAGGGTGAAACCTCTATTTGACGTGGCATTATGTCTCATGGTGGTGTTGCTCATTTATGGCTCTCGTAAGGCGGTGCGTGTTGAAACCACGGCCATTGCCCCCCATGGTGTACCATCCACGGATAGATAGAAGAACTGTTTAGGTTGCTTAGGATCCACGGTCTCAACGTTTTCATAATAGAGCGGCGTCTTCACATAGCAGCGATCGCTTTCCGCCCTGGCAACAACTGAGTAAAAAGCGTTGGATGCTATGATGCTGTTCCCCTTTTTCAGGCCATAGTCCGCGCCAGAAAGAACCGTGTATTCCTGCGTCTCTTCATCCTTATCCAGGGAGGGTGTAGGCGTTAGCGTCAGAACTTCCGCTGGGCTGGGCGCCCTGTACGCAATGGCCACGAGAAGGTAATCGTTGTCATTGCTGGTCTCCTCCTCCAATTGACGGGCCAGAACAATCATGCCCTTATGCGACCCGCTACCCGGATACCCGATGTCGCCCTCGTCCCAATCATTGGAGACAACCTTCATAGAGTGGCCAATACTCCCGTCGTGGCGCAGTCTCTCTTTCGCATGCGCCAACGCGTTTTGGCACATGATCGGCCCTATCACACTGGAGACGCTGGACTGGTTCTCCATGATTGCTGCGGGAAAGATCAGCATTACCATTCCGAGGCCGATGCCAAGAACGCCAATCGCAATCAAGACCTCAACCAGGGAGAACGCATTTTTGGCCGTACGTATTTTTATTGCTGTTGGCAGCATGGCTATCTCCTTGGGTGAAGAAGACCGGTGTGCACGTTTATGGGCAGGAACTGCCCCTCTTTGTCTATATAATCATTCATCTTGGCGCCGGACAACACGGCCTTCTGAGAATCAAAGACTGTTACCGCTTTGACACTAAGGTTGGATGGCCTGCCATCGCCCTCAGTGGTAGTTACGTTTACCTCAGTGGGATTCCAAATACCAACATCAGTATCCTTAAAGGCATCATGGCTTGTATCAATCGTCACCTTCCTAAGCGCCAATGCGCCTGACGGCGAAAAGACAATGTCAAAGGTCGCAAAGGCACGCAGGCTCGCCTCATCTGTGATCCCCGTGTACGCGTTGGCGTCTGTGACGTATCCATCGATTTGCCCAAACGCCATCGTTCCTGGAACTGGGTAGATCTCGGAATATCCGTTCAGGTATCCGCTAATTGGGCGGAAAACATGTAAAACTGGATCCTCAAGCATGATACCTACATAGCACTTGTTCAACCCTGTGCCATCATACTTCGACCCCATCTGCACGTGCACGGCGGCATATTTGCCCTCACGCATCGCCAGTGCCCTTGCGGCTGTCAGTTGAGCGGACAGAAGGTTCACAGCCTGAGAATCCGCCCCGGCGGTAAATACCGAAATCATGCTGGGAATCGTCGCCCCCGCCAGCAGGGCGATGAGGGCGATAACCACCATCAGTTCCACCAGCGTGAAACCGGTCTTTTGTTTTGTCGGGCTTTTCATGGCACGCCTCATTTCTTACTCACGCCTGTCTAGTTCACTCGCCCGTCACTACGGATGTTGTCGGCCCTATCGTCGGCGTTGTTGTCGCCCTCGTCGCCGCTGCCTTTGCCGTCAGGACCGAGAGAGATAACCACGGGCACGCCGCCAATGCCGCCGTTCTTCTTGTAGTCCATGGGTTTATCGTACCCATCCATGAAACCCTTCTTGCCGCCTGTATTGGGCACTTCAGCTATCGCCTGCGCCGGAAGCTCGGCAAGAATAGCCTTGACTTTCGGCACATCCACCAGTTGTTCATACAGAGAGACGCATCTGTCCTTGAGTTCGGTTCCGTCGGAAGATGGATAATCTTTCTTTATTGTCCCAAAGACCTCTATAGCCTTCTTCAGCACGGACTGGGTCAGTATTGTCTGTTCTCTCTTGGCCCTGTCGGTTACATAGCTGCTTACGCCAACGACAATGCTGACGAGTATCGCCAGCACGACCATGACCACCATGACCTCGACAAGCGTCATGCCCCGGCTGCGGCGAACCAAGTTGTTCGTGAACGACTTCATACCGGCCTCACTTGTGAATCTGGAAGTTGGTTGTGTTCTTGTCGACGGCATCATCATGCCACTCCGTTGACTGGCCCTTCGACAGCAGGATGAAATCCATGCGGTAGTATACGTCGGACGGGTTCTTGGCGTAGTTGTTGATGTCGGCTGGCGGATCGGTGCTAGAATTGTGGTTCGCTTTATACGTCCCAGAATCAAAGCGGTAGTACAGAATCGGGTTGCCAAACGAATCAGTGAAATAGGGTGGGGAACCTTGCACCGTCAGCTTTTCGGCGTCGTTGTAAGGCCCGTACACCTTGCCGCGATCTGCAATAACACGGAACCCGAAGCCGTCATAGTTATCCTTGGCGCTGTCTTGGTAGCCGACCAGCGCCCAAGGCAGCAACTGATAACCTTGGTTAATACCGTCCACAGAGACATCGCCGCTGGGTGGATAGTAGCCGAAGTCGACTTGGTAGTACTTGCACGCGCCGTCCAGCGTGTTGATGATTGCTCGCGACGTTCCTTCCTTCATTCGCTCGCGGTACATATTGACGGCCGGCATAAGCAGACCGGCAAGAAGGCCAATGATTGCGACCACGACCAGCATCTCAACAAGGGAGAAGCCTTGGCTGGTGCGGCAGGGCATTGGTTGTCGGGCGTTTGTGTTCATGATCAGTTCCCGAAATTGCGGTTGTCGTCGGCAGTGCAATAGACTCTGTCTTTGCCTGGGGCAATCAGCAGGAACTTGCCGGCGTTATAAGGTCTTGGGGTCGTACCGCTGCCGTCAAATCGAGTGTCTCTGATGTAATCATCAAAGCCTGCGATTGCTTTGGTGTGGTTCGTGTTGTGACCGACGTCGAATTGGGCCAAGGTATTTTCGCCTGGCTTGGCTGGATAGTAGCAGACGGCCGCCGGATAGTCTTCGTGAAACCTGTCCCAGATCCCTCCGCCGTTAATGGTTAGTAGGTCGCCTTCATTCAGCGGGGCGAATTTCGCCTCAAATGTGCCGTTCCCATCTGGATCGAACAGTGCTTCCGCCAGCTTCAGTGAACCGTTTGACCAAGTTGCTGTCGTCGCCCAGTCCTTCTGGCCGGGGTAGTAGTTGTATTCTCGCCTGTATGCCTCAACGCCGGTCGCCAGTTCGCTTACTCGCGCAAGGCTGCGGGTTGCCCACATTGATTCTCTGACGCCGTTAAGCGCGGGCATCATAATGCCGATCAGCGAGGCGAGGATGCTGATGACGACCAGCAGTTCGACCAGCGTAAAGCCGCTTGTTTGGCGGGGGCGGGCGAGTTTGTTTCTCATGGCTTTTTCTCCGGCTATTTCTGCACGGCGTTGATCATGGTGACCATCGGCATGAACAGGGCGATGACGATGAAGCCGACGATGACGCCGAGGCTGATGACCATGATCGGCTCCATAAGGCTGGTCATCGAGCCGACGAGCGTTTCAACTTCGTCGTCGTACGTGTCGGCGATCTTGGTGAGCATCTTGTCGAGGTCGCCGGTTTCCTCGCCGACGTCGATCATGTTGACCACCATCGGCTGGACTATCCGCGCCTGGCGCAGCGGCTCGGCGAAGTTATCGCCCTCGCGGATGCCGTCGTGCACCTTCTTAAGGGCCCGGCAGAAGACCTCGTTTCCGGAAGTCTCGGCAGTGATGTTGATGGCTTCGAGAATGGGAACGCCCGCAGCCAGCAGCGTGCCAAGCGTTCTGCTGAAACGAGCGATGGCTGTCTTGGAAAGAATGATGCCCAGAATCGGTATCTTGAGCTTAACGCTGTCTATGGCGTGCCTGCCAGCGGGGCTTGTGCCGACCAGCTTCAATATCATCCATAGCCCAATCGGCACGCCAATCAGCAGCATCCAGCCGCCGCCGGCCAGAAAGGCCGAGAAGTCAAGCAGGGTCTTGGTGACGCTCGGAAGCTCGACCTTCATGCCCGAGAAGATTTCCTGGAACTTGGGCACGACGAACACCAGCAGCAACGCCACGATGGCGAACGCAAAGGTGATGACGGCCGACGGATAGATCATCGCGCCGATGACCTTGCGTTTCAGGGCCTGGCTCTTTTCCATGAAGTCGGCAAGTCGCTGAAGAATGACGTCCAGCACGCCGCCCAGCTCGCCGGCGCGAACCATGTTGGTGTACAGGCGGTCGAACGCCTTGGGATGGCGGGCCATGGCTTCAGAGAGCGTCTGGCCGCCTTCGACGTCGTCGGCGACCACTCGAATGCCAACGCGAAGCATGCCGGGCTTCTGCTGCTGTTCGAGAATGCGAAGGCTTTTGAGAATCGGAAGGCCGGCGTCAACCAGGGTTGACATCTGGCGGGTGAACTGGGTGAGCAGTTTCTTTGAAACCGCGCCGGCGGTTCTTCGCGGGCCTGCCGCACCGACGGCAGCGGCGCCGGCCTTGCCCGGTATCGCCTTGGGACCGCCTTTCTTGATAGCCTTCTCGACAACCTGGGTGGGGAAGTACCCAAGGGCGCGAATCTTGCCGACCGCCTCTTCCCGGGTGCCCGCGTCGATCTGGTTTTTCACCGGCTGGCCGACGCTGTTCATTGCTTCGTATTGGTATGTAGGCATGGGAACGCTCCTTACGCTTCAGCCTCTTCGTCCAAAGTCTGCGAGACGATCTCTTCGATGGTCGTCATGCCGTCGTAAATGGCCAGAAGGCCGGTTTCGCGAAGCGTTCTCATGCCTCGCTTCCTGGCGGCCTGGCGGATGATGTTGGTGCTGCTTCGCTTCATGATCAGCTCGCGAATGTTGTCGTCGAGCATCATGATCTCGAACATTGCGGTCCGGCCGCTGTAGCCGGTGTTCCGGCAGTACTCGCATCCGACGCCGCGATAGAACTTCCGCCCGGCGACGGCGTCGGGGGTGAGGTTTAGCTGAAGCAGCATTTCCTCTGTGGGGGTGTACTGCTCCTTGCACCTGGTGCAGATTCGCCTCACCAGCCGCTGGGCGCATATGCCTTCAAGCGTCGCCGTCACGAGGAACGGTTCGAGCCCAAGGTCAAGCAGTCGCGCGATTGACGACGGCGCGTCGTTTGTGTGCAACGTCGAGAACACAAGGTGGCCCGTCAGCGACGCCTGCACCGAAATCTGCGCGGTTTCAAGATCGCGAATTTCACCGATCAGCACGATGTCGGGATCCTGACGCAGGAAGCTTCGCAGGCAGCGGGCGAAGGTAAGGCCCACGTCCTCGTTGATCGGCACCTGGATCAGCCCGTCGATGTCGTACTCGACGGGGTCTTCGCTGGTGAGGATCTTCACGCCAACGTCGTTAAGCTCGTTGAGGGCCGAGTAAAGCGTGGTGGTCTTGCCGCTGCCCGTGGGCCCGGTGACGATGACGATGCCGTTTGGCCGCTTGATAAGCTGGCGGAAGATTCGCATGTCGTCTTCGCGCATGCCGATTCGCTCGACGTCCAGCGAAACGTTGGACCTGTCGAGAACTCGCATCACGACGCTTTCGCCGAACATGGTCGGCAGCACTGAAACACGCAGGTCAACGGGGGCGTTCTGGACGACCAGCTCGATTCTGCCGTCCTGAGGCAGGCGGCGCTCGGCGATGTCCAGATTGGCCATGACCTTAATTCTGGATGCGATGGCGACGGCGATGTTCTTGGGCGGCGGCAGCATTTCGTACAGCACGCCGTCGATGCGGTAACGCATCTTGAACTCATCTTCGAACGGCTCAAAGTGAATGTCGCTGGCGCGGTGGCGAATGGCTTCGAGCAGCACCATGTTCACCAGGCGCTTGACGGGGTTCGAGTCGGCAAGCTCCTTGATGGTGTCAAGGTCGATGCTCTCGCCGCGGTTATCCATGATCGAGAACTGGTCGTCGCCGGCGATCTCGTTGATGAGGTCGCCGATGTTCTCGAGCTCCACGCCGTAATGCTTGCTAAGGGCGGCGTCGAGATGCTCGCTTTCGGTGATTTTGGCGACCACGTTGAAGCTCATGAGCCTCTTGAGGTCGTCGGTGGCCCTGAAGTTGTCGGCCGAGTCCAGCGCGATCGTCAGGGTGTGGCCTTGCTCGTCGTAGCTAAGCGGCACGACGCGATAAGCGTTGGCCATCTGCGGGGGAATCTGCCTGATGACGTCTTCGGAAATCTCGGTGTTGGGCAGATCGACGTATTCCATTCCCGCCTGAAAGCCCAGGGCGAGTGATCTGGTCTTGTCGTCGATGTAGCCAAGGTCGATAAGAATCTGGCCAAGCGGCCCGCCCTTGGCCTTCTGGACGTCGAGCCCCTCGGCGACCTGCTCGCGAGTGACCTTGCCCATCCTGATAAGGACGTGGCCGAGGGGCTTGCCCCGGAGCTCGGCGAGATTGGGTGGGTTTGTCGGTGCCATATCGCCTTACCTCTACGCCTGCGGCGCCTGTGTTGGAATGGGCATTTCGTCGGTGGACGGCAGCGGCCGGCCCGCCTTGAACGCGTCGACCTTCTCCTGAAGCTCCGCCGGCGCGTGGGCGTGATCGACGGCGTCCTCTTCGCTGATCTTGCCCTCGGCGAAGAGCTTGTAAAGGTGCTCGTCGAGCAGCTGCATGCCGAATTTTTTGCCGGTCTGGATCGACGACGGAATTCGGAACACCTTGTTCTCGCGGATAAGGTTCTGAATGGCGTTCGTGACCATCATGAACTCGAAGGCGGCGATCATGCCGCGCGTGTCGTGCCTGGGCATGAGGGCCTGGCACAAAACGCCAATCAGCGAGCTTGCAAGCTGAACGCGAATCTGCTCCTGCTGATCGACCGGGAACTGGTCGACGATACGCGTGATGGTGCCCTGAGCGCTGGTGGTGTGCAGCGTGCCGAACACAAGGTGGCCGGTCTCGGCTGCTCTAAGGGCCGCCTCGATGGTCTCAAGGTCTCGAAGCTCGCCGACGAGAATTACGTCCGGGTCCTGACGCAGGGCTCGCCGCAGGGCCTCGGAAAAGCTCGGAACGTCGCTGCCAACCTCACGCTGGCTGAGCATCGACTTGTGGTGGGGGTGGTAATACTCGATCGGGTCTTCGATGGTGATTATGTGCTTGTCGAAGTTGTGGTTGACGTAATCGATCATCGTGGCAAGCGTTGTCGTCTTGCCGCTACCGGTGGGGCCCGTAACCAGGAACATGCCGCGGGGACGACGGCACAACGAACGCACCATCTCCGGAAGGCCGATGTCCTCGAAGCTCAGCAGCTTGGTGGGAATCAAACGAAGGACCAGCGAGATGTTGCCCTTCTGGTGAAACACGGACGTCCTGAACCGGCCCTCGCTGCCGAACTCGAAACCAAAGTCCGTGCCGCCCTGTTCCTGAAGCTCCTGCTGGCAGCGATCGGGCGTGATCGACTTCATCAGGCCAATGGTGTCTTCCGGTTCGAGAA
>JAAYCO010000122.1 GCA_012729725.1 Planctomycetota bacterium
ACCGCTAACCAGTGCCTCAAGGTCGCTCACCATCGCCGCAAGCTCCTGCGCCTGGGCCGACAATTCCTGCGATGCCGACGCCGATTGGGCGGCATTGGATGCATTTGTCTGCGTCACCTGGTCCATTTTGCCCAGGGCCGAGTTCACCTGGCCGATGCCAAGCGCCTGTTGCTCGGTGGCGCCGGCGATCTGGTCTGCGAGTGTATTTACCTGCCTGTTGCCCTCTGCAATTTCCCGCAACGCAGCCGCAACTTCGGCGCTGATCTGCACGCCGTTGTTTGCGTTCTTCGTTGAATCTTCGATCATTTCGGATGTTTCTCGCGCCGCCTGGGCCGATCGCTGCGCCAGATTCCGCACTTCCTCCGCCACCACGGCAAAACCCTTGCCCGCCTCGCCTGCCCGTGCCGCCTCGACGGCTGCGTTCAGGGCCAGCAAGTTGGTCTGAAATGCGATTTCGTCGATCGTCTTAATGATCTTCGCAGTGGCGTCGGCGCTCTTCTTGATGTCGTCGATGGCGCTGCTCATGCGGTCCATGGCGCCCGAGCCCTTGTCCGCGCTGGTCGCTGCCGCGGAAGCTGTTTCTCTGGCCTGCTTTGCGTTGGCGGCGCTTTGCTTTGCCATTGCAGACATCTCTTCGACGCTGGCGGTCACTTCCTGAATTCCTGCCGCCTGGTCGCTTGCGCCTTGAGCCAGCGACTGGCTGGCTGCGCCGACCTGCTGCGATGCCGCTGCCGTTTGCTGCGCGCCCGCCGTCAGCCCGTCGATGATGCGCTTGATGGGCCTGATGATGCTCAACGTCAGAAGCACTGCGATGCTTGTGCCGATCAACAGCGCGATAGTTACGCCCACGGACACCGTCATCACGGCGTTGCTGGTTGTTTGTGCCGTGGTGGCGGCGACGCCGCCCATGCTTGCCCGTGCTTGTTCGGTCAGCTTCTTGGCTGCGTCCAGCATTGCGTTGTACGCCACCAGCCGCCTTGCCGCAACCTGGCCTGCCAGGTCCCTTGCCGCTACGATGGCATTAACGCCTGACCGGTATTGCTCAACGGCGACCAACGCCGAGCCTAGCACCTGTTTGTCCGCCTCGGATGCTCCAGCAAGAAGCTTGCCCAGCCCCTCGTCAAGCTCCGCCAAACCAGACTTGCATGCCGCAAGCCTCTGGGCCTCGCGCGTCGCCTCGCCGCGCCATAGCTCCCCGTATAAGCCTCGCGAAATGTCCAGCAGCGACTGCGCGGTGTTTGCTTGCTCGCACCGGATCGCCAATTCACTGCCGACAGTGCCTCCAGCCACATCATCCAGTACGCCTTTCTGCTGGTTTAAGGTAGGCGTCGAGATGCTTCGAACACTCAGTTGCGCCCGCGACGCACTGTTCCCTGGCTGCCGAAAGATGCTCCGCAGCCGTGCGGGAGTCGGTTATCGTCGCTTTGTAGGATTGCAGCAGTCTCTCAAGCTCGGCCGCCGTCTGCTTGAGCCCGGGAAGATTGTGTCTGCCCGCCAGATCTCCGACGGCCTTGACCTGTTCGGTTACAACGCCCAACGCGGGCTGGCCGCGATCCCACCAGGAATGGTCGTTGTTGAAGCTGTAGGCCACCATGAAGTAGCCGATCTCCCGAGTCGCTGATTCGATGGTCTGGGCGATGGCCGATTCCGGCACGTGCACATCTGAAAGCTCTTTGGACGCCTTGCTGATTCGGATCATCGACGTCGCCGCCAGCAGGCCCAGCACGACGGTTATGGTGAGGCATACTGCGAACCCGGCGGCAATCTTCACCGACAGCTTGCGATTTTTGATCATCATTATGCATATCCTTTCATTGCTATGAAGCGCGCATGACGCTTCCGATTGTTCTCCGAAAGTCTGCAATGCGAGTGCAACGTCATAACGGATTATGTGCATGACCCGACAGGCAATATATCGACATTCGCCAATAAAGCTTTAGTTGTCCGCATTAATCTTTTTTTCTTCTCAGTCGTTGCGCCCCCCGTGAATATGCTTCTTGAATATCCCGTGATTCGCGATAAAGTACCGATAATCCAAGGAGAACATCATAATGGCCGATACGTTGCGTTTTGCGTTTGCCGGGTTCAGACATGCTCACGTTTTGGACCTGTACAACGCGGTTAAATCAAAGGATTGCTGCCAGATCGTCGCTTGTTGCGAAGAGGATGCCCAGACCAGGGCCGTGCTTGCCGAAGGCGGCAAGATCAAGGTAACGCACCAGAGCTACGATGACATGCTCGGCGGCGTCGATTTCGACGTGCTGGCTCTCGGCGATGTATACAGCAAGCGGGGCGCGATGGCGATTAAGGCGCTTGAGGCAGGCAAGCATGTCATGGCCGACAAGCCTATCTGCATCAAGCTTGATGAGTTTGACCGCATAAGCGACCTGGCCAGGCGAAACAAGCTGTGCCTTGGGCTTCAGTTGGACCTTCGCAGTTACGGCGTGTATCACACCATGCGCAAGGTGATCAGGGAAGGGCGGATAGGGGAGGTGCTTTCGGTTGTCTTTACGGGCCAGCACCCGCTTATGCCGAAGGTTCGGCCAGGCTGGTATTTCGAGGACGGCCGGCATGGCGGAACGATCAACGACATCGCCATACACGGCACGGATTTAGTTCCCTGGCTTACCGGGCATGAAATCGTGCGTCCGGTGGCGGCAAGGGTGTGGAATTCCCACTGCGCGCTCAACCGCAAATTCCAGGACGGCGCCCAGCTTGTGCTTGAGTTGGACAACAAGGCGGGGGTCATGGCCGACGTGTCGTACCACAGCCCCGATCATCTCAAGGGCATGCCGCCGCAGTACTGGCGTGTTACGATTTTCGGATCGGCAGGGCTTGTGGAGACGTCGCTTACCCAGCCGGATGTGATGGTTGTTGACAAGGACAGCGGCGAGATTCAGCGCCTTTCGCCCGAGCCCAACGTGACGTGGCGGTACTTGAACGACTTCCTGGCCTGTGTTGGAGGCTCTGCCGGCGAGGGCATGGTCACGACCGAGACGGTTCTTGCAGCCACCAAGGCTGCACTTGAGGCCCAGCGGCTGGCGGATGCATAATCGCATTTTCCCGGCTAATCAGCCGGTGACAAGGCTGTGCTTTGTCGATAGAATGAACGTATAAGAAGTGCCGAGCACCCATCCGGGGGCGAATTGGATTCGACCGGGCGGTGGATGCGTCGGTGGCGTGTCCAGGTTCCAAGGAGGCCTGGTAAAACACCTTGGGTAAAGTTTACTTGCCAATCATCAGATGGCAATGGCTGCCTAAATAAGGCAACCCGTTCGCCCGGCCTTCGCCCGCGAGGTTGGGACGAACGAAATCAGCGGGCTTACCGGTAAGGAGTGGGCCTGTTACCTTTCCGGGAAATTCGGCAGGTCTGGCCTTGCTGCACCGCGTCGGCGCGGGTCAGCCGGGCGAGATTAAACCGCCGACTACACACGTAGAAGCCGCCGTTGAAACGTCACGGGACGCGGGTTCGATTCCCGCCGCCTCCA
>JAAYCO010000013.1 GCA_012729725.1 Planctomycetota bacterium
CTTTGGAGCTTCATGCTTGAGGAGTGGACGGTTGCTCACCACCTGCTTGGCGGCGCGGTGCTGTTCGGTGCGTTCTTCATCGCAACGGACCCCGTCAGCAGCCCCCTGACGCCCAAGGGCAGGTTCATCTTCGGCGCCGGCGTCGGCGCGCTTGCAATGCTCATGAGATCGCTCAGCGCATATCCCGAGGGCGTGATGTTCTCGGTGCTGCTTATGAACGCTTTAACGCCGCTGATTAACCGGTGGACCATTCCAGTTCCCGTCGGCGGGCCGGTTCCGAAACCCGCAGCCGCCAAGAAGTAGTGGATAAAACCATGACAGATCAAACAACCAACACCAAAAAGCCCGCGAAACTCAGCTACCTTGGCCAGGGCTGGCTAGTGCTTGTGCTTGCCGGCGGATTCGGCGGGTTGCTGGCGTACGTCGAGTCGAACCTGAAGCCCAAGATCGAGCAGAACAAGGCCGACTTCACGCTTACGGCGATTCCCGAATTGGTTCCGGGCGCCACCAAAGGCAAACCGTTCGTCAGGAACGGCTTGACCGTGTTCGAGGCGCTGGACGATCAGGATAAGCTCCTGGGTTGGGTGATATCGACCGCCGGCGATGGTTTCGCCGACCGCATCGAGCTGCTTATCGGCCTGGACGTGCCCGCCACAACAGTGACCGGCATCAAGGTTCTATCGCAGAAGGAAACGCCCGGCCTCGGCGCCAAGATCGAGAAACCCGACACCTTCAGCAAGCAGTTCATCGGCAAGAGCGCTACATCGCCAATCGGAGTCGCCAAGGGTAAACCGGCCGGCAACCAGGTGCAGGCGATAACCGGCGCGACTGTCTCATCCGAGGCGGTTGCAAGCATTATGAACAAAGCTATGGCGGCCTTCAGGGCCGACCTTCCAGCGGAGGCCAGGCAATGAGTAACGGCGGACCAACCGCATTTGAACGGTTCATCAACGGCATTCTGCCGGAGAATCCCGTCTATCGGCAGGTGCTGGGCACGTGTCCCACTCTGGCGGTGACCAACGGCATGAGAAGCGGCATGACGATGGCTGCCGCGGTTCTGTTTGTGATGATCTGTTCAAACATCATCGTTTCGCTGATTCGCGGGCTGCTTCGCCCGCACTTGCGAATTCTGGTTTTCACGCTGACCATCGCCACGTTCGTGACCGTCGCGGACAGGGTTCTGGCTGCCTACATGTACGACATGAGCCGCCAGCTTGGACCATACATCCCGCTGATCATCGTCAACTGCATCATCATCTGCCGATGCGAGGTGTGCGCGTCGAAGCAGGGCGTATGGCGCTCAGCCTGGGACGCCATCGGTCAGGGCCTGGGGTTCGCCCTGGCGCTGGCGAGCATCTGCACCGTGCGAGAGGTGCTTGGCAACGGCACATGGTTCGACATTCCCCTGGGCTGGCACAATGCCGACCAGTACAAATGGATCGTCATGATCCTGCCGCCCGGCGCTTTCATCACATTGGGCGTTCTGATGGGGCTTGTTAACTGGTTTGGCGAGTCCCGCGCCAGAAAGCAGGCCCGCGCCGCACAGGCCCAACTCGAACCGGTAGAGGCAAGGTGACAAAGTGGACTATCTGATCAACATTCTGCTGCTGGCCGTCGGCACTGCCCTGATCAACAACTTCATCCTGCACTACTTCGTTGGCATCTGCCCGTTCATCGGTGTGAGCCGGCGAGTGGACATGGCGTTCGGCATGGGCGCCGCCGTCACCTTCGTAATGACCGTGGCTGTGCTGCTGAGCTGGCTGCTTACGGGATATATCCTCCAGCCCGGCGCTCCTTTAAGCACGTGGCTGTGGCGGACGTTCGGAGGCGATGCTTCCGTGACGGTCGATCTGACGATTCTCAACTACATCGTCTACATATTCGTTATCGCCTTTGCGGTGCAGCTGGTTGAGATGTATGTGCGGAAGTTCTTCCCGCCGTTGTACAAGGCGTTCGGCGTGTTCCTGCCTTTGATCACAACCAACTGCGCGATACTCTTCGCGTGCCTTGAGATCATGAAGCACGTTGGAGGGGCCCAGTACTGGGATATCGGCACGTCGCTGGTGTACGCAGTCGCCGGCGGGGCGGGCTTCACTCTGGCGATCGTCATCATGGCGGGCATTCGTGAAGAGCTTGACCATGCCGATGTGCCCAAGCCGCTGCACGGGCCGGGCATCACGCTGATAATCGCCGGCATTCTGGCGCTGGCTTTCATGGGCTTCACCGGGGTCGATAAGAATCTGCGGGCGAAGCTCGTCAAGGACGACTCAGGCGCGCCGGCGGCGAAATCGCCTCAGAAGGCGCAGAAGCCGGCTGCCCCGGCGATAATGGAGCAATAGAAATGATGATAATAATCATCCTGCTGTCGGGGGGCATCATGCTGGCCCTTGCGCTTTTCATCGCCTACACGCTGGGCTGGGCCAACAACGCATTAAAGGTTGAGGTAGACCCGCGAGTCGAGGCCATAGGAGTCGCCTTGCCCGGCGCGAATTGCGGCGGGTGCGGTTTCGTCGGTTGCAGCGATTATGCCGATGCCGTCGTTCACAAAGGCGCCTCGGTCACGCTGTGCACGGTCGGAGGCAGTTCCTGCGCTGCCGCCATCGCCGCAATAATGGGCGTTGACGTCGAGGAAAGCTGGCCTTACAGGCCCGCGGTTCACTGCGGCGCCAAGAGTTCGCAACGGCTGGGAATGATGGAATACCGCGGCGAGAAATCCTGCTCCGCAGCCAATATCACAGGCGGCGTGCAGGGGTGCGTTTACGGCTGCCTTGGAATGGGCGACTGCCTCAGGGCGTGCAAGTTCGGCGCTATCGAAATCGTCGAAGGCCTGGCCACCATCAACTACGCCAAGTGCACCGGGTGCGGCGCATGCGCGAAGGCTTGCCCTCGCAACATTATCACGATGGTTCCGTTCAAAAGCGACCGCATGCTGGTTGTCGCATGTTCAAACAAGGATTTTGGCAAGGACGTCCGCGCCGTCTGCAAGGTTGGTTGCCTCGGCTGCGGAGCATGCGCAAAGATCAACACCCTCTTCACCATGCAGGACAACCTCTCGCGGATCGACTACGACAAATACGGCGACGACACACCGCAGGCTATCGAGGCGGCCCTTCAGAAGTGCCCGATGAAACGCCTGATCTACACCGGCAAGCCAAGCAGCAGAGACATAGACGCCGTCGCAAGTGAGAAGGCGCAGGACATTGTCACCGACAGCTTCGCAACGACCGTCGATAAGACAACCTGGAAGGGCTAGAGCACTTTGCGTAAAGGTTGTCGTCATTCTTCGTCGGTGAGGCCGGCATGGCAAGGACGGCGAAGCAGGCGATGCCTTGGCATCGTCGATGCAGCCGGACGCCGCTGTGCGCAGCCGCAACCAGAAGATGGCGACAGGATTTACGCAAAGTGCTCTGAGAAACCAGCCTTTTACGGATTCTCGGACTTGTTAACCACGGCGGCAGCCATGTCCTGAAACGCCTTGGCCATCTTGGCCCTGTCCTTGGCCGAGGTGTTGTGAAGCCCGCGCGATAGATTTGACATTCCGCGAGAGACTCTCTTCTTGCGGTATTCCGAGTCATTCTTGAATCTGTTGTACTCGTTCTGCATCCTGTTGCCGCCCATTCTCTCTGCCATCTGAATAGCGTTGTTCATGAAAACGGCTCGTTCCTGGGGCGTTTTACTCATGTACTCGTCCACGTAGTGGCGCATTACGCCGATCTGCACGCCTTCCCTGTCGCGGCGGGACAGCCCGGCGTTTCTGAGGGTTCTGCCCGCTTCCAGTCGCTCCTGCTGCGACATGCTGGCGAATCTTTCGACAAGGCCGTCGCGATACTGCTTGCGCTGAGTTGTCGAGAGCGACCTGAAGGCATCGGTTTTCATGAAGTC
>JAAYCO010000123.1 GCA_012729725.1 Planctomycetota bacterium
CGAGGATCCCGATTCGACGGCGGTGCTGATGTTTCAGACATTCGAACGGGCGTACCTCGTCAAGCTTGTCGTGCGGCTTTTGAAATTCTTCAAAAAGCCCGCGCCGCATTGCAGTTGGGAACGGTAGACGGCCAGAGGCCCGATGCCATTGCAGGATCGGCGCGAGGCGAAACGGCCGCGCACTTGCCAAACGCCGGCTGAGCATCTATGATTTCGCCTGTCGAGCCAACGCCAATACGGCGCCGGCCTACCAAGCCAAATGAGGAAAAGAAATGGCAACCAAAACCGTCGCTGACATTAACGTGAAGGGCAAGAAGGTTCTGATGCGGGTGGACTTCAACGTCCCGCTTAAGGGTGGCAAGATCACCAACGACCGCCGCATAACTCAAGCCTTGGGAACGATCCAGAAGGTGGTTAATGATGGCGGCAAGCTCATACTCATGAGCCACCTTGGCAGGCCCGACGGCGAATATGACGCCGAAGCATCGTTGAAACCCTGCGCCGATCGGCTGGGCGAATTGCTCGGCAAACCGGTGAAGCTTGGTCCGACGTCCGTGGTCGGCGCCGAGTTGAACGCGATGATCTCGGCCATGAAGGACGGCGACGTTGTGCTGATGGAGAACGTCCGGTTCAACCCAGGCGAGACCATGCCCGACAAGGCCAAGAAGAACCCCGACAAGAAGCTCACAGCCGAGCAGCAGAAGAAGCACGATGACTTCGTTGCCGCGATTGCCGTCAACGGCGAGGCTTACGTCAACGACGCCTTTGGCACCTGCCATCGCAAGCACGCCAGCATGTACGGCGTGGCCAAGGCTATTCAGGCCAAGGGCGGTCCGGCAGTGGCGGGCTTTCTGGTTGAGAAGGAAATCAAGTATCTTGCCGAAGCGGTCAGCAATCCGCGCCGGCCTTTCGTGGCCATCCTGGGCGGCGCAAAGGTGTCGGACAAGATCAAGCTCATCAGCGCCCTTCTTGGAAAGGTTGACAGAATTCTCATCGGCGGCGCCATGGCTTACACGCTGCTGAAGGCCAAGGGCGTGAACGTCGGCAACTCGCGGGTCGAAGAGGATCAGGTGGAAGAAATGAAGACCCTGCTTCAGAAGGCCGGCGACAAGATCATGCTTCCCGTCGATCATGTCGGCGCACAGAGCGTGGACTTCAAGGCGATGACCTCATCCGGCGCGGTGCAGGTTGCGGATGTGAACATTCCCGCCGACCTGATGGGTCTGGACATCGGCCCCAAGACGATTGCCGCATTCGGCAAAGAAATCTCGGCAGCCGGAACCATCGTGTGGAACGGCCCGATGGGCGTGTTCGAGATGAGCGACTTCGCAGCCGGCACCAGGGCCCTCGCCACCGGCATCGCACAAGCAACCTCCAAAGGCGCCATCAGCGTGATCGGCGGCGGCGACAGCGCCACTGCCGTCGAGCAGATGGGCCTGGGCGAGAAGATGACCCACGTTTCGACTGGCGGCGGCGCGAGCCTCGAATACCTCGAAGGCAAGGCCATGCCCCCGATCGAAGTGCTGGATAAGAAGTAGCCCTGCAGGCGATCTGGACTCGCCGGCGGGAATCAGCTATTATTTAAGGATTGGCCCCAGGCCGTTGTTTGAGAGAAGGATGTCTAGAAAACCAGCGAATCCATGGCGAGAGTTGAAACCTGGTTCCGTCATTGCGCCATCTCTGCTTGCCTGCGATTTTGCGAGGGCCGGGGTGCAGATAGACCAGGCCATTGCCGGCGGGGCGGGCGTGCTGCACGTTGACGTAATGGACGGGCACTTTGTGCCGAATCTTTCAATGGGGCCGGGCATCGCCAGGTCGCTTCGCAAGTATACTGACCATCCGCTGGACGTGCATCTGATGGTTACCGACCCGGCCTACTACGCCGACCGCTTCGCCGAGGCGGGGGCGGACAGCATCACGTTTCACGTGGAGGCCGCCGGCGAACCGCACAAGATAATGGATCGGCTGAGGAAGCTTGGCCTGGGTGTTGGCATAACGCTTCGCCCGGGCACTGAAGCCAAGTCTCTCGCGCCGTTTGTCAAAGATGTGGACATGGTGCTGGTGATGACGGTCGAGCCCGGATACGGCGGCCAGGCTTTCATGGAAGACATGCTGCCGAAGATCGCCGAACTGAAGGATATGCTCGCCCCGTGGCAGCGGCTTGAGGTTGACGGCGGCATAAACCCCGCAACCGCCGAGCTGTGTGCTCGCCAGGGCGCGGACGTTTTCGTCGCCGGCGCGGATGTGTTCGGTAAAGATGATATAGCCTCCGCGGTGAAGGCATTACTGCAGGGGGCGCAGCGCGGCGCTGCCGCTCGAGGCGGATGACCCCCGGCAACGGAGCGATTATGGCCAAGGCACAGGGCGAACAACCTCTTGGACCGTTCAACGCAAACGCATTCGAAGGCCCTTCCATTCGCAAGAAGCGGGAAGTGCCCGACGGTCTGTGGATGCGATGTCCCGAATGCGAGAGCATGCTCTACCGCAAGGTTGTGGTTGAGAATCTGGACATCTGCCCTGAATGCTCGTGCCATTTCCGCGTGAACGCCCGCCGGCGAATCGCCCAACTGGCCGACCCCGACAGCTTCGAGGAACTGTTTGCAGATGTCGCGCCGTGCGATCCGCTTGATTTCAAGTGGCTCGGCCAGAGCTACGCTGATCGTCTGCGGAAGGAACAGGTCAAGACGGGCAACACCGAGGCGGTGCTGACGGGCATCGGCTACATAAAGGGCAGGCGGGCCGCGTTTGGCGTGATGGACGGCGACTTTTTGATGGGATCGATGGGTTCGGTCCTTGGCGAGAAGATCACGCTTCTCATCGAGCGCGCGACGCAGGACAAGCTGCCGTTGGTGATCGTGTGCATGTCCGGCGGAGCGAGAATGCACGAAGGCGCGCTGAGCCTGATGCAGATGGCGAAGACATCGGCGGCCCTGGCCAGGTTCGACGACGCGGGCGGATTGTTCATCTCGCTGCTGACGGACCCGACCACCGGCGGCACGACGGCAAGCTTCGCCATGCTTGGCGACGTCATCATTGCCGAGCCCGGCGCACTGATCGGCTTCGCCGGCCAGCGCGTTATCGCCAACACCATCAAGGCCGAGCTGCCTGAAGGTTTCCAGCGGGCGGAGTTTCTTCTTGAGCATGGATTCATTGACATGATTGTGCCCCGCAAAGACCTTCGAAGCGAGATCGCCCGATTGATCGACTACACGCAGAAGAACTGATCAGCCCGCCAGTTCCAGCAGTTTTTGTTCCACTCGCTTCCAGTGCGTGCCGTTCCACAGCAGCCTGCCGCATCGGAGGCATCTCCAGAATCGGCCGCAACGTTTGTACGCCAGCGGCGGGGCCTCGTCGATCGCCTCGTGTTTCTGAAGCTCGGCAAGCTCGCCCCCGCACGCCATGCATCGCGGCCGCAACAGGCGCAGGTTGAGCGACTTCATGACAAAGTGAAGCTGCCCCAGTCGAGACATGCCACGCGGAACGAACAAGGCCCGCACCGTTCCCTGCTTGATGATCTTTCGCATGAACAGAGGTCCATCCGAACTGAGTATCAACCTGCCTTCATCGCGGGCGCGCTGCAGCAGAACCGAATCATCTATGCCGTAGTCGTACCTGGCGTCGTAGCCCGCGGCGCGCAGCCAGCGAGCAAGGCCGCCCAGCATGGCGTCGCAGTAGAACGCGGGCTGTTCCCGGGGCTCTGTCATTATTTAATGTTACGGTGGGGCGGCTACTTGCCTTCAAGAATCAACGCGCGATTCCACTGTGCGGAGGGAGGATTCTGCAGAAATCTGCGGCAGGCCGTCAGGAACAGCGAAGCCGATTTGTCGCTCGCGGCCAGGGGCTCAAAAACCTCCGCCGACTCGGCGAACCTGCCATCGGCGAACAGCGAAACCGCCCGCGAAAACTCTCTCGCCTGCTCGCACGCGCGGTCGTCCAGGCAACCAGCCAGACCAAGCACGTTAACCACAGCCACCGGCTCGGCGCGCCCGGCAACGACAACCAGGCCCATGTCGCGGGCAATCACGTCGCCGGCGGCGGCCTGATTCCACGTTGCCTTGTCAACCAGGATCCTTGTGCCAAAGTGCTTGTTGGCGGACTCGAGCCTGGCCGCCAGGTTCACGATGTCGCCGATGGCGGTGTAGTCCATCCTGCCGCTTGAGCCGCAGTTGCCGACCATCGCCTCGCCGGTAGTCACTCCGATGCGGCATTTAAGAGTTATGCCCGCGCCGGATTCCTCGGCGAGACGGCGGTTGATGATCTCGACTTCCTGCTGGCACGCCACCGCGGCGCGCAGGGCGCGTGACGCGTGATCGTCCTGGAAAACCGGGGCGCCGAAAAACACGAACAACCCGTCGCCAAGGAATTTGTTGAGATATCCGCCCATGCGGTCCTGAATGACCGCCGTCATGTGATCAAAGTAGCGGTTCAACAGCGACACTGTTCGCTGCTCGCCGAGGCGCTCCGCCAAGGTCGTGAAACCCTCAAGATCGCTGAAGAAGCAGCTCAGCGGCCGGCGCTCGCCTCCGA
>JAAYCO010000014.1 GCA_012729725.1 Planctomycetota bacterium
ATGTGAACAACATTGCACGGGAGGAACGAACATGAGGTGTTTGGAAGCGGTGAAAGTATTAGAAGTATTACGCCTGCGGGAGATGGGGTTCAGTCAGCGCGATATTGGCAGCTCCATTAACTGCGGCAAAAGCACAGTGGGCGACGTTCTTAGGCGTTGTCAGGAGGTAGGACTTACATACGAGGCTGCGGAGAAGATGACGAACGAGGAAATCAAGGTTCTTCTCTATCCGTCTAAGACTCAGTACAGCGCCTCCCGAACGGAGCCGGACTGGGCGCAGGTTCATGCCGAGTTGCACGAGACGGACATCCGCGGCAGGACAACCCGTGTAAATTTGCAGTATCTTTGGGAGAAATACCGGCAGGACTGCCCCGGCGGCCTGGGTTACAGCCAATACTGCCGCAAATACCTGGCGTGGAAGGACTCCGTTGGCATTAACGTCAGCATGCCCATCAACAGGGAGCCCGGCAAAGAGATGATGGTCGACTGGTGCGGGGACACCCTGGATTGCGTCATCGATAGCGAGACGGGCGAACTGCTCAAAGCACATTTCTTTGTCAGCACCCTGGGCTACAGCTACTACCCCTACGTGGAAGCCTTTCCTGACGAAAAGAATGACAAGTGGTTGGCGGCCCATGTCAATGCTTTGAAGTATTACGGCGGCCTTCCGCGCGTCATCACACCGGACAACACGAAGAACGCAGTTACCAAATCCAACTATTATGACCCGGCGATAAACGCCGCCTACTTGGATTTAGCCCGGCATTACGGGATGGCCGTCATCCCTGCCAGAGTGAGAAAGCCAAAGGACAAGAGCCCTGTGGAAGGCAGTATAGGCTGGTTGGAGGTATGGCTCCTCGAATGGCTGCGTCACCAAACCTTCTACAGTTTCCGGGAACTGAATGCCGCCATCAAGGACCGTATTGGAGAACTTGCCCGCCGCCCATTCAAGAAACGACCCGGCTCGCGTGAGAGCGACTTCCGGACGATAGACAAGCCCGCCCTGCGGCCGCTCCCGTCCACACATTACGAAGCTGCCGAGTTCATCACCCGCCGCGTGCCTCAGAATTATCATGTCGAATATGGCGGTTTCTACTATTCGGTGCCATATACGCTTTACAAGCAGAAAGTAACCATGCGCATAACCACGAGCGTTATCGAAATTCTAAACGAAAGTCGCCAGCGCGTGGCCCTCCACGTGCGCCGTTACACGGGAAGCCGCTATGATACCGACATAGGACATATGCCCGCCCGCCACCGCCATCAGCTTGAGCTGGGGGCTTATGACGGCGCACGGTATCGGGAATGGGCCGGGAGCTTTGGCGAGAGCACCTACGCCGTCATCGACAGGCTTCTCTGCGCCCAAGCCACAGAAGAACAGGCTTACCGTAGCTGCATGGGACTTCTCCAGATGGGGAAAAAAGCAGGCTCCGAGCGCCTTGAGGCTGCCTGCCGCAAAGCGCTGGATATGCACTCGGTTACCTACACTACGGTTAAAAACATCCTGCAAAATCATCAGGAATCTGTCCCCGCGGCCAAAACCTCACGGGCGACGCCTCCTCACAGCAACCTGCGCGGCAACGTGTGGGAATGAGAGGGGGTGAATGAAATGATGGTAAATCAAACTCTTGACAAACTCGCCGTGATGCACCTGCGCGCCATGGCGGCGGAGCTGCGGCGGCAGAACGAGTTGCCGGCGATGAGCGAGTTAAGCTTCGAAGAAAGGTTCGGCATGCTGGTGGATGCCCAATGGCTCTCTCGGAACAACGCCAAACTGAAACGTCTCCTGAAACTGGCCTGGCTGACGGAGCCGAACGCTTGTCTCGCTGATATCGACTACGACCCGCAACGCAAGCTGGACAGGGCGCAGATAGCGCGTCTGTCGTCTTTGGACTGGATACGCAGCGGCCAGGACCTCCTGGTCACCGGCGCCACGGGGACGGGTAAAAGCTACATCGTAAGCGCCTTCGGCCGCGAGGCTTGCTGTTCCGGCATAAGCGTCAGAACCTACCGTGTCGGGCGGCTGCTGACCAATCTTGAGATTGGCCGCGGCGATGGGTCATACAACAAGCTGATGGACGACCTGAAGAAACCCGACCTGCTCATCCTGGATGATTTCGGACTTGAACCGCTGGAGCCGGATGCCAGCCGCGATTTCTACGAGGTCATCTACGAGCGCCATGGCGCCAGGTCCACAGCGGTGACGTCCCAGCTCCCAGTGAATATGTGGCACACTATGTTCGTTGATAAAACAATCGCCGAGGCTGTGATGGACCGACTCGCTAACGGCTCCTGCCGTATCGACGCTAAAGGCCCAAGCCGACGCGGCCGTCCTGCCTCGACTCCTTCAGAATCGCTGGTGACAGTCTGAAGTTCCCTATGCTATACTATGGAAAACCTTACAGAGCTTGTTTCGGTCAGCTTTGCCGGCCTTTGGCCGGTGCCTATGTGGATAACTGGCCGGATACATGCGAATCAGTGGCCGGATGTTATGCGAATTGCCGGCCGAATGCCGGAGAATACACAGAAGGTTGCAATAACAAGATCAAAGTCCTTAAGAGAGTTTCTTTTGGAGTTCGCAATTTCCCCCGTTTCAGAAACCGTATCCTTCATATCATGAACAAGGCCGCTTGATTGGATAGAAATCCGGCAAGCAGTTTGCACTACTTGCCG
>JAAYCO010000015.1 GCA_012729725.1 Planctomycetota bacterium
AGGGGATCCCTACGAAGATTATGACATGGGCTGACGGTCTTGGCATTCATCAATCGAAACCAGCACGACGCTCGAAGCCCCGCATGGCAATGCGGGGACCTGACTTTAGGAGCGGAGCGACACCTTGCCGTTGTATTTGTTTTTCGTGCGATAATCCCAACGCGAATCAAACAGCAAACGGCGAGGATTCGCTGCGCGATAGCATCAGGTCCCCGCATTGCCATGCGGGGCTTCTTGCGTGGGGCTGGTAGTAATGATAGGATGTGCATACGTTCTAACTAAAGAACCGCTAACCGGGGCGCCAGGGTCCCGGTTAGCGGCCACAAAAGCATCGGCTATTCGCGCTGGCCCAGTTTGTGGTCAAGCATGAACAGCCCATTGGGGCTGTCTTTGATCTTCTTGAGGGTGTCGAGCACCTCGCCGGCGGATGCTTCCTCTTCCACCTGCTCAGTCACGAACCACTGCAACATGGCGTTGGTGGCATGGTCCTTTTCGTCAAGGGCCATGTTCACAAGGTTGTTGATGAGGGCGGTCACGTGCGCCTCGTGTTTGCATACTTCCTCAAACAGCGCAACGGGCGAGGCCCAACTGTTGGGCGGAGTGTCGATGCCTTTGAGCGTCACCCGGCCCATGCGGTCGTTTATGTATTCGTAAAACCGCATGGCGTGAGCCCACTCTTCCTTCGCCTGCTTGTGCATCCAGTTGGCGAAGCCCTTGAGGTTGTCATCCTCGAAGTGGGTGGCCATCGACAAATAAAGATACGACGAATACATTTCCGCATTGATCTGTTCGTTAAGTGCGTCCAGCATCTTCTTGCTAAGCATATTCGGACCCTTCCTTTCAATTGCCGGCGTTTGGCCGGTCATGACTTCCATAGGCCGTGCAGGTTGCACAATTCACGCGCCACGACGCGCGAGGTCTGCTTGACATCAAACGTCGCCACCGGACGTTCGCCCGGCGATAGAAACCGCCTGTGCAGCACGCCGTCGGCCTCCAGCTCGATCATCTGGATGAAGTGCTTGGGCTCCATGGGGTGCTCAACGCCGCCCACCGTCACCGTGCATCCGCCGTCGCCCCAGGCGATCACCGGCACGTGCTTCTCCTTGGAAGCATCGACGGTGTTTTCCGTCAACAGCTTCATGGGCTGGCCGCAACAGGACATCTCCCCGGCGCCGCCGTCCAGAACCTCAGCCACGATCCCGCATACGCTGCACTTGTAAACCTGCTTCCGCTCGGTAGCCATTTTGATCTCCTTATCTTTTCTATCCGGTCCGTCGGAAAATGGGCGCTACTTGGTGGCGACTTTTCGCAAGGCTTGTATCGCGGCGTCGTAATCCGGCTCGTCGGAAATCTCCTTGACCAGCTCGCGGTAGGCGATTTTTCCGTCGGGGCCAACGACAAAAACGCAACGAGCCAGCAGCCGGAGAGGCTTGATAAGGACGCCGTAGCGGCTGCCAAACTCGGCGGAAACATGGTCGCTGGCGACCTTCATCGCGTCCACCGTCTCCTGTTTGCACCAGCGTGCCTGCGCGAATGGAAGGTCCATGCTGATGGTCAGGAACACTGCCTGGTCGCTCATCCGGGCCGCGAACTCGTTGAGCTTGCGGGTTTCGAGGCTGCACACCGACGTGTCAAGCGACGGCACTGCCGATATCAGCACGGCCTTGCCCCGGAAGTCCGCCAGGCGAACCGGCGTCAGGTCCATGCCGAGGGCCTCGAAATCGGGGGCGGCGTCCCCCGCCTTCAAAGGCTCGCCGACAAGCTCAAGGGCCCTGCCTTCCAATGTCACTGTCGCCATACCAGCTCCTTTCATATTTATATGTAGCCTTCTTTTTTAATTGTGCGTCTATCGCCCGGCGGTACTCGCTCGCCTGCCTAGCGCCGACGAGCCGATCTCGCTCTTTGCCGCCGGCGAAAACTATCACTGTCGGCACGGCTTTGACGTCCCAGTCGCCAAAGAGCGATGGAACTTCGCCTGCGTCCAGCTTCACAAACCTGGCCTTGCCGGCGTACTCGCCGCGCAGGGCAATAAGCACCGGTTCGGTCAGGCGGCATGGCGGACATGTCGCCGACGAGAAGTAGGCAACGACCACGCCCTCCTCGCCCAGCACCTTGTCGGTGAAGTCCTGCGCCGAGTTGATGCGCGGGATTGATTGCCCGCCCGCGGCCGGGGCCTGACCGCCAACGCCCGTTGCTATGAGCATTCCAATGACCGCGCATATAACCGACCCGACAAGCACGTTCGCGCCGCCGATGCGGGCGCTTCCCCTGCCTCGGAAAAGATGACCAAGCAGTCCGCCGGCAGTGGCGCCTGACAACAAACCTATCCAGGCTAAACTCACATACACCTCATCAGTATATTCATCAGGAATCCCCCGCCGCCGCGATTGCCTCGAGAGGGCTCTGGGCGACGGTTGCTTTGTAACCCGCCTCGCCAAGGGCGATGCTGATGGCGGCAGGGTCTAGCCTCTCGCCGGTGATCAGCGCCCGCCGGTCGGCGAGATTGACATGGACGCTATGCACGCCGCTGCACTTTGACAGTATCTCCAGCACGCTGTTGCGGCAGTTGTTGCACCGCATGCCTTCGACGTTGAGGACCAGCTTCTGACCGCCGCCGCTGCGGCGGGCCTTCACTTTGATCCACGCGGGCATGATGATCGCCCTTCCAAGCATGACGATCAGCGCGAGCGTCGAGGCAAGCTTGAGCCACTGCGGCATCCACATGCTCGTTGGGCTGA
>JAAYCO010000124.1 GCA_012729725.1 Planctomycetota bacterium
AGCTTCAGCACCCGCAGCACAACCAGCAACGCCCCGAACATGAGCCAGTGAATGCTCACCGAAAAACACATCGCCCAGAACGTGTCGCCCGCGCCGCGAAGAGCGCCGCTGAAAACGACCACCGCTGCCTCGATCAGCACGTATAGCGCCGCGAACCGTATCATGAACACTGCCGATTCGAAGGCTGAGGCGAAAACCTCGTTTGGCGTGTCAGGACGGAACATTCCCACCATCGCCGTGGGGAAGAACACGAACAGGATCAGCACGACCGATGAATAAGCACAGCCGGCCTTCAGGCCCGACATCGTCGCCTGGTGCGCTATCTCCGGCTCGCCGGCGCCCATGTATCTGCCTACAAGGCTCATCACGCCAATTTGAATGCCCAGAAGCGGAACGAAAGAAACCATGTCCCAGTTGAAGACGATGGTGATGGCCGTTGCCGTCTGAAGCGAATGAGACTGAAACAGCGTCACCAGCGACAGAAACGCCAGCAGGTTCAGAAACATCTCCAGGCCGGCGGGATAACCGTACTTAAGCAGCCTTCTCATGGTGTCGCCGCAGAGCCTCAATGAACCCACGACGTCAAACTCCGCGCGATTGGCTCTGGTGAAGTATTTGCAGGCTAGCAACGCCAGCCCGAATGCCCCGCCGATGAGTGTTCCGTAAGCAGCGCCGGTGATGCCCAGTTGCGGGAAGCCCAGCTTGCCGAAGATCAGCACCCAGTTGGCGCCGATGTTCACCACCATGGCCCCAAGGGCGGCAAGCATTACCACCCTGGTTCTTCCGATGCCTGAAAAGAAGCTCGCCAGGCACGAGTGCAACAACATGATCACCGAGCCGTAGATGAGTATGCCGAAGTATTCTTTCTGCGGGCCCAGTTGCTCCGGCGGCAGGTTGGCTGCGTCAAAAAGCCTTATGATGACGCGCCCGGCCAGCAGAATCAGCGGATACGCGACAAGCGCGATTATCAGCGCCTGCGACAAGGCGACGGCGCATCGTTCCTTCTTTCCCGCGCCGAGATACTGGGCGACAAGGGCGGTGGTGTATCCGGTAAGGCCCAGAAAAAACGTTGCCGACATGAAACTCGCCAGCCCGCCGCCCATCGCCGCGTTCATCTGCTCGGGGCCGATCCTGCCCATGAACCAGCGATCCGTGAAGGTCATGGCCGTGTGACAAGCCTGAGACACGACCATTGGAACCGAAATGATCAGCATTTCGCGCAGGCCGCCTCTGTGATCGGCAGTCTGATCAAGTTGTTTTGGCATACAGCCGTCGCCAGCCATTAGGGCTCCTTCACGTCATGAGACGAATCCCACAAGCATAGAATTGCGGGCGATGTTAAGCAAGCGTTCTACCCGGCCTGAGCTGAACCGCACATCGGGCGAATCGTAGTATATGAGCGCCTTGCCCGTAGCCTGCCTGGCGCGTATAGTATGTGCCGGTCCCGCGCCGCCAAGGCGAGGGCGCCGATCAAGACAACTTGAAAAAAGCCGTGCTAGGTGGGGCGCTAGCGGTGCCCTGACTCCCGAAAGGGATGACCCGTAATCCGCTATAGCGGGGCTGAACGCCCTGTTGAGAGCCGTTTGCGGCAGAAAAGCCCATTCGGTGGACGGTGATGAAAGTTGGGTCCTCTGCAACGTTGCGCCGTGAACCTGGTCAGGTCCGGAAGGAAGCAGCCATAAGCGAGTTTGCAGCGTGTGCCGGAGGGTCGCCTGACTGGAGCCGTTAGCCAGAGTGTGCCCTGCCGTTGCGAATCGAGACAGGGATGCACGGTTTTTTTGATTTTGCCGCCGGCCACAGGCGGCCGATTAATGGAAGCGCGGATGTCGGGTTATCTTGTCCTAGCCAGAAAATACCGAAGCACCACCTTCGACGAAGTGGTGGGGCAGGAGCCCATCGCGCAGACGCTCAAGAACGCCATATCCTCCGGAAGGGTGGCCCATGCTTATCTCTTCGCGGGCACGCGCGGAGTCGGCAAAACCACCATGGCGAGGATCCTGGCCAAGGCCCTCAATTGCCTCTCCAGCGACGGGCCGACGCTCACGCCGTGCAACAAGTGCGAGGCATGCATAGCAATCGGAAGGGGCGACGACATCGACGTCGCCGAGATCGACGGCGCCTCGAATCGTGGCATTGAAGAGATTCGGCAGCTGCGCGCCAACGCCATCTTCGCGCCCGCCAGATGCCGCTTCAAGATATACTACATCGACGAAGTCCACCAGATAACCAGGGAGGCGTTCAACGCGCTTCTCAAGACGCTCGAAGAGCCGCCCCCGCACGTGAAGTTCATCTTCGCGACGACCGAAACCGAGAAGATTCCCGCGACAATCCTCTCGCGCTGCCAGCGTTTCGACTTCCGCAACATCCCGACGCGAAAAATCGCCGACCACATGCAGGCCCTCTGCAAGGCCGAGGGAATCGAGGCCGAGGATGACGCCGTCTTCCGGCTTGCCAGAAGCGCCAACGGTTCGATGCGCGACGGCCTGAGCCTGCTTGAGCAACTGCTCTCCAGCGGTCATCGCGTTACCGATGCCGAGGTGGTGCGAATTCTCGGCGTGCCGCCGGAAGAGCGTGTCGGCAGCATGCTTAACGCCATCGCCCAGGGTGACACCCCGGCGGCCCTTGGCGAACTGGACTCGCTTCTGCAGGGCGGCGTGGCGCTCAACAGCGTTGTGGGCGCACTGGGAGATTCTTTCCGCAACCTGATGCTCGCGGCGGCGTGCGGAATCGACAGCGAGATAATCGAGCTTTCAGAGACCCAGAAGACGACGCTGGCCCCGCTGACGAAGAAGTTTTCAACGCCGCTGTTGGTGGGGGCTTTGGGAATTCTGGCCAAGCTGTCTTACAACATTCGCGGGTCGAGCCTTGCAAGGCCGCTGGTCGAGGCGGCGATTGTCCGCCTTGCCGAAGCCGAGAAGTTCGTTGATCCGCAAAGCCTGATTCAACGGTTGCAGGACATTGCCGACTGCGCCGACGGCCCGGAGGCCGAAAAAAAAAAGCCCGTGGGGCGTCCGACCGTAGCCACTGAGAGCGCCCCCCGACCACAGCAGATTCAATCGCCCGCAGCCCCCGCGGCGCCGGCGGCAACTGAGGTTCCCGAGGTTCAGGCGGCACAACCGCCGGCAGTGTCAAGGCAGCCTCTGAGCACGACCGAGAAGCAGAAGATGCACGAGGATCCGGTCGTTCGAGAGGTGCTCTCGCTGTTTGGCGGAGAGATAATCGATATCCGGCGATGTGAAACGCATCCTGTCGCCGGGCCGACGGATGAGCCGACCCAATAAGGAAAACTATGTTTGGAAACATCGGAAAAATGATGAAGCTGGCCTCCGAGATGAAGACTCGGCTGCCGGAAATGAAGGCTAAGCTCGAAAGTTCGCAGTACACCTGCGACGCCGGCGGCGGGGCAGTCTCGGCCACCGTTAACGGAAAGATGATGCTGACATCACTCAAGATCGATCCGAAGGTTCTCACCGACGGCGATGTTGAGATGCTTGAGGATCTGGTTAAGGCAGCCGTGAGCGCCGCACAGACAAAGGCCGCCGATGCCGCAGCAGAGGCTATGAAGGAACTCACCGGCGGCATGGAACTGCCACCAGGATTGGGAATCTAGTTTACGTGAAGTACGGCGAAACCATTGAACGCCTTATGGCCGAGTTCGGCAAGCTGCCAGGTATTGGCGCGCGCTCGGCCGAGAGGTTGGCGTTTCACATCCTAAAAAGCTCCTCGCAGGAAGCCATGTCGCTTGCCAAGGCCATTGCCGACGTGAAGACCCGCATTCATCCCTGCCGCGAGTGCTTCAATATCGCCGAGGCCGAGCTGTGCCCGGTTTGCGGCGATGACCGTCGCGATCACGGCGTTATCTGCGTGGTGGAGCAACCCAAGGATCTGCTGGCAATAGAATCCACCGGCAGCTATCGCGGCGTGTATCACGTGCTCATGGGGCAGATCGCGCCGTTGGAAGGCGTGGAGGCGGGCGATCTGACAATCGACGCCCTTGTTGACCGCGTTCGCAAGGGCGGGGTCAAGGAAGTGATCCTGGCGACTAACCCCACCGTCTCGGGGGACGCGACCGCCCTGCACATAATCAGCCTGCTATCGCCGCTGGGCGTCTCCATCACTCGCCTCGCCCGCGGCCTGCCCTCCGGCGGCCAGATCGAATACGCCGGCAAGTCCATACTCTCCGACGCCATCAACGAGCGCCGGGCCGTTAAAGAGTAGCACAGCGCCTGATCATTGCATTTCGCCGGCAAGACGTGATAATTACGCCAAACATGGGTCGCGCGCAATTGGAGAAGCTATGCCGTCAGTGGGACGCCGGCAGGATTAATGGCGACCGGATTGGATCGACCCACACCGTATCGAAGACCTGCCCAGGCGACCCGAGCACCCGACAGGAATGATCTTATGAGCAAGTACATCCCCAAAGACCTGGCCTTCGAGCATTACACAAAGCTTCGCCATCACTTGGCAGTGGACGAATATGCGAAGATATGCCAGGAGATGCGCAAGCCTCGCTATGCCGAAGTTCCGTTTTATGAATCGCTGGAGCTTTATGACGCGGGCAAACTGGTTGTCCCGGATAAGGTCAGGGTCATCTGGGTGCACGATGTTGAAAGGCCCAGTGATAATTACCTCTCCAGGGAAATGGCGGCAGTCGAGCGCGAATTCGGATTCAGGACGAGCTATAACATCCGCGTGGTGTGCGCCGCCACCGACGAACTGCGGCGGGAGCTTATCCAAATCCAGAATCTGGGGCATGAAATCCAGTATCAATACGAGGACCTGGTGATGGCCGAGGGCGATGTCGCCAAGGCCAGAATCAGCTTCAAAGAGAACCTGGCCCGGCTGAGGCAGTTCTTTCCCAATATAAAGGCTGCGTTTGCCCATGGCGTTTTCAAATCCGGCATCGACTCAACCGACATCTTCAAGGAGAACTCGGTCTGGCAGCCCCGGCTGTGGCAGGAGAACGGGATAGACCACCCATGCGGCGAGCTGTACTACTTCAAGAACCTGCTGAAGCAACAATTGGGTTCGCGATTGCATTACATCGGCGAAACGACGTGCATCGGCGGCGACGAATTCGCCGCAGCCCTGGGCCGCTGCAACGAGGGCGACGTGGTTGTGTTCCTGCAGCATCCCACGTGGTGGTCGGACAACTATGACGTTGCTGAACTGAAGAAGGCCATGAGGGGCGGCGTGTTCTTCTAGAAATCCGGGGGATCTTTGTTGCATGCTGGCCGCAGGTTGTTGCATTTCGCCGGGCAAGACTTGATAATCCTGCTCAGGAAGGCCCCAAATGGCAACAAAGATCGCATGCATAGCCGGAGGAGAGATATACCGCCAGTGGGACGCCGGCAGGATCGATGGCGACCGCATCGGGCCTCGAGCCACGCCTTTTGGAGACAGCGGGGAGATATTCCTCATTAACGGCCCCAGCCCGTTTTACCTGCTGCCCAGATACGGCGCCGGAATGGACAAGACATCCCCCTGCCGAATCAACAGCAGGGCCAACATGTACGCACTGAAGGACATGGGCGTACAGCATGTGCTGGCGTGGGGCCCCGCCGGCGCAATCACGCACAACATCGCAGTGGGCGACCTTGTTATCCTTGAGGATGTGATAGACAGGACGTATCTGCGCAAGCAGACCTTCTTCGAGGACTCGCCTTTAGGTTTTCTGAGGCAGTTTCCGGTTTTCTGCCCCATGCTTCGGCGGGTGATTAACAACGTGCTGCAATCCATGAAGCTTGTTCATCGCCCCTCGGCTGTGGCGGCCGTGAGCGAAGGCCCGCGCCTTGAGACGCCGGCGGAGGTGCGGATGCTCATGGCCATTGGGGCCGAAGTGGTGACGCATTCGTTCGTGCCGGAGGTCTTTCTGGCCAAAGAGCTTCAGATGTGCTACGCGGCCGTGTGCTACGTGGTGAACTACGCCGAGACGGGCAGCAGGCACAAACCGTTTGTCGCGGGCGACCTGTTTGGCGGGCTCAGCCAATCATCAGAGACCCAAAGGCTCGCCGGCGCCGTCGGCGCTTTGAGCCGCATCGCCGCCGGAGTCTCTTCAGCGCTTGATGAAGTCGCAGTTGACTGCGATTGCGACAAGACCATGCAGCATCACATCCGCCAGTGCAACCTGCCATCCGACTGGCGCAAGTGGATCCAATAAGCTCTCGCCGGCAAAGCCACTTCAAAAAGGCTCGACTTCGCAGGCTGCGAATGCGAATATGGAACATTCGCATCCTTAGAGGCAACTATGAATGTAAAGCAAATGAAAGACTGGATCGGCTCCGGCGCCTGGGACTCACTCGAGTCGGCTTGGCTGGACGCGATCGGGACCGAGATCTCGCCGTCGAACCTTGCCGAGATGACAATGGTTCTGGAGGCCCTGGTAAGCGCCTCCAAAGAAGAGCGGGCTCAAACGCTGGCGGAGATGCTCTTTGAGGAAACCAGGGGCCGGATAGAGCCGGCTGCGGACCTCGAAATGCTCAAGGACCTGCTGCTGGCGGTGCCCGCGAGTGATACTCTTCGATCGGCAGTTGCGGATCAGTACAAGAAGGTGCATGGCGAACACGCGCATTTCGCGGCGATCTTCGAAGCGGCAGGTCTGCTGGCAGGGCAATCGCCTCGGCGGGCCATTCGCACCCTCGATGTCTGTCTATCGGTGAAGCCGGGCGTTTTTCTTGCCAACAGGTACGAAGGCCAGGTTGTGAAAATGGGGGAATTCGATCCGATAATGCTTCAGTTCGAGACGATCGAGGCCGACGGCTCAAAGCGGCAGCTTGACCCCAAGGCTCTTGCGGATCTCTACGAGGCCGTCGATCCCAGAGACTTCCGCGTGCTGTGCCAGCATAACCCGCGCGAGGTGGCCCAGAGACTCAAGGACGATCCCGCCGGGGTTCTTGTGGGCATATGCATGAGCCGGGGCGGACAGATCGACTCGAATGATCTCAAGGAATTTCTGGTTCCGCGCTTCATGGACGCCGGGTCGTGGAGCGGCTGGTGGGGCAAGGCCCGCACCGCCGCCAAGAGGTGCGACCAGTTGTCGCTTGAGGGCAGGAACCCCATAGTCGTCAGCTATCACGCACAGGGAAGAACGCTGGAAGATGAAATGGGACCGGCGCTGACCGCCGCCAAGACGCCCCTGGATTACCACGTCCTGCTGGGTCAGTACCTGCGCGAGACGCGCACCCGGAAGAGCAGCCCAAACGAGGAATTCGTGCAGCGGATTCTTGGCTCGCTGGCGGATGCGGCAGCCAACTATCTCTCTCGCCGTCCGGCGGACGCCTTTATGGCGGCGCTTGCCCTCGAATCGGCCGCTGCCGCGGGGATGCGCCCGCCCAAACCTCATCCTTCAAGCAGCGAGATCATGCTGCTGACCCCCCAGCCCGAAGAAGTGGTGCTCTCGATGCCCGAGCCTGCCCTCTGGCCGCAGGCGTTGAACGCGCTTGAACACCGTGACGACGCCGTGGAGAAAATGGGACTGCTGCTGCAATTGTCGCCGTCGAGCCACCTGGACGAAATTGCCGCGAGGCTTCTGGCCCAGGGCGCCCAGGAAGTGCTGGCGGGGGCGGTTGGCGCGGCGATAGCTCAACCCGCTAAGCATCTTGACATGTTCCTGTGGTTATGGAAAGGCCCCGCCCAGGCGCCCAAAGACGCCCCGGCGAAGGTCGAGCTTCTTGGCAGGCTGCTCAAGGCGGTGGCGGAAATCGAACGTGAATGGGATGTCGAGCCCGCCCAGCGCAAAGAGATATACCAGAAGGTTCGCGCCGCGCTTGCAGCATCCGATTTCAAGGCTTTCAAAGAGGCCGTCGCCCAGATGGATGAGCACGTGGCGGCGACGATCAAGCGTCAACTGGAGCGAGTTGACGCGCTGGCGGAATCGGTCAGTGAAGCCTGCATGACGATTCTTCGCGAGAGCTTCCCGCAGCTGTTCTTTGTGCGTCAGAAGATCGACCCGTGGCAGGACGATAGCGTAATCTGGACCACCGAGGCCGCCCTTCAGCGCCGAGAGGCCGAGTACAAGGATCTGACCGAGGTCAAGATGCTACAGAACGCCCGCGCCATAGGCGAGGCCGCCGAGCACGGCGACCTTAGCGAGAATAGCGAATGGAAGTTCGCTCTTGAAGAGCGAGACATGCTCCAGGCCCGCTCGGCGAAGATGCAGGAAGAGCTTTCTCGCGCGAAGGTCATTCATCGCGCGGATATTCCCACCGACCGCGCCGGCATTGGAAGCGTGATCAGGATGAGGCGAATTCAGGACGGCAAGATGATGGAGCTGACGTTCCTGGGGCCGTGGGATATTGATCTGGCAAACAATGTATATAGCTACCTCACCCGTCTGGCGCAGGAAGTTCTGGGCAAGACCATCGGCGACGAGGTGGACATGAAGATTGAAGGCGCCGAAGGGCTTTATCGCATAGAAGAAATCGCGCTGCCGCAGTAGGGTTACTGGGCGTCGAGAGACAGGTTCGACAGGCGCTGGGCCTTGTCGCGGGCGACAAGCGCGTCGATCAGCTCGTCCATGTCGCCGCCGATGACCCGCTCAAGATTGAAGTTGGCGCCTTCCTGTCCCTCGCCTTTGAGCCTGTGGTCGGTGCAGCGGTTCTGGGGAAAGTTGTACGTCCTGATTCGCTGCGACCTGTCGCCCGAGCCGATCATTGCCTTTCGGGCAGCCGCCTCGGCGGCGTTCTGCTGGCTCTGGAAATGCTCAAAAACCCTCGCAGCCAGCACCCTTCGGGCCTTGGCGCGGTTCTTGTGCTGGCTCTTCTCGTCTCTCATGGAGACGGTGATGCCTGTCGGCAGGTGCTCCAGGCGGATTGCGGATTCGACCTTGTTGACGTTCTGCCCGCCGGGTCCGCCGGCCCTGCTGGTGTGTTCAAGGACATCCTTATCCCAATCGATGGCAACTTCTATGTCTTCAGGCTCGGGCAGAACGGCAACCGTTGCCGCCGAAGTATGAACCCGCCCCTGCGCTTCCGTCACCGGCACCCGCTGCACGCGATGGCCGCCGCTCTCGTATCCAAGGCGGCTCCACGAGCCGTCGCCCTTGACGTTTATGACTATTTCCCGCAGGCCGCCCATGTCCGTGCCGCTGGCTGAAAGCACTTCGAAGGACCAGCCGCGACGCTCGGAGTAATGTCGATACATATTGGCCAGGTCGCGTGCGAACAGGGCCGCCTCTTCGCCGCCGGTCCCGGCGCGAATTTCGAGCATGATCGAGCGAATGCCAAGATCATCGCTCATGACGAGCATGCCCTTGACCTCTTCCATGGCCTGCTGGGCAGCGGCCTTGAGGTCGTGCACCTCCATTTCCGCCAGTTCCTTGAGATCCTTGTCGGCGGAGGGGTCTTCCAATATGCCTGTTGCCTGCGACCACTGGTCATTGAGCTTCTTGTATGCCCGCCACTTGCCAATAAGCGGCTCGAGGCGCGCATGTTCCTTCGACAGCGCGACGATCTTGTGCCGATCGGACGCGACGGCCGGGTCCTGCATCTGCTCGGATGCCTGATCGAAACGCCGATCAAGCTCTTCGAGTTTGGCTGTCAGAGTGTCCTGCTGTTGAGTCATTGCTGAAACATGGCCCGTGCGAGCAAAGAAAAGCGCCGACGTCCCTAGGGGAACAGCCGGCGCTGGTGAATGCAAAGAGCTACTTCTTGGCGGCAGGCTTCTTGAAGTAGTCCCCACCGAACTTCTTCTGGAACTTCTCGACCCTGCCGGCGGCGTCCACGAACTTCTGCTTGCCGGTGTAGAACGGATGGCAAGCGCCGCAGATGTCCACGTGCATCGGCTTGGCGAAGGTTGAACGGGTCGTAAACGTGTTTCCGCAGGCGCAAGTCACCTGCACTTCAATGTATTCCGGGTGAATCTTATCTTTCATATCGCACCTGATCCTCTAGGGAAAGCGATCCAGTTTACACAGGTTGTTACGGTTTTCAAGGGCAAATTGTTGCACGTCACCGCGGAGAATAAGCTGGGGCCGCCCCCGCAAGAGGGTTGGCAAGGGGCGTTCTAGTTGAGCAGGTCGCCGATGATGCGGACAATTTCCGGCACGCGATGCGCGACCATCGCCAGCGGGGCCACCATCATAGCCGTCGCCACCAGCAGCAACGACATGGCCATGTTGCTGGTGGGAACCCTGATGCCCGACAGCACGTCGGCGATTGACAGGCCGATATCCTGGGCGATCTGCTCGTCGCCGCCCTTAAGCCGCACTGTAACGTTCCGCAACGGAGCGAAGCTGCCGACTTCCAGCCGGACGCCGCGCGACGGAATGTCAATGCAGTTGCCGCTGATTTCGTGCTTTAAGTTCAGCAAAGACAAGGCTTTGCTTAATATGCCAACCGAGTCGCGCCCCGGAATGTTGTAAATGACCCACGTTCTCTGCGGCGACAACGCCAGCACGATAGCAGACAGGACGATCATCACACCCGCCGATGTCGGCAGGCTTGCCCCGAAGTGTGAAAGCAGAGGAAAGACCACCAGCGGCGCAAGGGCCATGATCAGCAGTGTGAAATCCATCCGGCCTGAGAGCAATTGGGGATGCTGCCTGCTGTTAAGCAGACCCAGCATAAGGAAGTACAAAGCAACAGGCACGGCGGCCAGAGTTATCTGAAGCATCATGTTTTCGTACGCCGGCATAGCCCGCACCTTTAGCAACAAATTCTAGTCGATATTGCGAGGTTCGGCAACCTTTCTGTAGCCCAGGGCCTTCATTACGTCCAGCACCTCGGTCCACGTCGGGAACGGCCTTCTGTTCACCGTTTTATATTCGTTCATGGCTTGAATGAAGGCGAACTGCTCGTCGGTCATCTCGCCTTCTTCAGCGGCCCTTCGATCATCGCTTCTGCGCCGTCCGGGCCCTCTTCGCCGGTCCAGGCCCGTTCGGCGGTCGACCACCGCTCTGCGGTCTGCGCCTCGGCGGTCCTGGCCTCGGACCACTTGCCCATCTGCATCAGGCTGCAATTGCGGCTGGTTCTGATCTTCATCCATGAATTGCTCCGGAACAACAGTCCATTGAAAGACTTATCGACCAATCGTACGCCGCGGATAAGGATTTTCCATTTAGCGATGGAGGGATGCGCCGAGGAAGGGAATCAGCACTATTCTTCGTCCTTCTCTTCCTCTTCTTCTTCGTCTTCTTCCTCCTCCTCATCATCTTCCAGCTCGTCTTCGTCCTCTTCTTCGTCTAGAAGATCATCGTCATCGAAGACATCTTCTTCTTCGTCTTCGTCCTCTTCATCTTCTTCGTCTTCTTCTTCCTCGTCCTCTTCGTCCTCGAATTCATCCTCTTCATCTTCTTCAAGGTCAGCGATAATCTCGCTGGCCTCGTCGAGCAGGACTTCGGGAACGAGCACGGGCAATCCGCGGGTCATGCCTCTGCTTTGCTTGGGCTTATCCTCGCCATCCTGTTGTCCGACAATGGCGGGGATATCATGGTCGTTAAGAATCTCTCGATACTCCTCAGCCTCTTCCAGATTCTTCGCAAATACAGCCGGGACAAAATCCGAAAACTCTTCCGCGTCGCCGGCCGGCTCGAAATCGTCTTCTTTGGGCGCCATGCCATGCCTCTCCTTAGAACAATGGTCCTATGAACTCTATGATTACGCCAAAGGTCGAACCCAACATCGACCTTCCTGTCTGTAAAACCAAACAAAACCATTCCGTGCTGTCTGTCGTCATGGTTCAGGACATATTAGCCGTTAGCTTCAATTAGTCCAGCGACCCGGGCGTTTTCTTCGCAGGTTCCGCCGTCAGGATGCGCTGAATTCATCCAGGGATATCAGCGTATTCCGTTTTCTGGCTTCTTCCGCGGCGAAAACGACAGTGTGGCTTCGCAGAGATTCCTGCGCGTTGGCCACGATTTTTGAATCATCTCGCGTATGAAGCGCCGTAAGCCACTCGCGCACAACTCGCTGGTCTCCGCCGCCATGGCCGCCGGTCTCGGGCGCGAGCCGTATTTCGTTTACGCCTTTATCGGCAAAAGTCCTCACTGTTATGCACCCCGGAACAAACCAAATTTCGCCCTCCGTGCCGTGAATGCGAACTCGTCGAGCGCACTCCATGGTGAACGCAGTCATCGTGAACGTCGCGGTGATGTCGTTATCGAACTGGATGTTCACCACCTGGTGATCCACCACGTCGTTATCGCACTTCCACACGCATCGTCCATATGGCCCGGTCTGTATGGCCTTGAGATGCGCCTCGTAGCTGTGATCATAGCTCACGACCTTCGGGGGCCACGTCTCGCGATCGCTGTTGACGTACTGCTTGATCGCCGAATACTGGCACGTAGGCTCGCAGGGGCAATTATCGGTGCATCTGTCGGCGGCGCCTTCGGGGGCGTTTTCTTTTCGGAAGTAGGTAAGGCTTCCGAATGACGAAACGTATCGGGCCGGCTGGCCTGTCAGGAAGCACAGATAGTCGATGTCGTGGCAGCACTTGGCCAGCAGCATGAATGCGCTCTTGGCCTCGTTGCCCCAGTTGCCGCGCACGAAGCTGTGAGCCTGGTGCCAGGTTGCCACGCCCTCGACCATGTCCACTGTTATCAGCCGCCCGATCGCGCCCGAGGCGACCAGATCGCGCACCTTGCGAAATTCCTTGTGGTATCTGAGCGAATGGCACACGGCGACTATGCCGCCGCTTTTGCGCTGGGCCTGTTCTATCGCCCTGCACTCCGCCAGCGACGGCGCCATGGGCTTTTCGAGAAGCATGTCGTAACCCTTGTTCAGACACGCCACTGCCGGTTCGACGTGCTCGCGATCCATTGTCGCCACCACGACGGCGTCGCAGAGTTTCGGCCTGGCGACGAATTCCTGCCAGGTGTTGAAACACATGTCCTTCTTCACGCCGTGTTTGGTGGCCATGCTCTGGCGATAATCATCCTTCGGCTCCGCCACGGCGACCACCTTGCCCAGATGCCCGTATTCCCCAATGATATCCGCGAACAAGGTTCCTCTGCCGCCGGCGCCAATAATCGCAACTGTCTTGGGCTTCATACAGCTCCTTTCAACCACATCTGCCTGATGCCTCGCTTTGGGCAGACAACTCTAACAATAGTAATGACAGGGAAGAATCAATTTCACAACGTTTTTTGCAGTTGCGGTTTCAATCAGGGCACTGCTTTTCCAGCATCTCCAGTTCCGCCATCTCTTTGCCGCTGAAGATTTCAACGCTTGGCGGCGGGTACGCAATCGACATGGCAAGCAGGGCGTCATTCACTTTTCTTGCATGAGCCAGATGCTCACGGGCCTGTTCTGGCAACCCTGCCGCCAGACAGGCTTGCGCCGCTTCAAGGCGGAATCGGTGATCCATTGGATTAAGAGCCACCGCGGCTGCGGCGTGATTCATCGCCTTTTGCAACCAGTGCTTGTCGCCGTCTGTCGCCAGACGCAGTGCTATGTTGAAAGCCAACTGCTGATGAGATGAGCCTGCCGGGTTCCTCTTTATCGCCTCCGTCGCCATTGCGTACGCCTGCTGACTGTAAGATGCGGCAAGCAACCTCGCGGCGTCGGCGGGTGCAAAGCTGTCGAGCCGGTCCGCTTGGGCGGCTTCCGTAGCGAACCTGATCGCCAGTGCAGCGTGCCCGGCTTGATGACTCTTCAGGGCCTTGTCCGCCCAGCGGGTTCGCACAAACACCGGCCGCCATACGCACACAACAAGCGCCACGACCGCGACGACCAGAATCGCCGCTCGGGGTTTGGCCAGACGCGAGCCGCCCGCGGAACGCGCCGCGGCCCCGCTCAGGCAAGCGCCCGCGATAACCCAAAACGCCAGGGCCGGCGCGGGGAATGACAGGTTGTCCTCCACCATGCAATGCAGAAAGAACGCCAGCAAGCCGCACGGCAGGACGAATCGCCAGACCGCGTGGCTGCCGTGTCTGCACGCCGAGGCAATCCACGCCCCGAGAATCAGTGCGCCTGTAAAGATGACCAGCGGAATCAGCACCTCCAGCAACAGCATGCCCAGGCCCGTCATTCCCTCACCGAACAGCAATCGCGTGGCAAGCACGCCTAATGCCGCGGCCGCCAGCAGCGGTTTTGGCGGGCGGGGAAGGTCGTGGTCGGCGTCGTCCGCCGGACTGTCTTCCGGCCGAGGACGACTTGCGCAGACGAGCACGCCGATAAGCATCGCAAGAAACGGCAGGCCGCCAACAAGACCGTACTGCGAAACGACATCCGCAAAGACGTTGTGAGGCATCTTCACTGCTTCTTCGGCCTCGGCGCGTCTATGCCGCAGATATGCCTGGCCAAAATTCCCGCCGCCAACGCCAAGCAAGGGGCTTTCCTTGACGATCTGGGCGGCGCCGGTCCAGTAGAACCAGCGATAGGTCATGGTCTTGCTTGGCAAACGGTCGTGGGCGGCGCCGTACCACAACACAGTAGCCGCCGCGACGACGAAAACCGCCAGCGCAACGATGACCGTCTTGCCCCAATGGCGGGCAAAAAACCTTCTTCCGCCAGCGACGGCTATTGCGCACAAGGTCACGACCGCCGCCGCCAGAATCGCTCCCCGGGACCTCGTCAGCAGAACAACCACCCCGGTTGCCGCGGACACCGCAACGCCGATTACCGCCGCGAATGTCGGCACGTGGATTTCGCCTTTATTGTGCTTCCACGTCTTGAGTTTCCTGATCGCGTGGCGAAGATTGTCTATCGACAGACCCACGGCCCCAGCAGTCAGCAGCAGCATCAGCGAAGCGAATGGATTCGCAAGGGAAAGGTATCCGAAGGGCGCGGGGCTCTTGAGCCGGTTCTCGAAAGCTATCGCCTGCGGGCTGTCCGGCGGGTAGTTCAAAGAGGCAAGGCGTTCGAGTTTGTTGGCGTCGAAATCGGCAATGCGATCCGGCGTTTCGACAAAGACCTGCCAATACGCCTTGATGCTCATCGCGACGGCAAGGGCCATCAGCACGCACATCAAGGCCGAGAGCCTGCGCCTGTCGCCAAACAGCTGCATCGCCAGAAAGCCTGCCGCCAGGAACGACGTCTGCTCCACCGCCGACATCACGGCGGCGGCGCGATCGGAGGCGAAGGCCACGGAACACCCCGCAGCCACTGCAAACGCAGCCGACAATGCGCCAAACCAGGGAAAGCGCGTCTTGGCGCTTCCATTCAAAGACTGGCCGACCGCCCACAGCGCCAACGCCAGCAGCAGCAACAACGCGAATGAGACCCGTGCAAGCTCGCCCAGGGGCGCGGACGCCTCGCCTCCTGGCGACGTGCTCCATCTCATCATGGAAAGCCTGAACGGGGTTTCACTCAGAAAGCACCTTCCGGCAAGAATCGCAAGCAGGATGGCAGCGGACGCGTCATGCAGAACGCGTTGCAAGGCGGCCTGTCTGGACGAACCGAGCAGGCCGTGCGCCGCGGCGGATGTTCCGGCGAGACTGTGATTTGCAATCTTCAAATAGCTATCCGCTTATGCTAAGGCAGGTCGTTGCCGCCCTCCAACAGGGCGATTATCAGCAGTATTGCGAAGGTCTGAGCGAGTATAAGCACCGCCCCGACCGAGTCCACGCGGGGCAGAAGCGAAGCCGCAATCGCGGTTCCGGCGGTGCACAGGTAGATCGTCAGCACGGCCGTGCGAACCTTCATGCCTCTGCGAACAAGGCGGTGCGAAAAGTGGCGGCGGTCGCCGACCATCGGGTTCTTGCGATCCCGCAATCGCAGCGTGACAACGCTGACCATGTCGTACAGAGGCACAGCCATGAGCACTATCGGAACAAACACGCCGTAGAGGTAATACACTCCGCCAGGCGGCACATATGTCACAAGGCAACTGAGAACCCCCAGCAGAAAACCGACGACAAGCGAGCCCGAATCGCCCATAAAAATGCTGGCCGGCGGGAAGTTGTACGGCAGAAACCCCGCCAGGGAACCGAGCAGCAGGCAAAGCCAGCCCGCGACAAAAACCTGTTGCGGCTGCATGCTTAACGCCGCGCCAAGCAGGGCCGCGCCAACGAACATCGCCACGCCCGCCGACAATCCGTCCATGTTGTCCAGAAAGTTGAAGGCGTTGGTGATTATCACCAGCCAGATGACTGTCACTATTGCCGACGAAGCCGGGCCGAGTATCTCATCCAGCACCGTCAGTATCCTCACGCGAGGCACTGCCGCGACAACGGCGCTGCAGATCACCACCTGAGCAACGAGCTTGACCCACGGTCCCAGGGCCTTGCGATCATCGATAAGCCCCAGAACGTGAAACAGGAAAGCGCCGCCCAGAATCCACAGAGCGAATGGCGCCATGGCCGCGGCCCCAGGTATGTGAATCGCCAGTGAGTCGAACCTCTGCGCCCATTGCGGAATGCCGACATGCGACCAGTAGCGGGCCACCGCCAGAATCAGCAGGCTTGGCAGAAGAAAACCCGCGAAGACGGCAGAGCCTCCAAGAAGCGGCACGGGCCTGGCGTGGGCCTTGTGCCGAAGCGGCATGTCGATCATGTTGAGCTTTGGGGCCAATCGCCGCACGAACGCAGTGCCCAGCGAACTTACAGCGAATGCCGCCGCCACAGCCGCAAATGCAGCCCAGAAAATCACTTTTCCACCTCTTTTGGTTCTCGCTTGCTCAGAAGGCTTGATCTTGCAGCGTCCAGAAAAGCCCGGTATCGCCCCGAGGCGTAATCGGGGAACGTCCACTCGTACGACTGCCAACCCGCCTTGTGATAGGCCAGCGTGACTTCCGCATAGACGCCGTCGGCAAGATAGATTCGGTGCGAGAAATTCTTCATGCTCGCCAGGACCAGTTTTGACTGTTCTACGTAGCCCATGTCCAGGTTGATCGGCCGGGCCGGGCTGCCGCCGCCAAGGGCGGCGAACCGGGCCTCAAGCTCGTTCGAGAACCGCTTCGCCCAGGCAAGCCTGCCGGGGTCCGCCAAATGCTCAAACGCCACGAACCTTCGCCACAGCGGGCTGCCCATCTCGCCGTCGTAGTAATGCGTGAAGTCGAAGTCGAAGATGTCGCTGATGATGTCGCATGTTCCGAATGCTTCCTGAAGCGATATCTGCGCATCGTCAAACAGCGACTTATCGTAACTGATCATGCCGCATATCAGCTTGACTGGTTTTGGTTGGCAGGGCAGGGCCATTGTTGCATTGTCGGCGCCGGCGGGGGGCAAGTCAACGCAACCCGTTGGCGGCGATTTGCATTTGCCATTCCTCCCGTCGCCGCAATACCTTATTATGAGCGACTTGGTTGAAAGAATTGGCCCATGAAGAATTTCCTGCGTTCGTTGCGATACCTTCGACCCTACCGGGTGCGCATAGCCATAGCCGTGCTCTGCGTGATCTGCATAGCCTCTCTGTGGGCGGGCGGCCTTGGCATGATGCTGCCCGGCGCCAAGATCCTCATAAGCGATGAGGGCTTGCACGGCTGGGCCTATCTTTCGCTGGTCAACGATCGCATGGAGGCCAAACTCGTCGGCCAGAAAACCCCTCCCGGCGCCGCCATCGAGGAAAACGGCGTTGTGCGGCAGATAGATACCGTCGTCAACGTCGTCGGGCTTAAGAAGGACGGCATCGCCCAGAAAGCCGGGTTGCTGGCCTCCGACTGGATCATCGGCGTGAACGACGGCGAGGGCCTTCAGCGCCTGCGGGACGATCTGCTTATTCGGCATCTTGCTCAACTGCAACAGGGCCAGGAGGTCACGCTGAGTGTCGTGAGGGCGGGCTCGAACCACCCGCACACGATCACCCTCGCCATGGGCGAGGCCAAGCTGGCGTCGCGGGCTCTGGGCAAGGTTGCGGCATGGATTCCCGATCCCGGCCCGGTTTACGCCAAACGGTTCAACATGTTCCTTGGCCTGCTGGTTGCGGTGTTCGTGATTACCATCCTTCGAGGCTTGTTCACGTTCTTGCAGGAGTATTTCGTCGGCACCGCCATCTGGCAGGGCATAATGGATCTTCGTTGCGACAACTACAACGCCGTCCTGCATCTGCCCACGACGTTTTTCTCTGAAAAGGGAGTCAGCGACGCAACAAGCCGCTTCGTCTCGGACACCGGCGAGCTTGCCCGCGGCCAGAACACCTTGCTGGGCAAGACGCTCGTCGAGCCGGCGAAGGCGGTGGCTTCGATTTTCATCGCGCTTTACTGGTCGTGGAAGCTGACGATCATCGCACTCATCGCCGGTCCTCCGGCGTACTATTTCATTCGCAGATTCGGCAAGAAGATGCACCGCGCCAGCAAGCGGGCTCTTGAAAGCTGGTCAAGCATGCTGGGCGTTCTGGCCGAGACGCTGCAGGGCATCCGCGTCGTGAAGGCGTACACGATGGAGGGGCGCGAAAGAAAGCGCTTCTTCCAGGTCAACCGCCAGTTGCTTCGCCAGCAGAATCGGATGGAGCGGCTGGACGCCGCCACCAGCCCGACGATGGAATCGCTGGGCATAGTCACCGCCATTGTCGCCGCCGGCGCTGCCGGATACCTGGTGTTCAACTACAAGATGGACAGAGATGTGTTTCTCGTCTGGATGGCGGCCCTGTTTGCGATGTTCGATCCGGTGAGAAAGCTGGCCAAGGTGTCGATGCGGTTTCAGGCGTCGGAGGCGGCGGCTGCGAGGATATTCGAGCTTCAGGATGCGCCGCGCGAGGTTATTCGTCCGCTATCGCAAAAACTGCCGCGCCACACCAGGAGCCTCGAGTTTCGCAACGTCTGCTACCGGTATCCTTCCGCGTCGGTGGACGCGGTGAGGAACGTCAACCTCAAGATCCTCGCCGGCCAGACGGTGGCGATAGTCGGTCCCAACGGCAGCGGCAAGACGACGCTGCTTTCGCTGGTTCCCCGGCTGCTCGATGCGACGTCGGGGCAGGTGCTCATCGACGGCGTGGACGTCATGGACGTCACCCTGCGCTCGTTGCGGTCGCAGATAGGGCTGGTCACTCAGGACACGGTGCTGTTTCACGCCACCATAGCGGAGAACATATCCTACGGCCTTCGCCGCGTGGATCGCCAGACGGTCATCGAGGCGGCACAGAAGGCGTTCGTGCACGAGTTTGTGCAGGAAATGCCCGACGGCTACGACACCATCGTCGGCGAGCACGGCGCGACGCTCAGCGGCGGTCAGAAGCAGAGGATATCCATCGCCCGGGCCATTCTGCGCGACCCGGCCATCATGATTTTCGACGAGGCCATGAGCCAGGTTGATTCCGACAGCGAGCACCGCATTCATCAGGCTATGGAAGGTTTCACCAAAGGCCGAACCACGCTGGTGATCGCCCATCGATTCGCCACGGTTCTCTCGGCGGACATTATTGCGGTGATGCAGGACGGAATGCTTGTTGACGCGGGAACTCACAAGCAGTTGCTGGATAGATGCAGATTGTATCAACATTTGTACAGCACTCAGTTTATGGACGGCGGCGGCGTCTCGGCAGTCAGAACATAGACGCCTCCGGTGAGACAACCGGCCGATGTTGACACTTTCACAAAGTGCAGTCGCCAGTGAAACCCAGCGGCGCCTTCCAACGGCGCTGGTTGTCTGCGCCTGCGCCGTCGGGGCAGGGGCAATGCTGCTGTACTTGACGGGTTCGCCCGCGGTGGTGGCCATTGCGGCGGGCTCGGCTGCATTAGAGGGCCTCATGGCGGCGGCGATTCTTGTCTCCGCCGGCGGATGGGCGAGCCCGATCGTCAGGCGCATCACTCGATGCAACGACGGCGCCGTTGTGGCGCTCACGTCAATCGCTCTTGGCCTGTGGATGTTTTCGACGGCGATGCTGATCGTCGGTTCGACCCTTGGCTGCCTGTCGGGGGCAGTGTGGTGGCCGGTGATTCTGGCGGGCGTGGTTCTGGCGGCGTGGCAGTGCAGAAAACGCCTGGCAAGCATGAAAGTTCCGTCGCGGCTGGGCTACGGTTCTGCCCTCTGGCTGATTATCAGCGCTGCCGTCGGCGCGTGGATCGCCGGGTGCATGCGCCCGACGGGCTTCATCGGGATGATGTGGGGCGACGGCTATGACGTGCTGACGTACCACCTTCAGGTTCCAAGAGAGTTCTACGAGGCCGGGCGAATCGGCCCTCTCTGGCACAACGTCTACAGCTTTTATCCGCTCAACACCGAGATGCTGTATCTGCTGGCGATGTGCCTTCGCGGCGGCGCGTACCAGGGCATGTATCTGGCGACCATGATGCATGGAACGATGCTGGCTATCGCCGCAGCCGCGGCGTATTGCATTGCCGGCCCGGCCCAGCGCCGCGGGATGTACGCGGTGGCGGTGATGATCGGCGCTCCGCTGGCAATTCAGCTATCGTGGCTGGCGATGGTGGAACTTGCCATGCTGGCGCACCTGATGCTGGCGCTGCTGTGGCTGCAAGTGTGGCTTAAGAATCGTGACGCCGCCTCGGCAGCGACGGCGGGCATGATGATCGGCATTGCCTGCGCCGCGAAGTACATTTCGCTTGGAATGGCCGCTGCCCCGGTGATCGCGGTCATGCTGGCAATGGCGCTTCGCAGCAGGAGGTTGATGGGGCACGTCGGCCTGTGCATTGTCATGATGCTGCTGATGATGAGCCCGTGGCTTGTTCGCAACACGTTGCATACAACAAACCCGTTGTTTCCGCTGGCTACCGGGGCGTTCGGCAGGGGCGGCCACTGGTCGCCGGAGCACCAGCAGCGATGGCGCGACGGTCACGGCCCGGCCCAGCGCCCGCCGGTTCCGGTTCCTCAAGGCTGGCGGGCCAAGCCCGCGCCTGGAAGGCCGGAGTTGTTCATCCGGAACTTCCTGTTCAACAAACACATTGGGTACTGCACCGCTGTGCTCGCCATCGCGGCGGCAGCAATGGCTGCCTTCAAGCGGGACAAGTTCGCCCTGGTCCTCTCGGCGGTGATGGCGATTCAACTATGCCTGTGGACGTTCTTCAGTCACGGCATGCCGGTGAGGTTCATCCTGCCGGTGCTGGGCCCCGCAGCCTTGCTGATTGGCGGCTTGCTGTCCGGTGTGACGTTTGGCCGCGGCAAGGCTGGCCCTGCCCTCTGCGCGCTGGTTGTGGTGGTCAACTTCTGGCCGCTGCCTGAGATCTTCAGGCTGGACACTCGCCTGTCCACCAACACCGGGCGTCAATCTATCCCTATGCCGCCCGTAGACGGCGGAGTGATCGCCGATCTGACTGTGCAGAATCTCGGCCCCAACGCCAGGGCAATGCTCATCGGCGAGGTTCCCGCCTTTTACCACAGGCCCGGCACGGTTTACGCCACGCCGTTCGACCCGCATCCGCTGGAGATGATGATTCAGCAGGGGCTTTCGCCCGCCCAGATACGCGATGGTCTTGCACGCCAGGGCGTAACGCATCTGTGGGTGAACTGGCGAGAGATCAAGCGGCTGGCGAATACGTACGGCTATCCGACTTGCTTCAGCGAAGGCGTGCAGGACCTGGCCGGGGACGGGCCGCTGATAAGGATGATCAATGAAATGGGCGGCAAGCCCGTGGTTGACAAGCCGGGGCTGACCATCTTCGAGATCAGTCCCGATAAAGGAAGATCACATGAGTAAATGCAATCTCAGCCGGTCTGCACGGTTCTGGTGTGCAGGCTGGCGGCCAGGATTATGTGCCTGAGGCGCTCAATGCTCACGGTTTGCAGGAATTCGTCGCTGAAATCGATAGGGAAGTTGCAGTCCAGGCTGCGAAGTTCTTTAATCAGGCCCGGACGTTTCATTCCGGCTATCCGTTGCACCAGGCTTTCAACCGCTTCATGCATAGGTGACCCGATCCTTATACTACATGCGAAATTTATCGGCTTTCGACGCCGGCAACTTTTGCAGCACGCGTGAAATCCTGCCGCGACGGACGTAAATGAATTATGAAGACGAGTGATTTCGACTACGAACTTGACGCCTCGCTGATTGCGCAGAATCCATCCCCGGCGCGCGGCGAAGCCAGGCTTCTGACGCTTCATAGAAGCACGGGCGAATTGCGTGATCTTCGCTTCAGCGATCTGCCCCGCCTGCTGCGAGAGGGCGATTTGCTGGTGATGAACGACACTGCCGTGATTCCCGCGAGGTTCTTCTGCACACGGCAATCAGGGGGCAGGATCGAAGGTCTGTTCATAAAGGAGCATCCCGGCGGCTGCTGGGAGGCGATGCTCAAGAACGCAGGCAAGTGCAGGCCGGGCGAGCGACTTGCCGCAGCCAGGGCGCCGGGCGTGGTTCTGGAGCTGGTTGAGAACATCGGCGCGGGAAGGTGGTTGCTCCGGCCAATGGTTCCGGGCGGGTTCATCGAACTTCTTGGGCAGATCGGTCTTCCGCCGCTGCCTCCGTACATCAAGCGCGACTCCGCCGGTTGGCCTGGCGACGTCGAACGCTATCAAACCGTGTACGCCAGCAGGCCCGGCGCGGTCGCCGCCCCCACGGCAGGTCTGCATTTCACCCCGCAACTGTTGGAGCAACTGGCCCAGAACGGCATCTCCTCGGTGTTCGTGACGCTTCACGTCGGCATGGGCACGTTTCTGCCGGTGAAGGCGGAAGAACTCGCCGAGCACGACATGCACGAGGAGTGGTATGAAATATCCGCTTCTGCAGCACAGGCCATAAACGCCGCCCGCGCGTCGGGAGGAAGAATCATCGCGGTGGGCACAACTTCGGTTCGAGTGCTGGAATCGGCGGCGCGCGGCGGCATGCCGCTCAAAGAGGGTAGCGGCTGGACGAAGATATTCCTGTATCCCCCCGCTGCCTTTCTGGCGGTGGACGGCCTGATCACCAATTTCCACCTGCCTCGAAGCACACTGCTGATGCTGGTGAGCGCCTTTTGCCAACCCGGCGGCGTGAACGGACTGGATATCATCCGCAAGGCGTATCATCACGCCGTGGGGCAGCGATATCGGTTTTTCTCGTACGGCGACGCGATGCTGATTACGTAAGGCTGTGGGCGGCGACGCGATGAACGCTACTTGCCCATGCGCCTCTGGATCATCAGCTTGACTCGAAGCAGTTCGCCAACCGACCATGCCTGCGCGACGCAGCCTCGCGGGGCGTGCGGGGCATCGCCGTCGAATATCTCGTTCACATAGCCAAGGGCTGCGTCGTCAAGATGGGCTTCCAGCGGCGCCAGCAGCCTTGCTGCCGCCGCGAGCGATTCCTCCGCAGTTCCATGCACGCGCAGATACGCTTCCACATAAGGTCCGATCAGCCATGCCCACACCGTTCCCTGGTGGTATGCGCGATCTCTGGCCTCCCAGGAGCCGGCGCATTGGCGGCAGTATCTGCTGTCCACCGGCGAAAGCGTCCTGAGGCCCATCGGCGTAAGCAGGTGTCTGCGCACAACCCCAAGCACGTCCTTCTGCCTGGACGGCTCGAGCGGGCTGTATGGCAGCGAGACGGCGAAAATCTGGTTTGGCCTGATGGCCGCGTCGGGCTTTGAGTCGCTGACGCAATCATAGAGGCAGGCGGCCTGGTAATTCCAGAACGTGGCGTTGAAGGCGGACGCGATGCCTGATGCCCGCTGCGCATAGAAGCTTGCCTGGGCGGCATCGAGGCCGCTGCACCGGCGGGCCATGATACGGTGCGCGCAGTGCCACAGCGCGTTGACCTCCACCGCCTTGCCGTGTCGCGGGGTGATGGCCTCGTCGCCGAACTTCGCGTCCATCCACGTCAGTTGCGTCTTGGGCGAGCCGCCCATAAGCAGGCCGTCCTGGTCGGCGTGGATGTCGAATCTTGTGCCGTCATGGTACGCCTGAAGAATCTTCACAACGGCAGGGGCGAGGGTGGAAGCCCAGAATTCCATGTCGTCGGTCGCCTCGACGTATCTGTCGGCGGCGATTATGAACCACAGCGACGCGTCGATGCTGTTGTAGTGGGGTGGCCCGCCGTAGTCGTCGAACCTGTTCGGTATCATGCCCTCTGACAGGCTCGAAGCGAAGGTGGTGAAAACCTGCCTTGCCAGATCGAACCGTCGCGTTGAAAGAAGCAGGCCGCTCAGCGCGATGAAGGCGTCCCTGCCCCAGTCGGCGAACCAGTGATAGCCCGCAAGAATGGTCGATTTCGACGGCCCGGTCTGAAAATGCCGCTTCACCACAAACGCATCCGCAGCCATCGCCAGCCTTCGGGTGGCCTGGTCGGAATTACCTGTCTCGGAGACTATCTCAACGAGCCTGTCGCGCCGGGCCTGAATCGCCGCGTCGAAATCCAGCACCGATTCGTCGCCGACTGACGCGGTGAACTGGCACGACTGGCCGTCGGTCAGTCGAAGCCGGAAACACCCCGGCGTGTACAGGTCCTCGCAGCCTTCCATGCCTCGTGCAAGCTCAGCGCGATAGATGAATCGATACCACCACTGTGGGCGGCAGTCCAGTTGGCCGGGGCACAGAATCCGCAGCGGGGGCGAGGCCTTGTGCCGGTCTTCGATTATCAGGCCCTGGGCATCCTGCGAGAAGGTCATCTGGTGGGGCTCGTGCACCTTTCGCAGATGATGAAAATCTCGCATTGCCGCGAATGGCCACAGCGCCAGAGATGCGCTGCCGCCGGTGAGGGTGTAGCGAATCGCCACGACGTTGGCGTCTTCGGCCAGCACGATTTCCTTCAGCAGCTCAACGCCGCCGGCGCTGTATCGCCACGAAGGCGCCACGCCGTGTCGGAATTCGACAAGATGCTGATAGCCCTTTGGCGAGAAGTCGCCCTGAAACTCGTTCGTCGCCAGTTGAAAGCATTCGCGCCCGACGGTCAGTTCCTCCATCACGGTCGCCAGAGTCGCCACGCGCTCGACGGGAGGAAGCATCGACGCCACCAGAAGCGAATGATACCGCCGCGTGTTGCACCCTGCCGCGGTGGAGCTTGCATATGATCCCAGTCTGTTTGGCAGCAGCCATTCCTTTGAGAGCAGCGTGTCGATCTGATTGCCCTTGCACGGAATGACGAAGGGTTTTGGAAGGGCGTCTTCTTGCATGTCGGGCATGGTGTTTTCCTGTTGGGCTTTAAACGGTCTGGGCCTCGCGCATTGCCTGGGGCAGAAAGTCCAGCATATCGGAGGCGATCAGCGACGTTTCGCCAAGCTGCTCCGCCGCCAGGTCTCCGCACCGGCCGTGGCATCGAACCCCAAGGCAGGCCGCCTCAAACGGCGCCAGACCCTGGGCCAGCAACGCAGCAATCAGGCCCGTCAGCACGTCGCCCATGCCGCCGGTGGCCATGCCGGGGTTGCCGGTGTCGTTGACGTAAACGTGTGCGCCGTCGGTCACGACGGTTCCTTCTCCCTTGAGGACGCAGACAAGAGGCAAATCGCCGCCGCCCCAGAGCTCCTGTGCCGCAAGCGTCGATTTCAGGCGCGACGTCTGGATGTCCTTGACGTTATTGCCGGTCAGTCTGGCGAACTCGCCGGGATGCGGCGTCAGAACAACGGGGCATTGCCTCAGGGCCGGCCAGTTGTCTATTGCCGCAAGGTTGTTCAGGCCGTCGGCGTCTATGACGAGGGGCTTTGTCTGCTCAAGGGCAGAGCGGACAAGCGCTCGCTGTCCTGATCCCACGCCCATGCCCGGCCCGACGGCCAGCACGTTGCAGTGCCGCAATTCGTCCAGCATCTCGCCCACTGCCGAAGGCGCCGGCTGCCCGCTGTCGTCGCAGGTAAGTGCGATGGAAGTTGCGCATGGCGCAAGCACGGCCACGTGCATCTGCGCGGTTTGCGGCGCGGCGAACGTAACCAGTCCCGCTCCGCCGCGAAGGGCGGCGTTGGATGCCAGCGCCGGCGCGCCGATCATGCCGACCGAGCCGCCGACAACAAGAACGTGTCCATATGAACCCTTGTGCGCATCTCTGCTGCGGCGGGGCAGCAGGGCGACTTCACGGACCATCTTGTAGGAACTGCTCATGCGCGCTCCTTCATCACGCCTGCGTCTGGCGGTTGATCATGGCGGCGATGTAGCCCGCTGAGAATCCGTTGTCGATGTTCACCACGCTTACGTTCGAGGCGCAGCTGTTAAGCATGGTCAGCAGCGCCGAGAGGCCGCCGAAACTCGCGCCGTAGCCGACGGAAGTCGGCACCGCGATCACCGGCGCCGAAACCAGCCCGCCCACAACGCTGGCCAGAGCGCCTTCCATGCCCGCCACGCAGACAATCACCTTCGCCGCCTGAAGGGCCGTTCCATGTGCGAGCAGCCGGTGAAGCCCCGCGACGCCAACGTCGTAGTGAGTGGTTACGTGCTGATCCAGAATGCCGGCGGTTATGCGGGCTTCTTCGGCAATGGGCAGATCGCTTGTGCCCGCCGCCACTATGGCGATGTGCCCGTGAGCTTTTGGCTGCGGGCCGGCGCGAAATGTTATCGCCCTTCCAAGTTCGTGAAACTCAGCCGAGGGAACCTTGGCGGCGACTGCCTCGAACGCCGCCTTGCCGGCGCGCGTGGCAAGGACGTTGCCGCCGCCCGAAGCCAGGCGAAGGAATATCTCGGCTATCTGCTCGGGCGTCTTGCCGGGGCAGTAGATCACCTCCGGAAAGCCGCACCGAATCGAGCGATGATGGTCCACCGTGGCGAAGCCGGTTGTCTCGAAAGGAAGCAGCCTCAGGCGGGCTATCGCGTCATCGACGCCCGTTTTGCCTTGCGCAATGGAATTGAGCAATTCACGCAGTGAGTTCTCGTTCATATCGCAATTCTACACGCACCCGCCGTTGCGGGCCAGCGGCTATCGCTTGACGGTTGCGTGAGCGTCTAGTTCCAACTGGGCGACCATGCCCTTGTTGAAGTAATGATGCGCCAGTCCGGCGACCATCGCGGCGTTGTCCACGCAGTATTTGAGCGGGGGCATGCGAAGGCGGCAGGAAAGCTTGGACGCCTCGATTTCAAGGGCTTTGCGCAGTGCCGAGTTGGCGCTTACGCCGCCGCCGACGAGCAACGTTTTGGCGCCGGTAAGCTTGACGGCCCGTCGCATTTTGGTTTTCAGCACGTCAACCACAGCTGCCTGAAAACTCGCGGCGATGTCGGCGATCTCAGCGGCGGAATAATCTTCAACGTCCTTGGCGCGAACCTCATGCTCGTTTCTTCCGCCCGATGTCCCTCGCAGGTGGTAGAGCACGGCGGTCTTGAGGCCGCTGAAGGAGAAATCCAGCGACTGCCCGTGCAGGAGCGTGCGGGGGAATTTGACGGCTGAGGGGTTTGCGTTTCGGGCGGCCTTGTCCACGGCCGGCCCGCCGGGGAATCCAAGCTTCAGAATCGACGCGACCTTGTCGAATGCCTCGCCGGCTGCGTCGTCAACCGTCTTGCCCAGCAGGTGAAGGTCCATCGGGCTGCGGCAGTCGTACAGTGCGGTGTGTCCGCCGGAAGCCACAAGCGCCACGGCCGGGTATTCGATTTCATCGGCGTCCAGCGCCGGTGAATATGCGTGGGCGTACACGTGGTTCACGCCGATGATCGGCTTTCGCCACGCCCAGGCGAGGGTCTTGGCCGCCATCAGGCCAACCAGCAACGAGCCTATCAGCCCCGGTTCGTTGGCTACCGCAACGGCGTCGATTTGCGCGGGTGTTACCCCGGCCTTCGCCAACGCCTGGTCGATTACCGCGTTCACCGCCTCCAGATGGGCGCGCGA
>JAAYCO010000125.1 GCA_012729725.1 Planctomycetota bacterium
GGACAAGGCCGTGCTGGCCCGATGGCCGGCGCTGCGACGGTACTGCGGTAAGGTTGTCGTTGCGTACCGCAACCCGTGTTCCTCATAAGCGAGGCTCCGCGTGACCGATTTCGTCTATCTAATGGCCGCAAGCCATTCAGGCTCGACTCTACTGACGCTGCTCTTGGCGTCACATCCGGACGTCGCGACGGTTGGCGAGACCTGTGCGGTCCAGTGGACGGGTAACGGCGATACGGGCTTGTGCAGTTGCGGGTTTGGTTTAGAGGTGTGCCCGTTCTGGCGAAGGCTGGGGGAACGACTAGGCCGGCGGGGCATCGCCTGGAACCCGCGGCACTTCCGCACGGATTTTCAGGTCTCGCGTGGCCGCTTGACGCGCCGCGTCTTGCGGGCTGAGTACCAAGGGCCACTGCTGGAGGGGGTTCGCGATGCATGTCTGATGGTCAGTCCGATATGGCGCAGAGAACGCGCCGACCTATTCCGCAACAACCAAGCACTGATCGAAGAGACTATGCGGATCCAAGGCGGCAAGGTGTTTCTCGATTCTTCGAAAGAGCCGCATCGGCTGAAGTTCTTTCTGGCGATGCCAGGTCTTCGGATCAAGGTTATTCACATGATCCGGGACGGGCGAGGCGTCATGAACAGCTATCTCACGCGTTCGCGATGGACGCCGGAAAGGTCGGCGGATGAGTGGCGCCGGAGCATCATCTCCGAAGAACACATCCTCAATCGACTCCAGCCGGAGCAATACATAAAACTTCGCTATGAGGATCTGTGCCGAGACATGACACACCACGTCGGGCGGGTGCTGGTTTTCATGGGACTCGATCCCGACCGCTGGGATCCGAACTTCAACGAACACGAGCGGCACGTTCTCGGCAACCGCATGAGGATGCGCAAGGACATCAAGGTCCGACTGAACGAGCAATGGCGAGAATCTTTGACGCCCGACCATCTGTCCACGTTTGAAGGAATCGCGGGAGATCTCAACCGGAAGTACGCCTATTTCTGATCCATGCAAAATCATGGGCAGCAGGGTCTGTATTCTACTGCGAGAGCGTGAGTGTCTCGGAGACCCGACTGCACTCGCCTAAGGATTCAACCGGGGAGGCATCTTTGTGAGCAGAGCAACTGAACCGATACATCACAGCTACATGGCTGCATTTGATGAGAATCGCCCCTGCAAACGAGCGTTCCGGCCGCCAAGCTCTGATTGTGTCGCGATAGCCCTCCTCGCGACCATATGCACCTTACAGGTACTCTGTACTGTAGCTTGGACTACTGATCCAGCTGAAGATGCGGCCATGCTCATCCGCTATGCGCAACACCTCGCGCAGGGCCATGGAATCGTTTACAACATTGATGAACCACCTGTTGACGGAGCGACAGACTTCCTGTATCTGATGATACTTGCCGGCCTGATAAAGCTAGGACTTGCAGCACATCACGCATGCATTGCTCTCGGTAGTCTTGCACACATCATGACCGTTCTTGTGGTTTATATCGCAAATCGACACGTGCATCGATCCAGTACCACGGCAGCCTTCGTCTCCGCTGGGTATCTTGCCCTCGGGCCTGGGCTGTCGTACACAGAAGCATCCTTTGGAACCACTGTGTTCACATTCTTTCTTGCCCTCATGTGGTGGGGGGCCCTACTTCTGCTGAGTGGCCGCGCAACCCGCCCGTGTGAGATCGGGTTTGCATGCTCCGGGCTCCTTGCCGGCCTAACACGCCCGGAAGGCGTTATCGTGTCAGGGTTCATTCTTCTTGCTGTCGTTCTATCGCGTGGCGTCCGGCAATGCGTGCGCTTGCTCATTGTGTTTGCGATAGTGTTTGCTGTAATTGGTGGAGCCTACTTTGCTTGGAGGTGGCAGTATTTTGGCCAACCTCTTCCGAACCCCTTTTACGTTAAGGGACAGCAAGTGCTATACCCAGCTTCGCTGATTGTGGCAATTCGCAACGTGACGCGATTTGCCTTGCCCTTCTTGGCTATTATGCTTCCGCTGGGTTGTCGGAGCAAATTATTGCTGAAGTATACGGCCATAACCTTGCTGCCAGTATTCGGCTTCACCGCGATGTGGATGCTGCTGTCGAACGAGATGAACTACATGGGGCGGTTCCAGTACCCTATTCTGCCCGTCATTTTGATGAGCTGGGCGCCGTGCGCCGCAGGGATTTACGGCACGTACATAAAGAACACTGTTCATCTTATGGACAGCAGAATGCGCTCATCTTGCTTGGTTTGCTTCCTGCTACTCGCCTCGACGTTCTTTTACACGCGAGCGCGCGCCATCGCAGGCACGCCGCCTTCTACTAGGCAACAGGGCCTAGCGCTCGTCGCCCACAAGCTAAGTGCGTTTGCCGGACACGGGTACACATTAGCAACGACAGAGGCGGGCTTGTTGCCGCTGTACTCACGCTGGCGTTCGATCGACGCCTACGGGCTTAATAATCACTGGATTGCCCGACAAGGGGGAATAACCCCTGACTACCTCAGCAGCATGGATCCGGAGCTGATTGTGTTCCATGATACTTGGCCACAAAGAGGAGACCCGGCTGCTCAGGGATGGTTTCGCATGCTCGGGATCCTCGAGAACTATGTCCATGAAAACGACTTCGTACTTGTGGCAGCGTTTGCGGGTGATAGGCGTCACATTCACTACTATTACCTCAAGGCCGACTGCCCAGACTACGACATTCTCTACAATCTCATCGGCAGTGTAAGATACTACATTGCAGATCGAGAGGCGATAGACATCAGCCCCCTTATTAGCGGGAACCGACAGACACCATCAATGCCCTGACACACACATTGACTGCGCACAGTTGTCAGGTCGATTGTGGCGCAACCTGGTATCGCCTTATCGAGTTGGCCTGCAGGAGGACCTTCACCAGTGTAGCCGTCAACGGCACCGCATCGAGAACTGTGTTTTGCAGGGATAATAGTCGCAGCCCAATGCTTGAAAACACATGCCCGAATTGCACAATGCTGATCCTCTGACCGACGAGACGGCTCGCGACGGTGCCGACGAACAGGCCACGCGCGAGCGTGCCGCGGCAGCGCCTTCGATAGAAGAGTACCTGCGCCAGACCGACGGTGAGGAGCTGACCATCATCCGCCCCAAGAGCGGCTGGCAGCCCGTCGATCTGCGAGAGCTGTGGCGTTACCGCGAGCTGCTGTACTTCCTGATCTGGCGGGACATCAAGGTCCGCTACAAGCA
>JAAYCO010000126.1 GCA_012729725.1 Planctomycetota bacterium
ATCATATCACAAGTGTCAGTATGAGGGAATTGGGCAACAGGCCCGGCAATGCGGGGCTTCGCCCATCGTGCTGATTTCGATTCCGGGGTGTAATGCGGGGCGCATCGTGCTGGTTTTTGGGGCTTGGGTGCGATAAATAGAGGATTCCCGCAAGCCATTGCTCTTGTAGCGCCGATAGGGTAAATATGCATAAGGGGCCGTGGGCCCCCGCGCTCGGATTGTGGCAAGACGGCCGCGTGGCAAGCGGCCTGATTATTCGTGGTGTGCGAACTATGGCATCAGTCGTTTTTTACTTTCAAGTGCATCAACCATTCCGGCTGCGACGCTACACGATCTTCGATAGCGATGCGAGTTACTTCGACAACTGGCGGAACGAAGAGGTGTTCAAGAAGGTCGCGTCCAAGTGCTATCTGCCCGCGACCAAGGCCGTCTACGACCTGATCAAAAAGCACGACGGCAAGTTCCGCGCGAGCTATTCGCTCACCGGCACGGTTCTTGAGCAGTTGCGGCTGTGGGCGCCGGAGGTGCTCGAGCTGTTCGTCGAGCTGTCCAAAACCGGCCACGTCGAGTTCATCGCCGAGACGTACTACCACAGCCTGGCCTTCCTGTACAACCGCGACGAGTTCGTGCACCAGACCCAGATTCATCTCGACCGCATCGAAGAGTTATTCGGACGCCGGCCGAGCATATTCCGCAACACCGAACTGACGTACAACAACGACGTAGCCAAGGTCGTCGAGGAAATGGGCTTCAACGCCATACTCACAGAAGGCGCGGACCACGTTCTTGGCTACCGCAGCCCCAACTTCCTTTACAACCCGCCCAACTGCCCAGGGCTCAAGATGCTGCTGAAGAATTACCGCCTCAGCGACGACATCGCATTCCGCTTCAGCAACCGCACGTGGGCGGAGTGGCCGCTGAACGCCGAAAAGTTCGCCAAGTGGGTGGACAATATCAACGGAAACGGATACGTCTGCAACCTGTTCATGGACTACGAGACGTTCGGCGAGCACCAATGGGCTGAGACCGGCATCTTCGATTTCCTTCGCGCGCTGCCTGCAGCGGTGCTCAAGTCGGGCAAGAACGACTTTTTGACGCTCTCGCAGGCGGTCGAAAAATATCCATCCGTCGGCGAGGTGGATGTTCCGCACATGATCTCCTGGGCGGATACTGAACGCGATTTGTCCGCCTGGTTGGGCAACAGCATGCAGGCCAACGCGCTGCACGACGTGTACGCTCTTGCCGACGACGTGCTTGCCACCGGCGACGCCGCCCTTATCGACGACTGGCGAAAGCTGCAAACCAGCGACCACTTTTACTACATGTGCACCAAGTGGTTTGCCGACGGCGACGTTCACAAGTATTTCAACCCCTACGAATCGCCGTACGACGCGTACATCAACTACATGAACATCCTGGACAACGTTCGCAACCGGATCGCCGAAACCGCAACCAGGCGCTAACCGAACACACCCAGTACGAATACGAGCACGACGCACGAAGCCCCGCATGGCAATGCGGGGACCTGAATTCACGTCGCGGAGCGACACCTCGCCGTTGTATTTGTTTTTTTCGCGCGATAATCACGACGCGAACAAAGAAAAAACGGCGATGATTCGCTGCGCGATAATGGTCAGGTCCCCGCATTGCCATACGGGGCTTCTTACGTTGGGCTGGGTTGGGTGCTGGGTGTTATTCAATTCTAAAGACGACCCCATGGTGGGCCGATATGTCTAGTGTTCAGTTAGGAGACCATTTTTGCTGGGCGGGAAACGCATTCTGGTTGTGGATGACGAACCTGTCGTCTGCGACGTCCTCTGCGCTGCCTTGCGGAACTATGGCGTGTCGTGCTATGGCGCGACGGATGCCCAGGACGCACTTGCGCAGCTGACGGCAGTACGCTACGACGTGATGATATGCGACATCGTCATGCCCGGCATCGGTGGGCTTGAACTGCTCGAAAAGGCCCAGGTGGTCGCCCCCGAATGCAAGGCTATCATGATCACCGGCTGCCGCGACAGCGAACACCTGGCCCACTCGCTGCATCTGGGCGCGTTCGATTTCGTCCAGAAGCCCTTTGAAATTTCCAAGATGCTCGACATCGTGCGCAGGGCGTGCTCGTCCCCTTCGGAATGCCTGCAAAAACGGGCTGCCCAGGCCCTCGAAATGCAAAGCCGGCAGCGGCAGATCTCGCTCGAAAGCGTGCAGGCGCTGGTGAACATCGTAGAGGCCAAGGACAGCTACACGCGACGGCACAGCGATCACGTAACGTACTATTCGCTGTGCATCAGCCAGGTGATAAATGTTCCTGGGCACATGCTTCCATCGATCAGAATCGCGTCGCTGCTGCACGATATCGGCAAGATAGGCGTCCCCGACCGCATACTCACCAAGCCCGGCCCGCTGACCAGCGAGGAATTCGGCAGCATTCGCATGCATCCCATCCTCGGGGCGGAGATCCTCAGCAACATCTCGGCCCTTCAGACCGAGGCAAGCTACGTGCAGTCGCACCACGAGAAATGGAACGGCAAGGGCTATCCCCACGGCATAAGCGGCGAGCAGATTCCGCTGGTGGCTCGGATAATAAACGTTGCCGATTCGCTGGACGCAATGCTGATGGAACGCAGCTACAAGCCGGCCTACCCGCTGTCGAAGGTTGTCGAAGAACTCGAAGAGGGGGCAGGGCGGCAGTTCGACCCCCAAATCGCATACGCCACCATCGAATGGTGCAGACAGCACTCCGACGAAGTCCTTCGCCCGCTTCTTGACGCTGCCTGAATTCCCC
>JAAYCO010000127.1 GCA_012729725.1 Planctomycetota bacterium
AGGCCGGGGGCCATGGCGTAAACGCCCGGCTGAAGCAACGCCAGCAACAGGCACAGCGGCGCAAGGACCCGCGCGGGCACTCGATTCGCCAGTTCGCTAAGCCCAAGCCCCGCCCCAAGGCCGATCATCATCAGGCTTGGCAGGATGAACGTGAACTGGTCGGGCACCGGGTAGCGAACGAAGAACACAAGCTCTATCGCCGTCACGGCTGCGATTGCCGCAGCCATTGCCTTACCCTGCCGTCTCAGCCGCCACCAGCCAAACACGGCCAGCGGAATCAGCATGTTCACGAAGTTCATCGCCGACAAGGCCATGTTGACCTTAAGCATTCCACCCGTCGGCGCAACTGCAAGCACCTGTTGAGCATACCTGCCGAACAATGCTGATTTCACGGCGGCGATGAATCCCAACTCCGCCGCCTCCTGGGCGATCATCACCAGGTACGGGCTTGCACCAATGATGTACGCCCCCGCCGCCAGTGCAAGCGCAGATGGCCGAAGCTGCCTGCGACCCCAGATCATCCAGACCGCCAACACGATGTAAACCGGCAGCGGCAGCAGCGCGAAATTATGAATGCTCCACCCCAGGCCGCTGATTAGCGCCAGGGCAGCCAGTTTGCCACGCGCGGGCCTGCGGATAAGCGAGATCATCAGCCACATCTCGGCGGCCAGTCCAGCTGCGGTCCATGTATAGACCTCGGCGATTGTGCCCAGCCACCAGGCGGTGTGGGCCAGTCCGACGGTCACGGCGACGACCGCAGCCACCCATCGCCTGTTCGTAAGCGCACAGACGGCACCGGCAAGGTTCGCAATCGCCAGCGCCATGCCAATTCCGCTAAGCGCGTTGAGGCGCCAGGCAAAATCTCCGATGTTCAATGCGCCCGCCGCCCTGCCCATGCCGATATACAAAGGATGAGACAATGCCAGTCCCAGTTCGCCCTTGTAATCGCCCGCAAGGATGCGCCACTGGAACATGCCGCTGTCCTGCCAACTGACGCCGCGCTGGGCGGTGAACAGGTACAGGCAGGCGAAGGCGACGAACACCGTCGCCCACAGCGGCGCGACGCGGGGCGTGGCTTGCACAGGCGCATATAGGCTATGTGTGGCGGTACGCATCAGTTATCATGATACCTTATCGGCACAGGCATCTGAAGTCTTTGGATCAGGCACATGCAAGTTGAGCAACAGCAGGATGTTGGGTTGTCGCGCGGCGGTTCGACAGTGGCGCTGATCGAGGCGCTTCGAACGAAGCACTGGATCAAGAACGCCTTCGTGGCTGCCCCGCTGCTGTTTTCGGGCCGATTCGTGCACGCGTGGGCGTGGTGGCAGGCCGGGGCCGCGGTCGCGGCGTTCTGCATGCTCTCCAGCGGAATCTACCTGATAAACGACATTTTCGACGTTCGGCACGACAGGTCGCACCCGGTGAAATCCCGCCGGCCGATAGCGTCCGGAAGGCTGCCCGTAGCCTGGGCCTGGGCATCCGCTGCCGCCTGCATCATCGCCGGGCTGGCGATTTCGTGCTGGCTGGAGGCGCTGAACTACCACCCCGCCAAAAGTCTTGCGGGCTACGAAATGCTGGTCTGGCCGCTTCTGTATGTGGCGATCAACCTGGCGTACTCGATGGGCCTTAAGCACAAGGCCATTGTGGACGTTGTGATAGTTGCGTTCGGGTTCGTTCTTCGTGCGATGGCAGGCTCGGCTGCGATTGGAGCACCGGTCAGTCCGTGGCTCGTCATCTGCACGTTCACACTGTGCCTGTTCCTGGCGCTGGCCAAGCGGCACAGCGAGATCAACGAGCTGGACGCACAGACGGCGATCTCGGTCCGGCCGGCGAACACCGTGTATTTCAAGGCGTTTCTCGATCACATGCTGGCGGTGAGTTCGGGCCTGGCGATTATGACTTACACGCTCTACTGCGTGGCGCCGCGAACAGTGGCGAGGCTTGGCTCCGCCCACATGATATGGACGGTTCCGCTGGTGGTGTACGGGATGTTCCGGTACTGGCTCATCAGCCGCCGGCCAGGCCAGGGCGACCCGATAGTTGCCCTGCTGGGCGACAAGGTGATGTGGCTGGTGCTGGCCGGTTACGTAATGCTGTCGGCTGCGGTTATCGTGTGGGGTTCACACCCGTCGGCCGCGGGCCTGCTTGATTTGTAAGCACAAGCGGAGGTGCATGAGTGAAGGCGAAGGTTGCGGTTGTTCGTACAACTCCGGCGACGGTGCTAGACGACGTGCGTCGTGTGATGCAGTTGGCGGGGCTGCGGGATTCGCTCGACGCCTCGGCGACGACGATACTGAAGAACAACATTTCGTGGCACCTGTTGTATCCCGGCGCGAACACCACGCCGTGGCAGCTTGAGGGGGCGATCGTCGCGCTTCGTGAGGCCGGGCTGGACAAGCTGGTGTGCGTCGAGAACGAGACGGTTGTAACCAGCGCCGCCAAAGGCGAGATGCTCAACAAGCAGCGGCCGGTGTGCGAACATCACGGCGTGCCGATACTCTACAACTTCCGAAAGCAGGATATGTCGTGGGGGGTTTATAGGCCCAAGGCCAAGATGCAGGTGCTCGACAAGGTGTTTCCTGAGGGGATACGCATTCCCGATTACTTCCACGGCAAGAACATCGTGCATCTGCCGACGGTGAAATGCCATATTTACACCGGCACAACCGGGGCCATGAAGAACGCATTCGGCGGCCTGCTGAACAACAGGCGGCACTACTGCCACAGCACGATACACCAGACGCTTGTGGACCTGCTGGCAATACAGAAGGAGATTCACCCTGGCATTTTCACGTTGATGGACGGCACGACAGCCGGCAACGGCCCCGGCCCGCGGACGATGACGCCGCACACCTGCAACGTGCTGCTTGCCAGCGCCGACAGCGTTGCGGTGGACGCCGTCGCCGCGAGGATGATGGGTTTTGACGCGATGAAGCTTGAGTTCATCCGGCTGGCGGACGAGCTTGGCCTCGGCGTCGGCCGGAGCGACGGCATCGAGATTGTCGGCGACACATCCGCCGCAGCCGAGCGTTGGGACTTCCGCACCGGCGACAACGCCGCCAGCCGCATCGGCAAGCTTTTCTGGTTCGGCCCCATGCGCTGGCTTCAGCGGCTGATGTTCCACACCCCGCTCGTCTACGCCTTCATTCTCGGCAGTGCCCTATACCACGACCGCATCTGGTACCCCTTAAAAGGCAAGCCGATCGTTCGGCAATGGCTTTCGGACAGCCAGTGGGGCAGGCTGTTTGCGGGTTATACAGCGGGCGCGTCGGCAAGAGCCATAGCGAGCACAATGCCATGAGGATCCTTGTGATCTGGGGCGAAAGCCTCGCCAAGCCCGGCGGCGGGACGGTGCATTGCCTCGGCCTGGTCAGAGGCTGGAAGAGCCTCGGCCACGACGTTGCCGTTGTCGCCCCATCCTATAGCGACATGCCCCAGCCGTCGCTGGGCGGCGAATTTGGCTTCCTCAGTCTCGGCAGAAGATCGATGCTGTCATTCCTGTTGTTCCAGGCGCTTGCGGTGCTTCTGCTGCCGGTGTGGATGGTCAGGAATCGATCGCAAGTCGTGTATGTCAGAACGTGCTTTCTCTCGGGCTTGATGGCTGTCGTCTCCAGGCTGTTCGGGACCGCACTCATAGTCGAGATTGACGGCGCAACCGACAAGGAAATCCTGCTTCGAGGCGAATCCAGATGGGTCGCGCGCCTCACCCGGATGATCGACAGCATCAACAACAGCCTCGTTCACGGGCTGGTATGCGTGACTGAACCCCTGCGGGATTTGAACATTGCCCGCGGCGCCAGGCCCAGCCGATGCATCGCCATTCCCAACGGATCGCCGACTGACATCATGCAGCCGCTGGACACGGCAGCCTGCCGCACCGAAATGCAATTTGGCGTTGATGACGTCATCATTGGATTTGTTGGAACCTTCGCTCCCTGGCAAGGGCTGGATTTCCTGCTCGACGCCGTCGCGTTGTTGAAATCTAGGAAGGTTGCGGGCTTCCGCTTTGTGCTTGTTGGCGGCGGGCAGATGGAGGAATCGATAAGGCAAAGAGTTCAGCAGGATGATTTGCAACCACTGGTGAGCTTGCTGCCGCCAATGGACAACAGTCGAATAGCTGCTTTTCTGTCGGCGTGCGATGCGTCGATACTGCCGCGACACGACAAGAATATTCTGCCCTACGGCTCACCCCTGAAATTCTTCGAGGCCATCGCCGTTGGCCTGCCAGTTCTGGTTCCACGCGGCAGCGGGCTTGAGCCCATCCTGGCCGACCTTGGCCTGCCAGGCGTGTTTGACGCATCTTCACCCAGCCACCTTGCCAACGCCATTGAGCATCTTCTGCCTCAGCTCCCGTCGCTCAGGCATGGGCGGGAACGGATCCATGCCCGTGTTGCCGATAGGTACAGCTGGAAGAACGTTGCCCGGCGAATCGTCACGTTCGCCGAGGGATTGGGGGAAGGCCCAAGCCGATGACGCTTGAGAACATCCGCATCCTGCAAATAGCCAATGAGGCCGGGCCGCTGAGGCTGTTCGTCCTGCCGGTGTGCGATGCGCTCAAGGCGCAGGGCGCGCAGGTAGAGCTTGCTTGCATGGAAGACGGACCGAACTTTGCGCCGTTGGCGGCTGCGGGCTATCCACTGCACGCGATTCCCAGAGGGTCGTGGAAGAAGCCCACGCACTGGGTGTGCGTCTATCGTCACGTTCGCCGGCTGCTTAAGGCTGGCAGGTACGACCTGATGGTTGTGCACACCCCCGTCATGAGCTGGATTGCCCGTTACGCCTCCCGCGGCCTGGTGGGCGCGACCATGTACGTCGCCCACGGCCTGCCGTTCACGCCGCGTCAACCATGGCACGTGCGAACTGCGCTGCGAATGATAGAGCAGTTCGCGGGCAGATATACCGACGCAGTTTTGGTAATGAACGAGATCGACGAACATGCCTGCCGACGATACCGACTCACCAGGCCGGGCGGATTCTGCATGAAGATTCCCGGCGTTGGCGTAAATGTGGATGCCTACGCCCAGCCGCTGGATGACGCAACGCGACGCCAGATCGACGCCGAGTTCGCCCTCCGCCCCGACAAGCCGCTGCTGCTTTACCTGGGGCGATTCATACCCGACAAGCGACCCGGGGACATTCTTGAGTTGGCCCGCAGACTCGGCGACCGTGCTGATTTTCTTCTCGCCGGCGAGGGTCCGCTGTGGGATCAGATCGCAGCCGAGGCCAGAAAGATCGGCCCGCATGTGCACGTCATCGGCTGGACTGACAAGTCAGCCGATCTTGTCCGCCGCTGTACGCTGGCCCTGTTCCCCAGCATCTTCCGCGAGGGCCTGCCCCGCTTTCTTCTCGAAGCCGCCGCCGCCGGCAAGCCGGCCATCGCCTACGACGTCCGCGGCAATTGTGATGTTATTCAGCACGGGGCAACTGGAGCCCTTGTCCAGCCGGAAGATGTGGACGCCTTCTGCTCGGAAGCACTGAATCTGCTGGATGATCCTTACACTTGCCAACACCTGGGTGCACATGCTGCCGGCTTGATCCGCCAGGATTTTGGCATAGCACGGTCGGTTCAGTTTCAAGTAGATTGCATTCGCACGTCTCTGCAGAACAGGCGTGCCAACTAGCTAGTTGCATTATCCGGCTGGCCAACACCAAGGACCTGCACGGTTGGTGGTTGTCCAAAAACGTACTTGGTGACATACACGCCAAACCACAGTAAGCCCAGCAGCACGTTTCCGATTGTAACACCCCACGCAGCCCCCATGAGCCCATACAACGGAGTTAGTATCAACACGCCACCGCCCACGCAGAGCAGGTTGATAGCTGACATGAGTGTAATGCTTCGCAGACGACTGAACCGATAGACAAAACCTCTTGTCAATAGATATAAAACAATGAAGGCCGCTCCCCACACCTTGACGCGAAACACCGGCTCTGCCTCGGCGGCAACAGATGGATACAGCCGATATAGCAACCAGATACCCGCTATATGAGCGATAATCAGGAAAAGGCCTGCCCCGACCAGCGATCCACACATGTGCTGCACCATGGTCTTACGGGAAACCGTATGCATGCTGCTTTTTCGTGCAATGAGAGTATACAAGATGCCGCTGACATATGTGATAGGCACAGACATCGCCATTATGACTGCTTCAGCAGCGTAGAATACTGTCACAGTATCAGCAGATTCGAAGAACCCCAGTGCCAGCCGCCCTGCCTGCTGGGTTGCTGACGCAAATCCGCTTGTCAGCGCAAAAATACCCGAAGTCGATACTAATGGGATGAACCAGCGTTTCATGCTGCCTTGGGACGACAGTATCACACCTCTGATCAGCCACGTGGTAATCAACAGAGTAATCAAGGCCGAAATCAGATATCCGCCAAGGAGCCCCGCGACCCCAAACAGCAATGCCAGCGGAATCGACAGGAGCATGAGCACCCCAACAGCCGCCTCTATGACGCCCATGGTCCCAAACTTCAGATCAATCCTCAGTGGGGTCGTCGCTATGGCGCGCATGCCCTCGAGGATACACACAACACCCATTGGAATGCCGTAAAACAGCAAATCGGGGTTGGTTTCTCGTTGGCCGCCTATTAATGCCCCCACCAATACGACCCCACCAACACCGATCATGATTACGCTGCACAGCAGCAAACCGGCTCGCATAAGTGCCGGCCACTCACCCTTGTCATGCGCCGCGGCATGCAGCCTCATCAGTCCATCAGATGCACCATGCGCCGGGAATGACAGCAAAAGTCTGCCCCAACCGAGCGCCAATACCACATTACCAATCTCCTCTGCGGATAGCATGTGTAGAAGTAATGGTATAACGACTAGCTTCTCGACGCCAAGCCGCGAAAACGTACCTAGCCCCCTCTTAACCATCATCGCAATTATACGTAGCAGCCTTGGTGCAAAGGAACCCCTGCCAGCATCATGCGCTTGGACTGCTTGACTCGGCATTGCAGAGTGGGCTTCGTGGTTTGCCATTTATTGCAGTTGCCCTTGACATAACATGTCTTTGTCAAGTTGCTCATCGTCGCTAGAAAACCGCTGGACTGGGGGATGAGCTGCCATTGCTCCAAGACAGAACCACAAAGACCGATTCATGATATCGCCATGCGCATGCGCCTCAAGCCAAACAGCAAGGAAATAGATCAACAAAGGCGCACCTATGGCGAAATACGCTCGCTGATATCCAACCAGCATTTTGAACCAGTAGATGGCCACGATTGTGGTGGCCGACAAATATAAACCAAATCCAACAAGACCAGTTTCGACGAGCATCTGCAGCGTGAAGTTGTGGCTGTAGGCCATGCCGATGACCTGCTCTAACCCAATCGTCCGCCCCCAGACAGGAGAAACATTAAGAATATTCAGCGATTCATGAACCAACCACAGACGCGTAGCCACCCCGTCCACCATACTCTCGAATGTCATAGCTCGTTTAAACCCCCCTTCTGGCAGAAGTGGGGCTACAACAAAGACTACTATCAGAAGGGCTACCACCATACTGCACAAGGCTATGGGTATGTAACGGAAACGAAATGTGCCTAGTGCAAAGAACACCACCAACACCATTACCACAATCGGACTGCGACTTCCTCCCAGTATGCTAGTGGACACAAAAAGCATCATTGCGGCTATGACAAAAACAATACGGCGAGCGCTGAGGCGGTGTTGCGCAACAAGATACCCGCCCAGTAGTCCACCTGCGGCCATTGCGGCATGAATTGAGTAACTGCCTCCGCCAAGGTGTTCAGTGGCATGAAACCTCATGCCATAGCTCAGAGTCAAGTCACCTCGCCCTGTGAAAAAGAAAACCAGAGTTATGGTGCACATGACTATTCCGAGCACCGCAATTGCCCTTAAAACGCGCTGCACGCGCAGCCCGTTCAGACAGAAGAAATAACCGAGTCCCAGAGCCAAAAACCAGTTGGTCAAGGAGTAAGCCCACTTAAAGAATTCCACCCGCTCCATGATAATGCTGGTCAAAAAACGCTCAAAAATATGGAAGATAAACCAAGATAGTGCCAAAACAAACAATAGGCCAAATGCCAGCGTGAACCTGCTTTGTGGACCTTCAGACGCATCCTGAGGCCGATAAAACAAAAACGCCATCAGCGAGATACCGCCCGTAACGGCCAGAAACGCCCCGGTGACTTCACGTGACAGAGGCAACTTAATGTAGTCGCTGATGAGATAGAACACCGGCAACCCATGTGCATAGGCAGCTACCAATCCTTCAAGCCGGTAGCGCCGGAAGAAAAAAGGTAAGCCAATCAAAACAACAATCGCGATGACAATGCCCATTTGACCTTCCACAATGCTTCAGTTTCAGCAGTATATCGAAGGCGAGGCGGTCTCCCAAGAGTATATCGGCAAGCTGGGAATAATCCTTTGGACTCATCGCTGATTCATGGGTACTGCTGGCCATGGAGGAAAACATTTGCTCCAAACGAAGGTGCTTGCGATAATACACTTGCGTTGTAAGCTTTTTTCTGCGCTGTTGTATGACAACACCACTGTCTTCCATCCAATAAGGAAGCTTGTCATTAAGCGTCATCGTTAAGCTTTGGATGAGGAAGGATTTATGAATCGCGTCGCGCATATTGCAATTCATCATGCAACAGACGCACGAATTTTTCATCGTGAGGCTCAATGCCTGCAAGAACTGGGATGGCACGTCACAGTTGCAGCTGCACACCCCGCCGACGAAACACGGGAAGGTATTCAAATTCGGCGGTTCGATCGATCCGATAATCGTCTCAAGAGGATGTTGACGTCCTGGTGGCATGCACTTGGCATGGTTCGTGCAATTGATGCCGATATTTACCACTTCCACGATCCGGCCCTTCTGCCAACTGCCTTACTGGCGAAAACCTTCTTGGGCAAAAAGGTTGTATTCGATGCCCATGAAGATGTGGGATTGCTGTTCCTTCGTGACTGGCTGCCGGATTGGGCAAAACGTCCTCTTGTCGCTGTTATGGACGCAGTTGACAGATATTGCGCCCGACGCATGGACGGGTGGGTTGTTACAACATTTCGGCATGAGGAATATTACCGGCGTCTCACTCACCGATTGACGGTTTTTCACAATTTCCCTGCCCCTCGTTTCCTTCAAGCTCGTGATCAAGCCTGGCTGCCATACGAGCAACGAGAGAACAACATTATACATTTGGGCACTATATCTTTGCCACGACTCAGAATTCTGGTCGAAATAGCTCGCAGGTTTCTTGCGGATTATCCCGACTGGAAGTTCATCATTCTTGGCATGCATCCGCCAATGCTGGAGTGGTTCAAGCAGCATGTGACGGGCAACATATGCGACCGATTGGTGGGAATTGGCAAGATACCGCATGAGGATGTAGCGCAGCATCTATGCAAGGCCAGAATTGGTGTGAATTATCACAAAGTCGGTAGCAGACAAATTCAACATGTTATACCGCTCAAAGTATTTGAGTATTTGGCGTCTGGCCTGCCCACTATCACAACCAAAGTTCCAGCCCTCTATGAGTTGATTCATGATTGCCCAGCAGTGACTTGGGCGCCTGAGGACGTTGACAAATACTACGCACAGCTTGCTGCGCTTGTAAACAGGAATGATCGCAACAATCTCAGCCAAGTTGGCCCGGACTACTGTGCGAAGCATATCGATTGTCGCTCGGAGGCTATTAAGTTGTCTGATATGTATAACCAGATCCTGAAGAGGCAGTGAACGATGGACAATCGTCTTACGCGGTGCATATACGATCATAGCCCGGTCTTGTGCCAAGAGCTTTTCGCATCCGTTTTTGGGCTCAGAAAGCGTCTGATTAGGAGTGGCAAGCATTTTGGCAAATATTACAGTTTCTTCAGGGATGCTCGGACTTGGTCGCGCTCCGATCTGGAAGCATTCCAGGACGAGAAGATTGAGACGCTGATCCGCTACTGCTATGAACACGTGCCTTTCTATCGTCAGCGCATGGATAATAACAAGCTCACGCCTGCCGACATAGTACGGGTGGCGGATCTTCCCAAACTGCCAGTTCTTGAGAAGTCTGATGTACGCTCGGCCGGCAGTTCTCTTCTCTCTGACGCCATTCCCAAGAAGTCGATGCTCAGCGCCACTACCAGCGGGTCCACAGGCTATCCCCTGACAAACTACTGGAGTTTGGAAACTGAGCAACGAGAATACGCCTTTTCGTGGGCAAGACGAAAACCTGGTGTAAAACGTGGGGATTCCTACGGGAGTTTCACAGGCCTTCAGATAGTCAAGGCAGATTGCATGCATCCGCCGTTCTGGCGGCACAACTATGCGGCAAATCAAACATGCTACAGCATTTTTCACATCACACCACAGACTATACCGCTCTATGTCAACGAAATCCGCCGCCGCCAACACGTCTACCTTACTGGATACCCATCAGTAATAGCCATGCTCGGGCGTCACATTGTCGAACATAGTCTGGCACGGCCCGAGGGAATAAAGGCAGTATTCGTAACTTCAGAGCAGTTGCTCCCGGAATACCGGCACTGGATAGAGTATGGTTTCAATGCCCATGCATATGACATGTACGGGCAGAATGAAAAGTCAAGCTCAATTACCGAGTATGAGTGCGGCCACATGCACTATGACATGGATTATGGCGTTATTGAGTTCTGCCCGTATGAACAGTCGGAAGAAGGTTTGCCCCTTTACGAGATGATCTGCACGGGGTTCGATAATTTGGCGTCGCCCTTGTTGCGGTATCGAGTGGGCGATCTGGTGGCAAGGCCTGAGAAGGATGTTATCTGCGAACACATTGCCAGTCCGGTCATTTCATACGTATATGGCAGAACCTCGCACACACTGGTTACATCAGATGGCAGGCGCATAGGCAATATCAGTGTAATAGCAAAACGATGCAACCACATCGAAGGCATGCAATGCCTCCAAAATGAGCCTGGACGACTTGAGGTTCGCGTCATAAAGGCTAAGGATTACACGTCTGAAGACGAGATAAATATTCGCGAGCAGTTCAAACAGAAAATGGGCCGGATTGATTTGCGAATCACGTACGTTGATCAGCTCGAACGAACATCCAGTGGTAAACTCCTTTCAATCATTTGCCGCATCAAATCTTAGCAGGCAAAGGCCGCTATGTCTGTTGACAATACCTTACCTTTAGCTCTTCCACCCGGTGGTCATCTGCTTTCCAGGGAGTGCGTCCGGTCCTAATAGGCTTGGCTGGTACGCCAACCACTGTCGTCAAAGCCGCAACTGATCGCGTCACCAACGCACAAGCACCAACTGTGGCATAGGGACCAACTTCCACCCCCCCCCCAGCACGGTGGCGCTGGTGCCAATATAACAGCCTTCCCGTAATACAAGCTTGCGATTCTCCATTCTTGGTCCGTGACAGGCAAAAGTGACTCGATAGCTAATCGTCACATTATCCTCGATAACCATTTCCTGCGGGCAGACATCGTCCAGATAGCATTGCATGCCAATAAAGACCTTTTTGCCAATTTTGTAACCTACCAAGCGGTAAAGCCATATTCGAAATACATTCAGGGGAACATAGGGTGCACAAGACACGTTTATGTATTTTCGAATCTGCTTCCAGACCAGCATTGGTATGCTATGACACCTCAAGGATTTAAGCCGCTTGCCAGCGATCTTTTCACAAACTCCCGCCAGTAATGACATTGGAGCATCTCCTAATGGTTCCGTGACCGCATGATTATACTGCAGCAGCCCATGTTGCGCCAGACAATTTCTTTCATACGCGGCAAAGCATTGGCCGATAAAATAAGGTATGCTTCGCAACTAACCCTCCTCAGGTTTTGAGATAAGACTTAGAGAATGGTATAATGGGGGCTTGTTTCAGATAGGGAGGTTCACATGACGCAACTCCAGGAAAACTCATTGTTATCTGGCGACGAGGTCATCCGCGACTTGCCGATGGTTTCTGTTATTATTCCTGCGCGCAATGAGGAGAAATTCATCGAAACAGGCATCCGCGCGGTTTTGGCCAACAACTATCCCATTAATCGCCTGGAAGTTCTGGTGGTCGACGGAATGAGCGAGGATCGGACGCCAGACATTGTGGCGCAGCTGTCACAAGAAGACCCCCGTGTGCGTCTGGTTCGGAACCCACGGCGGATCACTCCAGCAGCTTTTAATGAAGGGGTGAGAAACGCCCGCGGCGATATCGTTTGTATCGTCGGCGGCCATTCTACAGTGAGTCCGGACTTCGTCCGTCTCAGTGTGGCGGACCTGTTGGATCATCCCGACGTCTGGGCTATGGGTGGTGCATGTGTCCCACAGTACTCCAGCTTTGTCAGTCAGACGATTGGTGAAGCTTCATGCTCACCCTTCGGAACGGGTGGAGCCAGATATCACTGCCGCGATCACGTGTGCTATGTCACTGACGCTATCGCCGGGCCTGTCTTCTGGAAATGGGTGTTCAACAAGGTCGGCTACTTCGATGAGGAGATGATCCGAAACCAAGATGTGGACATGACAGACCGCATTATTGCGGCAGGCGGTAAGCTTCTGCACGATGGGCGGCGGATACACTACTACAGTTCTCGTTCGTCATTTCAGAAGCTTTGGCGCCAGTATTGGCAATACGGCTTCTGGAGAATCCGCAATATGCAGAAGTCGGGGCGAATTACAACAGCACGCCAAATCGTCCCCATGCTATTCGTGGGCGGGTGGGTCGTTCTTATACTGGCCACTCTGCTTTGGAGACCAGCCAAGCATCTGCTTATGGCGGCTGGGGCAGCATACCTGCTGCTGCTGCTGATCGGCGCGGCCAAAATCGGCAGAAGCGCTGGATTCCGCCATAGTCTGCTCGCACCTTTGGCCTTTGTAATTCTGCATTTCAGCTACGGGTTGGGCTGCCTGCACGGCATTTGGACGTTCTGCATACGTCGAAGGGGCGACAAGCCCATTGAGGACCAGAAGAGCTCCCGATAGTACCGATTCTTGGAGATACATGTGCTAATACTGTCGCTATTGAGAAGGTTGTCTTCGGCGGTCATCTATTGGCACGGCTCATGGGTCATCTATTCATATGATGCAACTGCGCAGGGTGATGGCAAACTTGATGCTGCGGTTCAAACATATGATGCTGAGCATCTGCCGGTGGGGGTGGTAAAACAGGCGCTGCAGGAAAGATATGGCAGGTTTGAATATAAGCTGCGGCTTAGAGAAATGCTAAGGCACGGCGGCAAATGCCTTGTGCTGATGGATCAAGGCAAGGTTGCGTCATTTGGGTGGATTCGCGGCTGGAAGCCCTTTCGTCGACGCTATGGGTGGCTGGCAAGAGATGCTTTCCTTCTAAGCTCTTACTGGACAATGCCGGATTTCCGGGGCAAAGGACTCTACGGCAGACTACTCGCACATACTATCGCTGTCGCTCGAAAAGCAGATAACGTGCCTATTTTCATCTGGACGGATCCCGAAAACCACGCGTCGCAAAGGGGGATTGAGAAGGCAGGTTTCAAGTGCTTGGGAGTATTCGAGGTTCGGCAGGCCTTTTTCCGCTTGATAAACACCTATCGAAAGATAAGGACGTCGCCTCAAGAAGCATGCGTTCAATCGTCAGCTAATGGCCCGGATCCTTCCTTTGAGCAAAATGAATGATCAAGCTAATCGCGATGGTGCTGCTGGCCGATGTAATATCTGGCAATGCTTGGTCACGGAGAGATGATGAGCAAAAGGATGCTGATATTGGCTCCGCATACGGATGACGGCGAATTCGGCTGCGGCGGGACGATAGCAAGATACATTGAAGAAGGCTGGGAAGCTCACTACGTTGCATTCAGCGGCTGCCGTGAAAGCCTGGACAGGAAGTTGCCGCCGGATACGCTGATTCATGAACTTGGAGAAGCGACATCTGTTCTGGGAATCGATCGAAGCCGTGTTCAGGTGCTTGATTTCCCGGTGAGACGCTTTCCTGAACTGCGTCAAGAGATTCTGGAAGTCCTTGTCAAACTGAAGGCCAACATCAAACCAGATCTTGTCTTCCTGCCATCTGTAGACGACACTCATCAGGACCATCAGCAGGTAGCGCAGGAAGGCTTTAGAGCTTTTAAGGCGACCTGCATGCTCGGTTATGAGATGCCATGGAACAACCTTACCTTCACTACCACCAGTTTCTGCCGTCTTGAACGAGAGCATCTGCAGAAGAAAATCGCGGCAATGAAGTGCTACAAGTCCCAGAGCCACCGGTCCTACAGCAGCGAGGAGTTCATCCTTGCATTGGCCCGGACCAGGGGCACCCAGATTGGCGTACCTTGGGCTGAAGCTTTTCAACTATCTCGATGGGTTATGTAATCAGCAGCGATCCTTAGGCCGGTTATTATGGATCGTCAAGAAACCTCTGTAGAGGTAAATTCTCACATCGCTTAACGGCTTGGGTAACGGGAACTCCTCCCCCAGGCCCAATTTCACAGAAAGCAATGGCAGGTTGAGGCCCGCGCTAAAAGCCAAAAACGACGTTGCCGGCAGACGAGGGTTGATCTCCATCAACTTTGGACGACCGTCCCGGTCAAGCTTGATATCGATGTTAATCGCATAGCTCAAACCGAGCGATTCGGCTATCTGGACGCCCAAGGCATACATGGCGTCATGCTTAATAATTCTGCCAGAACTGATGGCGCTTAGATGCACCTCGCCATTGTCACGAACCACACCCGTTATGACTTTATGTGTGTTCGGATCGAGCAACAGGTCGATGCCATATTCCTTTCCGGGCAGAAACTCGCTTACCAAAATATCGCTGAAAGACTGGTCAGCGAAGATTTCTTCAATCGCCCTCATGTTGGTAAAAATCGCGCTGGGTTTCTGATTACGGTATATGCTGAACGTGTCTAGGTTTGGGTCGACTATTCTCAGCCCGATGCTGCCATGACTGATAAATGGCTTTATGACAACCTTGTTTTGGGGAAACCCCAGTTCCCCCATGTGCCGCTTCATCTGCTGCAAGTTTTTGGGTGCGCGGAAACCCGGAACAAAATCTTCGTTGCTGAACCTTGAGAACAGAAGATACCTGTTATTCGCTATCTCGAGCGGCTCAGGATCACTGACGCAGACAATGCATCCACGTTTGACAAAGGAATGCTGGTTAGCCGCCAGATTCTGAAGCTCAAACGTCGCCAGAGGAAGAACGAGCCTTGCAGATTCCTGTTCCACTATCTCCAGCATCCTCGGGATATATGACTTGTCCCTTCCTGGAGGAACTGGATAGAAGGCGTCAACCAGATACTTGCCTGGTGGATCAGGGTTCATATCAACGCCCACAATTCGTAGGCGGTCGTCCTGTCTCAGGCCCTGGATAATCGAAGGCCCACCAGGGCAACCAACGGCCGTGAGCAATACGGTAATCTTCTTCATGGCTTGCCTCCGCACTAACCGAATATGCATCTGCAACGATTGATGATATGTGACACTTCTTCGTTTTTCATCTTGGATGAAATAGGTAATGCCACTATTTTATCATGGATCCTGCAATACTCCTCCAGGCTGTCCGCAGCAACAAATGGCCTGAATCTATCCCACATATCGAACCTCTCCTGAAAATGCACCCCATGAGATTTTGTGAGATGCTTTGCATCGATCCCATCCGCCACCAGCATTGGAATCGTTGTTCTGTTATCCAGATCGCGTCTGGGAACAAAATACAGCTTGCTGTAGACCGATTGTCGTTCGTGTTCTGACTGAAATACGCCCAAGTCATCAAGTCCGTTAATTATCTTGTGGGCTGTCATGCGACGGACATAATTTTTCTCATCGATTGTCAATAATTGCTCATAAAGCAAAGATGCCTGTATATCAGAAGGCCGACAATACACATCCTTCTTGGTGAAATATCCATTATAATCAATGCCCACATTCGCATTCTTCGCAGGCATTACGAAGTCCGTGTAGTATTTCTGGTCAGCAACATCATCGAAACCTCGCCGAGACTCCAGCATGTCGCGTTCAAACCTGTATTTCAGAAGACCTTGAGGGGCTTCTGGTAGCGAAGCCTGATGCTCCCTAATTTTTTGTATGAGCACTGGATTATGTGAAAATACAGCCCCACATCCAGCAAGCCACATGTTCTTTGCAAAACTAAAGCATGAATAGTGGCCAAAGCTACCGGCCTTTCTACCTGAAAACTGCGAACCCAGTCCTTGCGCACAATCCTCGATCAGCAGTACATTATGCTCGTCGGCAATCTGACGAAGCCTTGCCATATCGGGAGTCGTCCCCCCAAGATGAACAACATATATTGCAGCCGTGTTCACATCTATGCATCCCTCGGCCTTAGACTCGTCCAGAACAAAAGTCTTTGGATTGATATCCACAAACTTAAGCTTCATGCCATTCGCTATTATGGGCGCATATGCCATTGAGCAACTTAACGGAGACGTAATCACATTCCCCTTTAGGCCCAACAGCTTGAATAGCAGGTAGATAGCCATCTTTCCCGAAGCTGTCAACGCGGCTTGTCCACTACCGCCCATATAGACAGAGAAAGCAGATTCAAAGTCTTTAACCGAATGCTCGCTGGACAAGAAATCCTCAAAAGCCCAATCAGGAATATCGGGACGATTAATAGGGATGCTTCTGACTTTGCTAAACCCTTGTTCTTTCATGTTGCTACAAAATCTAGATGGCTATCATGCACAGTGCTTTGCGCCGGTGAGCGTTACCGGCATATGCTACACGCAGCACGGATCTAGTTCTGGCAAAGCAAGTCACTTGGGCCTGTTCCCGAAAGCGACTCCAACCACAGAAGCAGTCGACACTGCGGTCAATCTGTTTTGCCAAGATTTGTTCGCCTGATTCTACTTGCAGAATTCCTTGACCTTGCTCGCGACAAACTCAATCTGCTCTTGCGAAAGCTCGCAGTATATCGGCAGGGCCAGGGAATGGCTGGCGGCATATTCACTGTTGGGGAAGTCGCCGGTCTTGTAGCCGAGGCTGCGGAAGCATTCCTGCTCGTGCATGCTGACGGGGTAATAAACCTCGGTGCCGATGCCGTTTTCCTTCAAAAACGCCTGCAATTCGTTGCGACGCTCAACAAGAATGACGTACTGGTTGAAAATCGTCGTGTTGTAATCGCGTATCACCGGAGTCTTCACGGCAGCACAG
>JAAYCO010000128.1 GCA_012729725.1 Planctomycetota bacterium
GCGCGAGGTGCAGGAAGTGGATTCCGCTTCGTCCAAGCTCCCGGATGACATTCGACGTTTCCTCGACAAGATGAGCAACGAGGAGCGCATGCTCGTCGTCCTTAAGCGAGAACTGTATGAAGGCAGTTGGAGCGAGATGATCAGCGACCTTCGAGCAAGGCTTGAAGGCAGGCCTTACATCTTCAAGCTTGCGCACCGAATAGCCGACGACCTCGACCGAATTGAGCGGCTGAAGACTTTCGAAGACGCCAGCCGCATTGACCTGGGCGATTTCGTAACGCTTGATTGACCTCTAGGAGTATCGAATGCGAAGCATCACCATGCTGTTGGCGGCGGTAGTCGTGTTTTCTGTCTCCGCGTGCCGCCCCGCCGTCAAGCCACAACTGCCCTTAGCCCAGGCGCCAAAAGAGATTTCCGCGATTGGTTGGCAGGAATACTGGAGCATGCCGCTGGCGCTGATGAGCGGCGAGCGGGTCACCAGTATGCATCACCTGGACGACACCCTGTACTGCATAACCAATCGAGGCAACCTTATCGCGATGGATCCGACTATCGGCGTTGTCCGATGGCGGCTGGCGATCGGCTCGCGCGGAGAAATGCCGTACAGGCCGGTTCATGCCACCAAGGTTATGCTCAGCGAGAAGGTTCCCGGCGTTCTGGACATCATGCGGAACAGGCAGGCGACCGACGTCTACGACGTGGTTATCACCAACACCCGCAGAAAAGTGTTCGTGATCAACCGCAACTCGGGACAAGTCCTCAGAGAGATCGCGCTTGAATTTTCCGCCAACAGCGCCTGCGCTACCGACGGAACTCTTGTCTTTTTAGCCTCAGCCGACGCCTCTTACCGCGGGTTGAGCATGCAGACAACGGAACAAGCCTGGGCCATGTGGTCGGTGCAGTCGGTGGTCGCCCCGCCGGTGTTCAAAAACAGCACGCTCTACGTGGGCGGCCAGGACGGCGTGCTGCGTGCAGTGGCGATACAAGGCCACGGCGCCAACATCGTGTGGAACAGGGATCTTGGCGCGCCGATAACGCATGAATTCGCTGTTAGCGATTCCGGCGTGTTTGTGGCGGGCGGAGACAACCGCCTGCACGCTTTCACTCCGCAGTCCGAGCGCCCACTGTGGGCCTATCCCTATGTGACAGAAGGCGTGATCACCAGCGGCGTGCAATTGACCGAGTCGAGCGTTATGGTTCGATCGGCGTTCGGCGGACTGTCCGCTGTGAGCATAGCTGACGGTCAGGAGCGATGGCGGCTGGCGGATGGATTGTCGGTGGTCGCCGCCGGAGAAGGCTTGGTTTACGTGCACGGCGAGAATCACACCCTGATGGTGGTCGACGAGGCCACAGGGGAGGTCCAAAACGTGGTCAAGCCGGGGCAGCTTCAGCTCCTTATGGGTAACACAACCGACCTTGCCATCTGGGGAGCCGACGGCAAGGGCGTCGTGCATTGCCTGCGACCCGTCGCATCCGGAACGATATCAAAGCAGATGCTTGAGACGGCAAGGTAACTCGGCCGCAACAGGCCGGCGATCAACGGATTGAACTGAAGGAAGGACCAATCATGGATGGCGTTTCCGTGAAACGGGCGCTTATCAGCGTCTTTGACAAGTCTGGCATTGAAGATTTTGCCCGCGCACTTGCGGATATGGGCGTCGAGATCATCTCATCCGGCGGAACTGCCAAGGCCATAGAGGCGCGGGGCATCAAGGTTCGATACGTGCAGGAATGGACCGGCTTCCCCGAGATGCTCGGCCATCGCGTCGTGACGCTGCACCCGAAGGTGCATGGGGGCATTCTCGCCCTTCGAGACGACCCGTCCCACCAGGAGGACATGAAGAAGTACGGCATCGAGCCGATAGACCTGGTATGCGTTGGGCTTTACCCGTTTGAGAACGTCGTCGCCCGGCCCGACTGCACGCTGGCTGAGGCGGTTGAGATGATCGACATCGGCGGCCCGACGATGGTGCGAGCCGCCGCCAAGAACCACAGGTTCGTCGGCATAGTCACCGACAAGTCGCAGTACAGCCTCGTGCTGGACGAAATGAGGGCCAACAGCGGAAAGCTCAGCGACGATCTGCGGGCGCGTCTGGCCAGGCAGGCGTTTGCATACACCGCTCACTACGACAGCGCGATCTCGTCGCATCTGGCGGGCCGCCTGGGCGAGGAGTTCCCCGAGCGTCTGACGTTCAGCTATCGCAAGAGCGCCGATCTTCGCTACGGCGAGAACCCGCATCAGAAGGCGGCGTTCTACGTCGGCGCCGATGCATCTGAAGCATGCGTCGCACGGGCCAGGCTGCTGGGCGGCAAGGAGATTTCGTACAACAACTACTTCGACGCCAACGGCGCGCTTGAACTGGTGAAGGATTTCGCCCCGCCCGCCGTGGCGATAATCAAGCACGCCAACCCGGCAGGATGCGCTATCGACGACGATCTTGTCGAGGCTTACCGCAAGGCGTATCTGGGCGACGTGAACGCGGCCATGGGCGGAATAATCGCCGTCAACAGGCCTGTCACCGCCGATCTGGCCTCGGCGATTGTCGAGAGCTACAAGCGATGGGGCAAGGCGGCCGGGGCGGGTGGATTCTTCGCTGAAATAATCATCGCTCCCTCGTTCGAACCCGAAGCGCTTGGAATAATCCGCGCTCGTGAAGGTTGGGGCGGCGACGTGAGACTGCTTGAGACAGGCCCGCTGAGCAGCCGGCGAAATAAGGAAAAGTTCGTCAAGTACGTCGTGGGCGGACTGATCGTTCAGGACCGAGACTTGCTGGGGCTCAACGAGGATTGCTGGAGAGTTGTCACCAAACGCAAGCCCTCCAAAAGCGAGATGGACGATCTGCGGTTCGCCTGGCTGGTGTGCAAGCACGTCAAGAGCAACGCGATAGTGCTGGCCAAAGACAACGCACTGCTGGGCGCAGGCGCCGGGCAGATGAGCAGGGTGAACTCGGCCCGCCTGGCGACAATGCTTTCAAAGGCGTACGGCGGGGGCAACGTTGTCGACACTAAAGGCTGCGTCCTTGCCAGCGACGCCTTCTTCCCGTTCCCCGACAGCCTGGACTGGGCCGTCGAGGCGGGCGCTTCGGCCGTCATCGAACCGGGCGGCGGCAAGAAAGACGCCGACGTCATCGCCCGTGCAAATGAGCTGGACCTGGCAATGATTTTCACCGGCACGCGGCATTTCAATCACTAGAATTATCGCCAATGGGCGCAAAAAAAGCCGGCGGATTGATCAAATCCACCGGCTTTTTTGATTTTTGCTGGTTTTTGTGCGCCTATTCGGCGGCTTCGGCGGGCGGAGTGTAGTCGCGGCGAACAGGCTTGACTATAAGGCCCATCTTGATCGCCTTGGCGGAAACGTTGATCTTCGTGACCTTTCCGTCAATGACTGCCCGGACCCGCTGCATGTTAGCGCGGAACTTGCGCTTGGTTATGCCGGTTGTCTTCCTGCCGACGCCGCCTAAATACTTGGCCTTGCCGCGGCGTGTAATGCTGCGACCAGCCACCGTTTTCTTGTTCGTAAATGGGCATTTCCGCATATTCATAAACTCCTGGTCCGCAAAGAGCGGATCGAGAATTGTAATAAGCTTGCGGGCGGGCCACAAGGCTTTTTTCGCCTTGAGCCGGCCTAAATCTCTCTACTTGTCTTTGTCTTCTTCCTTCTGCCTGGCGGCCGCGGCGACAATCTGCTGCTGCACGTTGCCGGGGACTGGCTCGTAATGGCTCAATTCCATGGTGTAGCTGCCCTGGCCGCCCGTGACCGACCGGAGCTGGCTGTTGTACTGCATGACTTCCGCAAGCGGAGCCTGCGCCTTTATCACAACCTGGTTGCCCGGCAGCATGTCCTGGCCAAGTATTCTGCCTCGCCTGCCTGAAAGATCGCTGGCGATATCACCCATGTAGTGCGCCGGGATGGATATCTCCAGGTTCACCACCGGCTCGAGAAGCACGGGCTTGGCCTTTTCAATGGCGTCGATGAAGGCGTACTTGCCCGCGGTGCGAAACGCCACTTCCTTCGAATCGACCGGGTGGTGTTTTCCGTCTGTGATGGCGATTTTGATGTCCTGCATCGGATAACCGGCAATGGCGCCGATATTCCAGACATCCTGAACGCCCTTCTCGATGGCGGGCAGGTACTGGCGGGGTATCGACTCGCCGAACAGCTCGCTGACGAACTCGTACCCGCCGCCGCGGGCAAGCGGCTCGACCCGCAGATAAACCTCGCCGAACTGGCCCGCGCCGCCGGTCTGCTTCTTGTGCCGGTAGTGCCCGTCGGCCTTCATGCTGATTGTTTCGCGATACGGAATCTTCGGCGGCTTGGTGTCCACTTCAAGGTCGAAGCGCACCTTCATCTTGGTCAGCATCATTCGAAGATGCAGATCGCCGATGCCGCTGATGACGGTCTCGGCGGTCTGGGCGTCGCGGGTGACGACGAACGTGGGATCTTCGCCCGCAAGTCGGCTGAGGGCCTCGGAAATCTTCTGTTCGTCGCCGCGGCTCTTGGGCGTCACGGCAAGTGAATACATCGGCGTCGGCACCGGGGGCATGGCCCTGTAAAGCGGGTGCTGTTCGGTATGAAGAACGTCGCCGATGCGAATGTCTTCAACCTTCGCCAGCGCGAAGATGTCGCCGGCGACAACCTTCTTGGCCTCGTGGGTGTCCTTGCCCAGAACCTTGAACAGGTGGCCCATCTTGGCGGGCTTTCTGTCGTCGCGAAGCAGGTAGGACGTGTCGCCCTGGGCGTGGCCTTGCAGCACGCGAATCCAGGCCAGCTTGCCTACGAACGGGTCGGTGACAATCTTGAACGCCTGGGCGATCAGGGGCTTGTCGACATCCGCCGAAACGCTGATTTCGTTGGCGTCCGCGCCGAGGCCGTCCTTAAGCGCCCTGCCCGGGGTCTCGGCGGGGCTTGGGAAGTAACGGGCCACGGCGTCCATGAATTCCTTCACGCCGACCTCGGCCTTTGCGCAGGTGAACAGAATCGGAATCACGGCGCCGGCGACCATTGCCTTGGCGAACGATTCGGCCAGTTTGGCCGGGGGAATCTCCTCGCCGCCGAGATAAGCCTCCATCAACGCCTCGTCGGCCTCGATGACGCTTTCGATCAACTGCGTTCGCACATCCGCAGCCGACCCAAGCAAACCCTCGCCCGTGGTGTTGACAAAGCAATCAAGCACCTCTTTACCGCTCATGGGCTGGTTCATTGGTCGGCAGGAAACGCCGAACGTCTCTTTTATGTCGTTGAGCAGCGAGTCCCAGACTATGTTGTCGCCGTCGATCTTGTTGATCACGATGGCGATAGGAAGATTCGCCTGCTGGGCGATGCGGAACAACCTGCGGGTGTTGACTTCGATGCCCGCGGTGGCGGATATCATGACGACCGCGACATCCGCGCCGGAAAGGGCTGCTATCGACCCGCCGATGAAATCGGGATATCCAGGGGCGTCTATCACGTTGATGGTCTTCCCGTCGTGGTCCAGATAGCACAGAGACGGGTCGACCGAATGATGCCGCTCTTTCTCGATATCGGAGTGGTCGAGAATACTGGTTCCGTCGTCAACCGAACCAAGTCTGCCAGTAACTTTGGCGGCGTGAAGCATAGCTTCGGCAAGGGTTGTCTTGCCACATCCGCCATGCCCAAGAAGAACGATGTTCCGTATGTCCTGAGGTTTCGAGGCCGGCATTAGCTCTCCCGTCATAAGTAATGTCAATTAGGACGGCGCGCTGGCAGACGGACCATGCGCGTAGACTTTTTACTATAGACGTTATAGCTTTCAGGGCAAGAGAAAGTTTGATCCCTCGCGCCTTTGACCTTTCGGGCGCGGTCCCCTTTCGCCGGAGGCGACCGGCAAGGCGCCTAGTGGAACCCGCGCAGAGACAGGCGTCTGAAGAACAAGATCCAGCGACCAGCTCAGTATTCGGGCCAGGCGCTCGTTGCTAACGTCAGCCGACGCCTTTGCCTGCAGCAAATGCCTGCGCCAAATCGAATCGGCCAACTCGCGGGCAGCCTCGATGGAGCATGACTCCCGCGCCGCCAAGGCCGCGATAATGGACGAACCGCCAGATTCATCCACATCGCGAAGGTCATCCATTACCTGGTACGCCACGCCAAGATGCCTGCTGAATTCGCGAAGCGACGCCAGAATTTCGTCGTCGGCGCCCGCGCAAATGGCGGCCAAGACAAGCGCAAGCTCAAAGGCGGAAGAAGTTTTGAGACAGAAGACTTCGATCATCGCCTCGACGGTCAGCGGCTTTTCGCCTCGGGCTGCAAGTTCCGCGCCCTGGCCGACGCACATCTTTCTTTGCGCCCGGGCGGCAGCGACCAGCAGAGCCAGCCGGCGGTTGACGTCAACCTTGCACTCGCCCAGGAGTCTGTAGCCTTCTGCAATAAGCAGGTCGCCGGCGTTGAGAGCCACTGCCGGGCCGACCTGCCTGTGCAGCGTCGCCCTGCCATCTCGAAGGCAGTCGCCGTCTTCCATGTCATCGTGAATAAGCGAGGCTTTGTGAAAGCACTCGACGGCAACGATCAGCGGGCGGAGGGTTTCGCGCTCATTTGGGCAGCACATTGCCGCCCAGGCCCAGGCCGTCAGCAAGGGCCGGGTTCTCTTGCCCGCGGCAAGGAGGTAATCCCACGCCAGTTGCTCGGTTCTCGACGGGCAGGCCGGAATCAGGCCCCCGAGGCCTTGGGGCGTAAAGACGTGCAGCACCCAGCGGCGGATTGAATCTTTGTCATAAAGGGTCATGCTTCCTCGCTTGCGCCGTCAAGATGGCGCGTAATTCTACTCGCCACCCGTCAAAGCGCACGCGGAACGATTCGTGGCTGAGACTTGATTTTATCACGACCCGTTGTTCTGATGCACGCATGGACCAACCAGGCACAAGTAAGAAGGTTCTGATTGTTTCCGCTCGGGTGGGTGCAGGGCACGCGCAGGCCGCCAAGGCCGTGCAGGAGCAGTTGCGCTTGGATGCGCCGCGCGTGCGGGTGGATCATCTGGACGTGCTGGAATTGCTTTCGCCGATGTTCCGGCTGTACTACCAGAGCGGCTACTCGCTAAGCATGACCCGCTTCGGGCGGTTGTACGGGCTGGGCTTTCGGATATTCAATCGTCCCAATCGCCCCGGGCGGTCGCTGGATGAGCGGCTTCGCCTGCGAAGCGAGCGGTTCTGGCTGAGGCCGTTCATCGACCTGCTTGAACGGGAAAAACCCGACCTGGTTGTCAGCACGCATTTTCTCACGCCCCCCGCCATCACGTTTGCAGCCAACGCCGGAAGATTTGACGTGCCGCAAATGGTGGTGGTCACCGACTACGACCCCCACCGCTGGTGGTATTCCCAGGGCGTCGAGAAATGGTTCATTCCAAGCGAGCAGGACCGTGGCAAGCTGCTCAGCTGGGGCATCCGGCACGACGACATAACCGTCACGACGATCCCGGTGCATCCCAAGTGGACGGCCCCGATGGACCGCAACGCCATCCTGCGCGACTGGAACCTGCCCGCCGACAAGCCCATCGTGGTGCTGAGCGGCGGGGCTGAATTCACATGCGGACCGGTGCAAAGCATCGCCAGAGAGATACTGAAATCGCCCCAGCCGTGCTGCCTTGTCGTCCTTGCAGGCAGAAACAAGCAACTGCTCGGGCAACTGGCAAACTGGCCCCAGGCCCGCGAGGGGCTGCTGAAGCCTGTCTCGTTCACCGATCGCGCTCAGGAACTGGTTTCCGTCGCCTCGCTGATGGTGACCAAGCCCGGTGGAGTAACTACGGCGGAGTGCTGCGCAGTCGGAGCGCCGATGGTGCTTCTCAAGCCCGTGCCGGGACAGGAAGAGGGCAACGCCCGATACTTCTCGCTCCACGGCGCGGCAATCGTCGCCCAGGGCAGCGGCGACGTTGCCGGGATTGTCCATCGGCTTCTTGCCGACAAGGCCAAGCTTGAAGAAATGTCGTGCAAGGCCAAGGGGCTGCACATGCCCGCGTCGAAGATCATCGCCGGCGCCATCATGCAGCGACTCGGTTAAGGCAGCTACTTCGGCTTGGCGACGGCTATTTCGAACTCCCTTTCAAGGGCCGGCTTTTCGTCGGTTCCGCAGAAGAGCTTGACTACGTACTTGCCCGGGCCGCCGCCTTCCACAAGCTCGGAAGTGGGGTACTCAAAAACATGTCCGCGGGCAGGGATGGCGCGGGACCAGGTGATCTGCTCCGACTTGATGTACTCTCGCGATTCCTTCCTGCTGATAGCGACGGTGAACGTGTTGCGGTCGCATTCGCCCGGCAGGCAGAGGACTATTCGCACCACGGGCTCATCGATCATGAATGACTTTCGTTTGTCCCACTTGCCTTCGAAGTAATCGCCGGCGGGAATAAGCGTCTGGTCAGGCTTGACCTTTATCTTCTTTCTTACGATGGCGAAATGCTCGACCAGTTGTGCGACAACATTGGCCCGCGCCACGGCCAGGCAGCCCTCCGCCGAGTTGGGCGGCGGCGAGCCTTCCGCATACTGCTGATAGCTGGCGGGGCTGGGCGTTGCATAGATGGTCGAGCCGTCGGGCCGAAGCAGGGCTGCGGTGGCCACCGCGTTGGCGTCGTGACGGGTGACGACAAAGCTGCGATACTGGCCCGTCGCAACCTCACGCTTGAGATTGTTGTCGTACACCATTACGGGCTCGCGCTTCTGCTCGTGCCTTGTTGTGGTGTCGTATGTGCTGACGGAGCCCGAGATAATTCCCTGAACGTCAAGCGAGGATATCTTTCGCACCTGGGCGGCCATGGCGACATTGTCGTCGCCAAAGGCGATTTGAAGATCCTGCATCGAGGCCAGTTGCTGAATGTCGGCCGGGCTGAAGACCTTGTAGGTGGCGTTGGCCCGCAGGGAGTTGGCCAGTTCCTCGGCTATGGCCTCTCCGCCGGCCTGGCCGCGGAACGGAACAACGGCAATGGATTTGAGTTCAGGCGTCCAGAACGGCGGGTATTGGTGAATCGTCAGCTCCTTTCCGCAACCAATCGCCATGGACAGAAGCACCAGGCACAACAGGACAGACTTCGACGTGAACTTCATGCGACTGCTCCTTGATTATGACAGGAATATACCCTCCTAAGGCCGCTTCGCAAACACACAAAAACGTCACCACTCATTAAGCATGGTCCGCATCTCAAGAACGCCCTTGCCGAATCGCAATGTGATGCACCCGTGGCGCGAGGTCCACCTCAGCATTCGCTCCTTTCGCAGCATCGTGTACAAGGCGCCGCCTTCCAGTTTGTCCGAGTACGGCGGCCTTGGCGAGCCCTGCCGGCTGCACATGACAATGCGCGGCGAACAGCCCTCCAGCCAGTTCCGCAGAGTAGGCAGGTAACCGCCGTGATGCGGCAGAACCGCGGCGTCTGATATCCCAACCGCCCCCGTCAGCGCCGCCTGCGAAGACCCAGCGATGTCCCCCGGAAGCACCAGTGATTTCTCATCGCACACAACGCGCAGCACCAGCGAATCCTCGTTCGGGTCGTCTATCGTCGAATCTTCCGGAGGCCAGAGCACATCGACATGCGTCCGGTCGTCAAGCGTTACGCGCTGGCCGGCGTGCAGGTGCACGATCTCGACATCATGCCGACGCAGCAGGTCAAGGAATTCGCCGGCGGACTGGTCCAGCGAAAGCCTGCTGGGCGAATCGAAATGCCGCGGCATGTACGCTCGTCGCAAGCGGCCGGTCCTTACCAGATCAGCCAGGCCGTTGTAGTGATCGGTATGCGCGTGCGATATGAACGCCTCGCGCGGCGAGGGAAGGCGGCGGAATTTGAGATACGGTTCAAGGAGGCTGCGGTAGAGGTCGGGCTCGGTCTGCGATCCGCAATCGAAGAGGTACACTCCCCCCGCCGGAGCATGAAGCACGCCGCATTGGCCGTGCCCGACGGCAAGCAGATCGAACCTGGCGACGTCGGGTGGCGACGCCGCTCGCTGGGTCCATATCGTCAGCCCGACCAGCACGGCCGCGCAGGCCCCGACCGCGATTCTGCCGAAGGGCAGGCGCTTTCGCAGCATCAGGCCCGCCACAAACGCGTAGCACAGAAGCACCCAGGCTGCCCCGACGGGCCTGAGGCCCAGACTCAGTCCCGGCAGGCGGTCAAACCAGGATACGCACTGGGCCAGAAAGTCCGCCGCGTCGAGCGATGCTCCTGTCAGCCCCCTCGCCAGGTTCGGCATCAACCAGGCAACGCCCAGCGAAAGATACGCCGGCACGAGCACCGCAGCTACTATTGGGGCAAGCAGTATCGTCAGCACGACGCCATATGGGCTGAGAATTCCAAAGTGTTGCGCACACAACGGCAGCGACGCGATATAAGCCCCAAAGCCCACGGACACGGCTGACATGAACCAGTCGGCAAGCCTGTGCTCGATGAATCGCCTGGCCCCGTGGGGATTGCGATAAACCCGCAGGCCCCTTACTTTCAGGAACCGCCCGAAGAGCCATTGGCGGATCGGCGCGTGCAACAGAATTATGCCAAGGACAATCGTAAAACTGAGCTGAAAGCCCGGATTGAAGATCGCCAGCGGGTCCATCACCAGCAGGATAACCGCAGCAGCAGCCAGCGAATTGAGGCTGCTATAGCACCGGCGGCATATAACCGCCAGGCACATCGTGCCTGCCATGATCGAGGCCCGCAGAAGCGGCGCGCTTGGCTCGGCGGCGAATAGATACGCCGTCAGCACAATCAGCACAATCCACGCCGACCGGCGTTGCGACGCTGCCGCCAGGCGGCACAGGCCGTAAATGAACATCAGGAATATCGCCAGGTGCGTGCCCGATATGCTCAGGTAATGAGCAACGCCGGCGCGGGCCATCAACTGGTTCAAATGCCTCAGCCCCGGATGCCTTGGCCCCACCACAAGCGCGCTGAGCAAGGGGCCGCCATGCGGATCATCCTCCTCGGTGCTGAAATGCTCCATCGCATCCGACTGCATCCGCCACGCGAGGCGTCTGTGCCACGGCGGCCCGTCAGACGGGAGCTGCTCCACGCCATCGACATCGGCGTTCATCCACACAAACAACCGCCGAAGCCTGCCTATCTTGGCCCAGTCGGCCTGACCGGGGTTGGCTGGCGCACGCCACCTGCCGACCCACCCGACAATGCGGACGTGCGAACCCAGGCGGATCGCCGAATCGACCCCGCTTACGTTTACCGAAACAAGCCCGCTTACCGAAATCCGCCGGCCCTGGACGCCCAACGCGGCGGCTCGCAGGGTGAAAGTCATTCGATCCGGCCGGGGGTAGGCAAACTGTTGCGACGAGGCAGCGGCGACAACCTGGGGATAGGATGCAACCACGCCTTCAACAGTCGCCAGTTGCCTGCTGGGGCCGGTGTAAGTGACGATGTGATCGTCCGCCACGGTGTGAAATTCCCGATGCGCGTAAACTGCGGCGCACGCGGCCACGCCCATCGCAACCGCCGGAAGGGCCAGAATTCGCAGTTCCCCGCGGCGCAAACATACGACGGCGCACGCCAAAGAGCACGCCAGCATAAACACCCATGCATGCCAGTGCACATGGACGTAAACGCCCAGCAATATGCCCGCCACCATGGCCAGGGCCACAACAACCAGCGGAGCGGGCCGAGTTGAGGATCGTCGTGGCATCGCCAGCTATTGTCGCCGCGGCTTCGTCGCCTGTCGAGCCATCCTGAGCAGATATGATTAGGTGGAATGGGGATTTGGAAAATGCTTGAAGCTTGACCTGGAGCAACGATTATGCACAATCTTCTGATTCCTAATTCATTCGACAACAAAATGCCTTGAAAGGAATAGCGATGCGATTGATTACACTGATAGGTGTGCTTGCGGTTCTGGCGGCTCCGGTGACGTTGTTCGCCCAGGAGACACAACCCCAGATCGTTCCGGCGGATGTTGAAGACAACGGGCAGGTTGCCCCGACTACACAGGCCGCCGAAGGTGAGCAAGCCCCGCCGACGACCAGGCAACCGGGCAATCCGCTCGGGGAAAACTGGGTCATGTTCCTGCTTCTTGGCCTGATCGTGGTGATGTTCATCATGTCCAGCAGATCCAAGAAGAAGCAGCAGGCCCAGCGTCAGCAGATGATAGCCGGCATGAAAAAGGGCGACAAGGTAACGACCATCGGCGGCATCATCGGCACGGTGATCGAGACCAAAGACGGCGAAGTGGTCGTGAAGGTTGACGAACAGAACAACATTCGCATGAGGTTTGTGCCCTCAGCCATCCACCATGTTGGCGAGCCCTCGCCCGTAAACGAAGACAAAAAGTAAGCTCTCTCACTTGCGCCCCTGGACGATCTCCGGGGGCGCAAAGTCTTTCTCCCCGCAAGCACATCCTGCATATCGCGTCAAAAGAGCTTGCCATTATCCATGGCGTTGCCGGACAATGAGGCCACTGGGCCATGGTTCATGAAAACAGTCTGCATTTGCAGGGCACTCATATGACGCAACAGATGACAATTGCGAGTTCGCGTCGGCGGATCTCATTATTCAGCAAGCTTCCGTGGTCGGTGCTGCTGATCGCGTACATGGTTGTCGTGCATCTGGCGAACGTCAGCATGGCAGGCCCCGCCGGCTATGTGTTCATTGGATTGTGCATGCTGGTTCTGGTGGTCGAGTTTGTCAAGTCCGGCGACATCGGCGCAGTGGTGTTCTTCGTCGATCTTGTGGGGGCGGTCGTGTCCCTGATATTGGCCACGGTGCTGTTGTGCTACTTGTGGTTCAAGCTCGAGCGGATGCCGACGTTCTTTCACTGGATCGGCTTTGCGGTCATACTGGGCGACGCCCTGGTCAGCCCGATGAACGCTTTTAGAACCGCGCTTCGAAATCTGGGCCTTGGCGCCTCGGAATGATGCGGGTCGCCGGCCAAGCGGCTGGGCTTAGTCGAATTGGCGACGCTTGGCTGATGGGGTTGTTCTTGTCGAAGACCGCTGCAATGCCGAAACGAACTTTACCGGCGCGCCGACTTCGACCATCTTGCTTAGCCTGATCGCGTCCCAGTTGGTCAGGCGGATGCACCCATGCGAGCCGGTCTTGCCGATCATCTCGGGTTGCGGCGTGCCGTGGATTCCATAGCTTGGAATGCTCAGGCCGATCCAGCACAAGCCGACGGGGTTTCTTGGGCCCGGCGGAATCAGCAGCTTCCGGCGGACATTCTTCACCTCGGGCCATTTCGCCGGATCAAACATGTACGTTGGATTATGTGATATGACCACGATTCTTGATTCGCCCCGCGGCAGGTCGCTTTGGTTGGCGGCCACCGAGCAGTGAAGCATGCCAACCTGCCTGCCGGCGCCGTCGAAGGCGCGGACGATCTTCTCGTCCAGGTTGATCTCGAGCCGAGCGGCCCGGCATGCAGGCGCTTCGCTGACGGAGGGAACGGTTATCGTCTCTCCCGCGCGAAGATTCGCCAGCGATCCTCCGCCGTTAAGCGACCGCAGCAGCGCTACGGTGCAATGAAAACGCTCGCCAAGCAGCGCCTCCAGCGATTCGCAATCGAGGCGCTTGAGCTGGGCCTTCCGGTTCCAGTCGTTCGGGAACGGCCCCACTGCCGCGATGTCCTGAGGCGTGACCGTGTAGCGGGTAAGCACATTGGCGGTGTCAACGCCAAGTGCGACCGAGGTGGCGCTGTCGAACTGACCGGTGACGGCGAGGCCGCGGGCCTGCTGGAATTCCCGGACTGCCCTGAACGTCTTGGCGCCGGCGCTGCCGTCTATCACACCCGGAGAAAAGCCCGACCTGTCCAAGGCGATCTGCCAAGCCAGCGCCGTCGCAATGTCCGCATCGACGGCAAGCACCGGTGAAATTGGAATCAGAACGCAGGCGCAGAAGGCAGCGCCGATTGCGATAACATCCATGTTGCGCATATCAGGATGGTACCACCAATTCGCCCAAATACAACAGGAACATCAATACATGTCGGAGAGCCATTGTTCCGCCATTGCCGACAGACTTCGATCGAGTATCGCCTGGCGTATCGCCGCCATGAACCGGGCGAAGAACCGCAGGTTGTGTATGCTCAGCAGCGTAGGCCCCAGCATCTCGTTGCTCATGAACAGGTGCCTGATGGTTCCCCTGCTGAAGTTGCGGCAGGCGTAGCAATCGCAGCCCTCTTCCAGCGGCGAACGGTCTTCGCCATGGCAGGCATTGCGAAGCCTTAACCGGCCTTTGAACGTAAATGCCTGTGCGTTGCGCCCGTTGCGCGTGGGCATGACGCAATCGAACATGTCTATTCCGCGCATCACGGCGGCGATTATGTCGCGAGGTTCGCCGACGCCCATGAGATATCTTGGACGATCGGCTGGGAACTGATCATCCGTATGATCGAGCACGCGGCACATCGCCTCGTGACCCTCGCCCACGCTAAGCCCGCCGACGGCATAGCCGGGAAGGTCCAGCTTGACCAGCTCGGCGGCGCTGCGAGCACGCAGGTCGTCGTAAACTCCCCCCTGCTGAATGCCGAACAGGGCCTGCGGCTTGTTCTGCGCCGACACCCTGCCAAGCGAGTTCCACTTGTCCCTGCATCTTGCTGCCCAGGCGCTGCTTCTTTCAACCGCCTTAGCCGCCTGAGCGTGTGTGGCGTCGCCGGGGGCGCATTCGTCCAGTTGCATCATCACGTCCGCCCCAAGAAGCGACTGCGCTTCGACGGCGCTTTCGGGCGTGAGTTCCAGCTGCGAGCCGTCAACATGCGACTGAAAGACCACGCCGTCTTCGTCGAGCTTGCGAAGATGGGCAAGCGAAAAGACCTGGTATCCGCCGCTGTCGGTCAGCATGGCGCCCGGCCACGACATCATGCCGTGAACGCCGCCAAGGTTGGCGACAACCTTGGCCCCCGGACGCACCAGCAGGTGATAAGTGTTGGCCAGCACCATCTGCGAACCCGTTGCCTGAAGATGATCCGGCGTGACGCCCTTTACGCTGGCGGCAGTGCCTACGGGCATGAATACCGGCGTCTGCACCGGCCCGTGGGGCGTTGACAACTCGCCCAGCCTCGCCTTACCGTCCGTCGCTGATACTGTGAAATATGGCATATGCAGAAGATATACGTCCCCCGACGGCCCTTGGCAACATTACCAACATCCTTCTTGCATATCAGGCCGTTATTGTTTGTGATACCATGACTTTTGGCCAAGCTGATTCTGAAGGAAGACCATGATTGACATTAAGGCATTACGCGCCGAGAGCGAGAAGTACATCCGCGGCGCCAGGCTTAAACGAATCAACGTTGACATCCCCGCCCTGCTGGACCTCGACGCCAAACTGATGAACGCGTCGCGCGAGTTGCAGGAAATTCGCACCGCCCAGAACCAGGCGGGCAAAGACATCGCCCAGCTTGCCGGCGATCAGAAGAAGCAGGCAATCGCCAAAATGGCCGAGCTTAAGGCCCGCGCCAAGCAGCTTGGCGACATGGTGACCCAACTCGAGCCGCAGTTCAACGAGCAGATGCTTCTGGTTCCCCAGCCGCCCGCGCCGGAGGTTCCCGAAGGCAAGGATGATACCGAAAACGTGCAGCTTCGCGTTGAAGGCGAACTACCGAAGTTCGATTTCGAGCCCAAAGATCACGTCCAACTGGGCGAGTCGCTGGACATCATAGACATTCCTCGCGGCGTCAAGCTTGCCGGAAGCAGGAACTACGTTCTTAAAGGCGCCGGGGCGATGCTGCACTACGCCATTCTCCGGCTGGCCGTCGATCAGATGCTGGCCAAGGGCTACACGCTGCTCAACGTGCCGGTGCTGGTGAACGAATCTGTCATGTACGGCACGGGCTACTTTCCCACAGGCCGCGAGCAGGCGTACCTGGCGGAGCGCGACTCGCTGAGCCTTGTAGGCACTGCCGAGGTTCCGGTAACTGCGTATCACAGCGACGAGATCCTTGAGGAATCGCAGCTGCCCCGAAAGTACATCGCCATGTCCACCTGCTTTCGACGCGAGGCGGGGGCAGCGGGCAAAGATACGTACGGCCTCTACCGCATTCACATATTCGACAAGGTCGAACAGGTTGTCATCGGACCCAACGACGAACAACGATCCATCGAACTGCACCAGGAGATTCTTCGAAATTCCGAAGACGTGCTCAAGGCGCTGGAGCTGCCCTACCGCGTCGTCAACGTCTGCTCCGGCGACCTGGGCCAGGGACAGGTGCAGAAGTTCGACATCGAAACCTGGATGCCCAGCCGAAAGAACTACGGCGAAACGCACTCGGCAAGCAGGTTCCACGAGTTCCAGGCGCGCAGGCTTAACCTGAGATACCGAGGCCAGGACGGCAAAGTTCGTTACTGCCACACGCTCAACAACACCGTCATCGCCAGCCCGAGAATTCTCATACCCGTGCTGGAAATGTACCAGAATGCCGACGGAACCGTCACCGTGCCCAAAGCCCTTCGCAAATACATGAACGAGATGACGATCATCAAGCCCGCGAGCTGAGCCCAAGAGCCTACAATGACGTGCCCCCGAACACTGACGCGGGGCTCCATTGAGGCTTTGCATGAACCAGCAGACGGAATTGACGACTCAGCACCCGCTGTTATGCGAGGTGGCATGGGAGGTTTGCCAGCAGGTAGGCGGCATCTACACGGTTCTTCGGTCAAAGACCCCCGCCATGCTGGATCACTGGAGCGGCAGGTATCTTCTTGTCGGCCCGTACAATTCCGAATCGGCGGCTGCGGAGTTTGAAGAGCTTGAACCGCACGGTCCGTTCGCAGGCGCAATCGACGCGCTGCGCGGGCAGGGAGTGGCCGTTCATTTTGGCAGATGGCTGATTCCGGGCAGGCCCTGCGTTGTGCTTCTGGACATTAACAGCGCCCGCGACCAGTTGAACTACATCAAGTATCTGCTGTGGGAGCACCACTGCATATCCTGCCCGTCGCACGAGCCGCTGCTGGACAGCGTGCTCGTTTTCGGCCACCTGGTGGAAAGATTCCTCCGGGCGCTGTGCGAGAATACGCCGCCGGATTGCCCGCTGGTGGCTCATTTTCACGAATGGATGGGCGCAACGGCGCTGCCCGAAATCCGGCGAGCGCATCTTCCACTGACGACGGTTTTCACGACTCACGCAACGCTTCTTGGAAGATATCTGGCCATGAACGACCCGTGGTTCTACGACCACGTGCCGTTTGTTGACTGGCTTAACGACGCCCGCCGCTTCAACGTCGAGGCCCAGGTGCGTCTGGAGCGGGCGGCAGCCCATGGCGCGCACGTTTTCACCACCGTCAGCGAAGTCACCGCCTACGAATGCCAATACCTCATCGGCAGAGGCCCCGATGTCCTGGTGCCCAACGGGCTGAACATCGAGCGTTTTGTGGCCATGCACGAATTTCAGAATCTGCACAGCCGGAGCAAGGAGAAGATTCACCAGTTCGTCATCGGGCATTTCTTCGCAAGCCACTGCTTTGACCTGGACAAGACGTTGTATTTCTTCACGTCGGGAAGATACGAATTCCGCAACAAGGGCTTTGACCTGACCATCGAGGCCATGGCCAGGCTCAATGCCAGGCTTAAGGCCGAGGACGCCAATATCACCGTCGTTTTCTTCGTTACAAGCCGCCGGCCCTTCCGCTCCATGAACGCCGAGACCCTCCAGAGCCGGGGCGTAATGGAAGAGATCCGCAAGAGCATTCGCCAGATAAGAGACCAGGTCGATCAGCGCCTGTTCATGGCGACGGTGATGAACGAGCCGAAGAAACTGGACGAACTGGTGGACGACGAGCTGAAGCTCAACCTGCGCCGCCTTCGCCAGTCGTGGCGGCTGACCAGGCTTCCGGCGATAGTCACGCACGATCTTGTGGACGATTCCGGTGATGACGTGCTGAACATGTTCCGCCAGCGCGGGCTCATCAACCGCCCTGAAGACCGGGTCAAGGTTGTTTACTATCCGGACTTCATAAACGCAGCCAGCCCGCTGCTTCCGATGGACTACGAGCAGTTCGCACGGGGCTGCCACCTGGGCGTCTTTCCCAGCTATTACGAACCGTGGGGCTACACGCCCGAGGAATGCCTCTCGCTTGGAACGCCCGCCATCACCAGCGACCTAAGCGGGTTCGGCGCGTATTCCCTTCACAACATGCAAAACCCAGCCGACCAGGGACTGTACGTCATTCCAAGGCGGTATGTCTCGTACGAAGAGTCGTTGCGAGAGCTTACGGATGTGCTTTACGACTACGCCCAGCTCGACCGCCGCCAGCGAATTACTCTGCGAAACAAGGTTGAAGCGTCGGCTGGGCAGTTCTCGTGGTCTATCCTGATTTCAAATTACCTTCATGCTTACGAAGAAGCTCGGCACAGAGAAGCCGCCCGCCGAGCCGCTTGAGAGGGGCCGAAAATGAGAGTGCAGGATTACGAAAGGTTTATCGGCGCCGAAGCGGTTGACAGGATTCTGGGCAAGGCGCAGAAGCTCTCCGACAAGCACATTGTCAACGTCTCCTCCACCTACTATGGGGGCGGCGTCGCCAGCAAACTCTCAAGCCTTACGCTGCTGATGAACGAGGCGGGGCTCAAGACCGGCTGGCGCATCATCCAGGGAAACCCCGATTTCTTCAACGTCACCAAGGGCATACACAACATGCTTCAGGGGGCGACGGGACAACTGGACGACAAGCAGAAGAGGCTTTTCGAGCAGGTCAACTTCGAGAACGCCAAACGAAAACACCTGCAACATCACGACATCGTCGTTATTCACGATCCCCAGCCGCTCTCGCTGATAGAGCATTACGAGCACAGAGTGCCGTGGGTCTGGCGATGCCACATCGATCTGACCAGCCCAAACCCCCACGTGTGGCAATACCTTCGCAAGTTCATCGACCGGTACGATGCCGTCGTCGTCAGCATTCCCCAGTACGCCCAGAGCATACACCCGCCGCAGTTCTTCCATCTGCCGGCGACCGATCCGTTCAGCCTGATAAACCAGGAACTCAGCGACGCGGAGATCGATGAGGCCCTTGAAGAGTACAACATTCCCACCGACCTGCCGATAGTCACGCAGGTCTCGCGGTTCGACAAGTGGAAAGACCCGCAGGGCGTAATCGACGCATGGCGCATGACTCGCAAGAAGGTGGACTGCACGCTGGTGCTGCTTGGAAGCGCCGCCACCGACGATCCCGAAGGCGAGGCCGTCTACCAGTCGCTGCTTGATCAGCAGGACGAACGCCTGCTTATCATCAATCGCGAGGACAGCATCCTTGTCAACGCCGTTCAGCGAAAGGCGGCCGTGGTGATCCAGAAGTCCATCCGCGAGGGATTCGGCCTGACGGTCACGGAAGCCATGTGGAAAGGCGCACCGGTTATCGGCGGCAACGTCGGCGGAATTCGCTACCAGATCGAGGACGGCGTGAACGGGTTCCTGGTTTCCAACGTCGAGGAAACGGCCGAGCGAATGCAGGAGTTGCTCCAGGACGAAGACAAGCGCCGCCAGATGGGCGTCGAGGCCCGCGAAACGGTCAAACGCAAATTCCTCATGACCCGCCTGATGGAGCAGTATCTGGACCTGTTTGCATCATTCGATATCTGCGTGAAGGTCAGAGAAGACCGCACGCTTGAAAAGGCGATGCTGGAATAGTCGCCCAAACCGGCAAAAACGGGCGCTAATATAACTTATGCCTCCGAAAAAGGGGGCAGGGGCAGAATAAGGGGCGAAATATGTCCAAGACGAAGTCCGCATTCACCAGAAGCGAGTTGAACCAGTTCCGCAAGTTGCTGCTGGAAAAACGCAGGGAGATTCTGCACGACCTTCAGGGACTCCAGGATTCCATGGAAGACCCCTCAACGCCGGGAGAACAAAACCAGGGAATGTCAAACCTGCCGACGCATCCCGCCGACCTCGCAACCGACGCCTACGACCAGGAACTGGACTTGGCGTTCGCGGGCAGGGCGCGGGACAGGCTCAACGAGATAGACCAGGCCATCGACCGCATAGAAGATGGGACATACGGCATCTGCCTTGCCCAGCCGGGCGAACTTATCGATAAAAAAAGACTCATGGCCAAGCCCTGGGCGAAATATTGCCTTGAACATGCCCAGAAAGTTAGAGAAACTTAACTTACAGCCATCAA
>JAAYCO010000129.1 GCA_012729725.1 Planctomycetota bacterium
AAACGGCGAGGTGTCGCTCCGCGACATCGAGTCAGGTCCCCGCATTTCCATGCGGGGCTCCGAGCATCGCGCTGGTTTGTCGCAAAATGTAGATACGTTCGTTGATCACGCTGGGGACATAAATGGTGAGCGTCCCCAATTAGATCATGAGCTTTGCCGTGCTTTGGGTCTGGATATCGCTAGTGGGATGAAGCAACCCCGATTTTCCGATTCTGCGTACATAGGCGGGTTTGCGGCCATTTTGACGGAAATTGGTAGACGTCCCCAATTATGAAATTCTGGTTTGGGCGAGAAAATCCTTCGGGTGTGCATCGGTGTATGGAAGCTGCGCAACGACAGTGATTTACGGTTGATCGCCGACGCCGCGGCAGGGCTTGACAAAGAAAATTTTCGTCGCAGCGCGCGGAATTACTGCCACTTTGCTACCAAATTTGGCCTTACATCATCTTAGGGGAGGCACACATGTCGCAGAAAACGGCGGAGGATCACCACGAGGGACAGGTTGCGAACTCTATTCGACTCAAAGGAGGACGGATGAGCAATTGCGTGCTACGATCACAAACGAACAAAAACGGCCAGGATCGCTATACGACGGAAGATAAGCCCCCGCATTTGCCGTGCGGGGTTGCTGGGTCTCGACAGGTGCGATACCGGGACGCGGCAGCTTGGCGCGAGGGTGGGGGGCGGCTATGCTGCCAATCCATGCTTGCACACCAAATAGATAATGCCGCCGTTGGCGGCGCGTGGATATGGGACTCTCAGCCGCGACAGGGCCCAGGGCCGGCGACGGTCTTCTTTCGTCGCACTCTGTCCGCACAAGAATGCGAGCGGATAACCACGTTGCGAATCTCCGCCGACGGCAGGTACAGGGCGTTCATGAACGGCAGATGCATCGCCAGGGGTCCGTGTCGCGGCGTGATGGAGCAGTACCACTACGAAACGGTGGATATCGCCGCGGAGATCAAACCGGGCAAGTCAAACGTCCTTGCCGTCGAGGTTCGCTGGTGCGGCCCCGAGCTGGCGCCGTGCGCGGAGGTTCACCAGGCGGGCGGGCTTTGGGCGATGCTTGGCGACGCACAAGAGACGGCACGATTTGTCACCGACACGCGCTGGCGGGTGTTGCGAAGCACCGGCCACAACCTGCTTGCCGTGGCGGCCAAGCCAAACGTATATACCGATATAGACCCCACGGAAGATGTGGATCTGCAAAATGTGCCGCCCGGCTGGCGCGAGCCGGAGTTTGACGATTCGCAGTGGTCCTGTGCAACGCAAGTTGCGCCGGCGATGGGCAGATACAGCGTCGGCAGGATGACGGCGCATGCTCACGAGCTTGTGGGACGCGAGATTCCGTTGCTGCCCGAAACCGACGTCAATCCGCGACGTGTTCTGTGCGTGGAGGAGCTTGCCTGGGCCGGCGAATCGACGCGCAGGGAGATAGTCGCCGACAGCATCCGGCGTTTGCCGTGCGATTCGCGGTTCTGGGGCGATAACGCGACGCCGCTTGAGCTGCCGGCGGGCACGCACGCCGTCACCATCGACATGGGCGAGATGTCGACAGCTTTTGTCCGGTTGGTCATCGAGGCCCCCGCCGGAACGATGGTGGAACTGCGCTACAGCGAAGCACTCTGGATTGACGGCCGCAAGGGACGACGCGACGACCCATCCGGAAAGGTGGAAGGGTACTACGACATCTTCACCTGCCGAGGCGGCGTGAACGAGATAGAACCGTTCGTCTGGCGGGCGTTTCGGTTTCTGAAGATATCGATTCATCACCCCGCCGGCCCGGTTGTGCTGAGAAACCTGCGAATCCGCCAAACGAACTATCCCTTCCAGCGCTTTGCGGAGTTCGAATCATCCGATCCGCTGCACAAGACGCTGGCGGATATCAGTTGGCGAACGGCCCTGTGTTGCGCCCATGAGCATTACGAAGACTGCCCGTATTACGAGCAGCTTCAGTACGTGGGCGACACGCGGCTGCAATCGCTGATAAGCTACATCGTCACGGGAGATTTCCGGCTTGCCCGCCAGGCGCTGAGGCAGTTCGCCCTCAGCCGGCGCTCCGACGGCATCACCCTCAGCCGCACTCCGTCCAGACCAGAGAAACCCCAGATCATCCCCAACTTTTCGCTGATTTGGATCGAGTTTCTCGAAGATTTCTGGATGCACTCCGGCGACAGGCAGATAGTCCGGGAACTGTGGAGCGCGGTTGAATCGATCCTGGCATGGTTTGACCGGTTTGATCGTGATGGGCTGCTTGTGGACACGCCGTACTGGATCTTTACCGACTGGACATTCCCCACTGACGGGCGGCATGTCGCGGGCTCCGAGGGTGAGCTTAACATGCGCCGGTTCGCAGCCGTCAAGGCGGCAGCACGACTTGCCGGCGCAATCGGGCGAGCGGACCTGGTCGATCGATACAGGAAAAGCGCCTCAGCCATTCAGTTGGCCATTCGCAACAGGTTGTGGAACGCCTCAAGGGGACTTTTCGCCGACAAGTTGGATGGGGCAGTCATCGGCGAGCACGCAAGCATACTGGCCGTTCTGCACGATCTGGTGGATCGCAAGACTTCGCTTGAGATTGTTGGCCGCCTTGAGCAGGCGGACGATCTGGCCAAAACCACCATCTACTACAGTTACTACACCTTCCGGGCGTATGAGAAACTGGGCATGTGGAACCGGGCTTATCTTTCGAGGAAGCATCTGTGGGAGAATCAGCTCGCGCTGGGCGCAAGCACGTGGTTCGAATCGCCCGAGCCGTCTCGCAGCGACTGCCACGCGTGGGGCAGTTGGGTGCTGTGTGACCTGTTTACGTCGATACTCGGGATCACGCCCGCATCGGCAGGGTATGAATCGGTTGTAATCACGCCCCAATTTGCCGGCCTGGATTGGGCCAAAGGAAGCATGCCCACCGTGCGGGGAACCATCGCCGTCGCGTGGGAGCGCCAGCGGGGCGGGTACTCCTGCACGATTGCCCTGCCGCCGGATACGCAAGGTGATTTGGTTGCGCCGGATGGGCGCCGGTTTGCGATCGCGGCGGGGGAACAGGTTGTGTGGGTTGGCGATTAACGAGAGACAAGGAATATATTGAGGCGTTTTTCAGAGCCGACGGTTGATTCACCGCCGTGGCCGGGAAGGACGCGGGTTGAATCTGGAAGCGTCATGAGGTTGGCGCGGATGTTGGCGACAAGCCGGTCGCCGTCGCCGTTGGGGATGTCGGTCCGTCCGATTGTTCCGGCGAAGAGGGCGTCGCCGGTCAGCACTGCCTGGGCCTGCGGGCAGTAGAAGCTCACGCCGCCGACGGTGTGCCCGCTGGTGTCGAGCACCTTCCACGTCCAGGGCCCCAATTGCAATTCCATGCCGTGTTCGAGCAGAAGATCGGCAGGGGGGCAGATAAGCGAAACGCCGAAGCTTGAGGAGAAGTTGAGGTCGGCGTTGGTCAGCATCGGCTCGTCGCCGGCGGGGCAGCACAATTGCGCGTCGGGCCAGGCCGACTTGATGTCGGCGCATCCGGCGATGTGATCGCAGTGGCCGTGGGTCAGGAGGATGCGCGTGGGCGTCAGCCGCAGTTGGCGAATCCTGTCCATCAGCGGCTCGGGCCACAGGCCGGGATCGACCACCCAACACTCGGGCTTGTTGATTATGAGATAGGCATTGGTGTCTATCGGCCCAAGCGGAAGGCGTTCGATCCACGGCTGAAGCTCTGTGCTCATAATCAGCGATTCTTCAGGTACGCGCGGATAGTCGCGGCGAGGTCGCAGTCGGTTTCCCTATCCAGCAGGCCGACGATTCGCCTCTCGCGGATTGCGCTTTCGGGGCTGTCGCTGGCGTGGGCGCCGTTTCGCATCAGGTCGCGTCCGAAGTCGCTGCGAACGGTGCCCGGCTCTGCCTTGTTCGGATCGGTAGAACCAAGCACATTGCGGATCTTGCTGATCGCCTGCGATCCCTCGTACAGCAGCGCCAGACACTTTGTTCTGCTGGCGATTTTGGCCTGGCTGGGATCGACATCTTCGGGATTAACCCCGGTCATGTACTCGACGATCCTGTTGAATTCGGTTATCGCGTTGCGTTCGGCAAGCATGTCCGAAACGGCAGCGGCGTCCACCATGGTGAAGGGAAAACTGAACGCATCATGCATCCGCTGGTAGACTTCCTGGGCGATATTGCCCTTGAGCTTGCGCACGAAGATATCCTTCAGCGGCCCGTAGAACTCCTGTCCTTGGGCGACCGTCATGTTGAAGAGTTTCGCGCCGACGATTCGCAGGCCGGTAAGGCTGAAGGCATCCATGATGTTGCCGGGGCGGCGGCTGCGGCGTTCGAAGTTGTCGGGCTTGAGCATGACCAGCGAAACTTCGACGTTGCCTTCGGGATACTCGATTCTACCGTCAAGCAGTCCGCCGTCGGTGCATGCGTATTTGGCAAGGAGTTCAAGATGCTTGTCGTTGACTTCGGAATTCGGGCAGGTGATGACGGCTGGCTCGAAGTATCGAATGCCGTGGTCGTCGTGAATATAGTCGCCGTACGTGCCGCGGATCGTATCGCCGACGGGCTGGTCGGTGAATCCGCCGATGACATCTTCCTTAAGATGCCGCACCGCGTTGGGGCCTCTGAACAGCAGCAGCATGCAGCGTGGCAGGTATCCCCAAGGGTTGTCCGGCCGGAGCGACTCGTCGATGTACTTGTGCCAGGCGGATTCCAGCTTGGCGTCCATTCCCGGCGGGCAGATGATCTTCTGGTACTGGTCGATGAACTCGTTGGAAAACACGAACATTCGCACGCCGACGAACTCCAGCCGGGCGTGGGCCAGCAGCCTGCCGATGATGCCGCCCGTGCGGCTCTTGTAAAGGCTGTAAGGCGTAATCATTGCGTATGCAAGTTGGTCATTCACTTTTGTAATCTCCCAAAAGGCCGGAATGTATCAGACCCCGCGATGCCTATCAAGATAGTACGCACACGCCCCGGGATTGGCCCGGGAGGGCCGGTGGCTTTCCGGCAATTGGGCGAGAAAATTCGTATGTACATCTTGACAGCGCGCGGCGGGCCCTATACCATGCTTACATGAGCTTGACCGAACAAGCAGTTCAGTCGTCGCACCTTTCGAGCCTTCCGGCCCTATCGGGCCGCTACGTAGTCGTTGTACGTTAGGCTGCCGAGCCGACCCGGCGACGCAGCCCAGCCCCTTTCGCCCAACGCAGACACTTTTCGCGCTCAAATTGTCTGCCGCGGAACTCCCGTTCGTAGTAACATCCGAAAAACCCAAGGGAAACAGGAATGACAAAAAAGAGTAAATCATCAGAAGGAGCATCTTTCCTCGGCGCCAGCGGGGCCGAACTGTTCGACCGCATACTCCAGGAAGAAGGCGTTGAAGTGCTCTTCGGATTCCCCGGAGGCATGGTGCTTCCGATATTCGACAGGCTTTACTCCTCGCCGATCAAGTTTGTGCTGTCTCGTCACGAGCAGGGCGCCGCCCACATGGCCGACGGTTATGCGCGGTCAACCGGGCGAACTGGCGTGGTTATCGCCACCAGCGGCCCGGGCGCGACGAACATCGTCACCGGCCTGGCTAATGCCCACATGGACTCCGTGCCGATGGTCGCGTTTACAGGGCAGGTCCGCAGCGCCCTGATTGGCAACGACGCCTTCCAGGAGGCGGACATCACCGGCATATGCCGCCCGATAACCAAGCACACCTGCCTGGTGAAACGAGTGGAAGACCTCGGAAGGGCCATGAAGGAAGCCTTCTACATAGCCAGGACCGGCAGGCCCGGCCCGGTTCTTGTGGATATCCCCATCGACGTGAGCACGAGCAAACTTGCTCAGGAGCCGAATCTTCAGATCGCGCTTCCGGGTTACAAGCCTCGCATAAGCGGGCACATTCGCCAGATCAAACTCGCGGCTGAGGCGATCAACGCGTCGAAGCGGCCGGTGCTTTACGTCGGCGGCGGCGTCATTATCGCCGGCGCCAGCGAGGCCCTTAGAGAGCTGGCCCATAAGGGCAAGCTGCCCGTCACCACCACGCTGATGGGGCTTGGCGCTGTCGACGAAGCGGACCCGCTGGCTATGCAGATGCTCGGAATGCACGGTTCGGCAACCGCAAACTACGCCGTGCAGGACAGCGACTGCATTATCGCCGTGGGCGCCCGTTTCGACGACCGCGTCACCGGAAACACCGCCACCTTCGCGCCGAAGGCCAAGATCATCCACATAGACATCGACCCTGCGTCGATCTCGAAGAACATCAAGGTGGACATTCCCGTCGTGGGCGACGCCAAGGACAGCCTCGAACGGATCATCGAGTTCATCCAGCCGGTGGACCGCTCGCCGTGGCTCGAACAGATCGCCCAGTGGAAGAAGCGATATCCATTCACATATGAGGCTAATGGCAACATCAAGCCGCAGGAAGTCATCGATACGGTCGCCAAGCTCACCGACCACGACGCGATTGTCGCAACCGGCGTGGGCCAGCACCAGATGTGGGCGGCCCAGTTCTACAAGTGGCGAAAGCCAAGGCAGGCCATCATATCGGGCGGCCTGGGCACAATGGGCTTCGGCGTGCCCGCGGCCATCGGCGCACAGTTCGGTAACCCCGGCAAGACGGTCATCGACATCGACGGCGACGGCAGCTTCACAATGACCATGGTCGAAGTGATCACTGCGGTGCGCTATGATCAGCCCGTCAAGTGGATCGTGCTGGACAATGATTATCTTGGAATGGTCCGCCAGTGGCAGGAGATGTTCTACGGCAGGCGGTATTCCGCAACGCCGCATCCGTGCCCGGAATTCAAGGCAATCGCCGAAGGTTTCGGCGCGCGGGGCATTTCGATCCGCGATCGAGCCGAGCTTGCCGACGGCCTCAACGAGGCCCTCAGGCATCCCGGCCCGGTGGTGGTCGATGTGAAGGTTGAACCCGAGGAAAACGTCTTCCCGATGGTTCCCGCCGGAAAGAGCCTGCACGAAATGGAACTGGGCAAACTGGCCTGAAAGAAGGATCTGGTGAATAACATGAAACACATAATTACGGCTCTGGTTCAGAATCAGCCCGGTGTGCTGGCTCACGTTGCAGGCATGTTCGCCGCCCGCGGCTTCAATATCGATTCGCTCGTCGTCGGAAGAACCGAAGACCCCGAGCTTTCGCGAATGACTATCGTGGTTGTCGGCGACGACCGCGTGCTTGAGCAGGTGCGCAAGCAGCTTGAGAAGATTATTCCCATCGTCAAGGTGCGCGACTTCATGAACGTTTCGTATGTCGAGCGCGACTTGATGCTCATCCGGATTCACGCCACCCCCGAAAAGCGGCCGGAGGTGGTCGAGCTTGTCAACCTCTTCCGAGGCAAGGTGGTGGACGTGGCGAAAAGCAGCCTGCTTGTCGAGCTCTCGGGCGCCGAAGAAAAGGTCGAGGCATTCATCGAACTTGCCCGCCCATACGGCATCCGCGAACTGGCGAGGACTGGCATTATCGCCATGCCCCGCGGCACGCAGTCGGATTCGCGCCAGACGGATGAGGCTGACGAATAATTTACTCCACCAAGCGGTGAGCTACCCTGAGTGAGCACAGCGAATCGAAGGGCTGCTCATCGCTTGGACGGGGTAAGCTCCCGCAGCAGGGCAGCCCGCACTGAACCGCCAGCCGCCTCGCCGGTGGCCCGGCCGGCAATGAGCTTTGCGATTCGATCAAGATTCCAGCCCGGTCGTTCAGCCAGCATGGTGATCAATTGGGCATCCTGTCTGCCCGAATCCCACGCCATCAAACGCAGCGAAGGCAGCATGCCCGTCATGCCGAACTGCGCGCCGGCGTGCTCCATCGCCTGCCCCGCCGGCAGGGCGGGGGCGTTGCCGGCAAGCACCTGTTTAACGGCAAGGCTCGCCCATGCGGTGTTATCGTCGCCCCGGTTCACGACGATGTGCGAGTCGGAGGAGGAAGGAGCGATGTCCGGCAGAGTTACGTCACAAACATCAAGGCTCAGAGTTACGGCAGCGACTGCCCTGCCGTTGCGAATCACCTGAAGCTGGCCTTGATAAAGTGTGGCGGCTGCACTCGGCGGCACGAAGATCTCCAGAACGAACGCCTGGGATACCTGGTTGGAGATATTGTTTCGCCGCCACGGCAGGTCGATGGACGATCCAAGCTTGAGCGGGATTAATGCATCGGGAATCCATCGCGCCCCGTCGTGTTCATACCATGCGCGGTGCAGCCGAAGCTGCGTCAGCGGCTTATCGCCCTTGCCGCCCATGATGGCCCATCGCAACGACGGCAGTTCGATGCTGATTTCACCCCTGGCGTCGCTTGGCCAGGATACTACGAAGAGCCACAGCGATCGGGCGTTTCTGGCTGTCACCTGTCGTGGTTCGACCGGATTGCAGACCGGCCGCAGTGGATCGCTCAGATCGGTCAGGGGCGAAACGACAAGCTCCCATCGTTGCTCGCCGGCCTCAAGGCGGCATGTCAGGCCGATGATCAGCACGATTGCCGGCATCAGCATGATCGGCGTTCGCTTCATGTAAGATACTTTCCGCCGCCTCGACCCTGGTATCAAGCTTATTGCGTTTTTTTAGAGGCCTAAACTTCCATATGCCGCGCGCATTTTGCGCCGGCCCAACAGGAGATCAAATTATGCTTCCAGTTGCAGTGCGGCGACGTCAAGCGACGGAGTTGCCTATCGAGCGGGCAATCGAGCGGCTCATTCGTCCATGGTGGGAGGAAGATGAAGAAGGTTTCGCCAGCTACCCCGTGGACGTCCGTGAGGAAAACGGAAAGCTGTTCGTAGACGCCGAGTTGCCGGGCTTCAAGCGCGAGGAGATCGACATCCAGATCGACCAGAACATGCTGCGAATCATTGCCGAAAGAAAGGCCCAGGAAGGCAAAGGCAAACAGCATCTGCGTGAACGCCGATACACTCGAGTCGAGCGATCATTCACGCTTCCATGCCCGGTTGACTCCGCGAAGGTTCAGGCGAAGCTCGAGGACGGCGTTCTGCATCTTGAAATGCAGCAGACCGAGGAAAGCCGCCCCCGCCGCATCGAGATAAAGTAGATGATATGACAGACGAATGCCGGTCCGGGCGGCGCCCCAACGCAACGCCGCGCTCGCTCGCTCGGTGTGCGCCGCCAGGCCGCTTGCCTCATACCTGCAAAAGCGATGTTGCATTCAGGGGCAGTTCCTATAGAATCCTTGTCCTGAAAGGATACGGAACACCCGATGCGCTTCGCGGCTTCCATTATGGCTCTGTCCGTCTGCACAACCTGCTTCTGCGGGGGGTGCGGCTTGGGCGAGGACGAATCTATCTACATGACTCCTGCACGCCAGGAGAACGGGCTTGTCATTATCCTTCCGGGCATAGAGGGCGTCAGCAACTACAGCCGAAGCATCAGGCGGGGGCTGAATGAAAGCGGCTGTCGTTACGCGCTGATGATCCGCCCGTGGGGAAGGCCCATTCCCGTCGCCGGCATGCTGCTCAATCAGATGGACGCCGTTGGCAACAGGGCGGCTGCGGCGGGCGTAGCGCAGACTGTCGTGCGATACTGGCAGCAGCATCCGGGCAAGCCGGTGTACATGGTGGGGCACAGCGGCGGCGGCGGAATCGCCGTCTTCGCAGCCGAGGCCCTCGCCGATCAGGGCGCCGCCCAGGTGGACGGGCTTGTTCTTCTCTCGGCCAGCATCTCTAACGGATATGACCTGTCCAAGGCGCTGAGCAGAACTCGCCAGGGCGTGGTCAACTTCTACAATCCCCAAGACGCCGCCCTTCTTGGAATTGGAACAACCGTGATGGGCAACGTGGACGGCGCCCGCGGCCCGTCCGCCGGCCTGCAGGGCTTTAGCGAAAGCTTCCCGCGACTGTTCGAAGTCGCCGTGAGCGGCATATCGCTTGATCCGCACGGCAGCACCACGAACAGCAAGTATGTAATGAATACCGTCGCCCCGTGGATCAAGTCTGACCAGTGGCCGCCTTCGACGACGGCCGGCCTTCCATAAAGAACAAGTCCGCGCGGTCTATCAGCTCAACAAGCCCAAGACCCGCCCCTTGAAGCATCGCCGGCCAGTCGTCATTCCCCGGCAGCAGATCGCCGCCAATGGCCCCGCCGACGCCCGAATGAAAACCGTTTATGTGGGCGCTCGACGCCAGGTGCATCACAATCAGCCTTCCGTCGGGTTTGAGGCACGAGCGTAGATTGCGCAGCGCTCCAGGCTGATCGCGAAAATGCGGAAAGCTGTGGAAGCACATCACGACGTCGTAGGGGCCGTCGGGCGGCATGTAACCGCAGATATCCACGCACTTGAAGTCCGCGTCGATGTTCTTGGCACGCGCAAGCGAAATCATCGCCGGCGAGAAGTCGACAGCTGTCACTTTGCCCGGCGCCACCGCCCGCGCGAACCATTCCGTCGTCTTGCCCGTGCCGCAACCGACTTCAAGCAGCGACTGGCCCGGCTTGAGGTCAAGAACCTCGCGATGCCAGTCCAGCCGCATCGCCATCGTCTGCGTCGAGGGCTCCTCGTTGTCCCAATTCTCGGCCAGACGATTGAAGAACTCGACCCGCGGGTCCGCACATTTCATACGATTTTCCTCTTGCGTAATACTGAGGCAGTGATACAATTTCGCACAATCGTAATACTGGCCGCCTTGGTCGTCAAGGCGGTTGTGCTCACAAGAGGAGAAAGCTCATGCGTTTTGTTGTCGCTTCTGCAATTGCACTGTTGTCGCTGCCGCTTTGGGCTAACGCAGCCGTGGCTGTGACTCACAGCGAACTTCAGGCGGTGGATTCATCCGGCGCGGGGACAAATCCGTACGTCGGCACGATGACGCAGGTCGTCCTTGAAGGTGTGGTGCTGAATAACCCAGCCGACATGCTCGACACCTCCGCCGGCGCGCCTGGCGGCATGGGCGGCCAGTGGCAGATCTTCGTACAGGGACTCGGCGACGATCTTGCCGGAACCGCGCTCTGGATGGGCCAGAACTACGGCACGCTGCCGGGCAAGGATCCGATCCTCGACAGCTACAGCGACAGCGCCTGGCTTGCTGAGATGGATCGGCTGAACGATCTCGCCGGCCATGTTCTGCAAATGGGCGACATCATCCGCATCACCGGCTACGCCATGTTCCGGGGCGGCAAGACAATGATCAACGAACGCCATAGCATCGCACCCGCGATGGACTTCAGCATCGAGTATCTCGGCCAGACGCTGCCGGCGCTGTCGGCGACGCCGGTTTCGCTTGCCTCGCTTCAGGCCGACGTGCTGTGCGAAGGTTACGATGCCGCCTACCCGATGTTCGACGCATCGCGCGACAGCGGCGCCGAGAAGTATCAAGGCGTGCTTGTTCGCCTTGAAGGCGTGAGCCTGGCGGGGGGCGTGTGGGGCAAGGACGGAGTGATCACCGTCACCGACGGCGAGTACACACTGCCGGTCCGGCTGGGCGTGTCGGATGACTTTCTTCTGCCCTGCCTGCTGGATAGCGAAAACGGGTTCGACGTCATCGGCATACTCAATCAGGAGAACTCCAACAAGGGCGGCTACCAGCTTTGGGTAATGGGCTACGACGGCTCGGCCTCGACGCTTGGCATAGTGCCCGAGCCAACAACGATTGCGGCGTTCTTCGCATCGGCGCTGGTGCTTGTCAGGAGCAGATGCAAACGAAGATGAGCCGCGGCAATCATGGTTGGACGCTTGTTGAGCTGCTCGTTGTCGTCGGCATTCTGGCGCTGCTGGTGTCGCTGCTGCTGCCGGCGTTGTCGGCGGCGAAGGAGCTTGCGGGCATCGTGAAGGTTCAGGCAGAGTTGAAGGGAATCTCAACCGCGTTGGAGATGTATGCCCTCGACAACTCCAGTTCATTCCCGCCGGAAAGAACGTGGTGTTCCATCGGCATGGCCGAGCATTCCTGCCAGCTTCCGCGCGAGCTTGCCCAGGGCGATTACCTGCCCTCGGCAGGGGCCAGACAGGAGCGATACGTGGACATGAACGACGTGTTCAATCCCGGCTTCACTTACAAGTACAAGTCGCCGGGCATTGGCATGCATAACGAGGCGGCGGACTTCAAGGGCATGTGGATACCCGACGCGTTTCCCGGCGATTCGCCGGATGGCGATCCGCTGACGCTGCCGCGTCGCAAGTACGACAACAACACGACGCCCGTCGGCGACGATGGACAAATCATACGTTCGCCCATAGCCTACGCCCTCTGGAGCGTCGGACCCGGATATGACGCCGCCAAGCCCGCCCCGACGATGGCGCCGGTGGCCAGGAGCTCGTGGTATCGAGGCAGGGGCGACAACGGCGTCATCCCGCTGCTGGCTCTGACCAATGGAGAACTGGTGACGTATGCGAGGTAGCATCGCGGCAATCTTTCTTGCAGGCATCACGGCCCTGATGTGCCCCGGCTGCCGAGACACGCAGCCCGCAATGTCGAAGAACCCAGGCGCCGTCGCCGTGACCAACTCGCTGCTGCTGTCGGCAGTCAAAGACCTGATGGGCGATGATGAACCGGTCCTGCTTCTGTCCGACGCCGGTTCCTGCCCGGGCCACTTCGATCTCCGCCCCAGCCAGGCGTGGGAGCTTTCGCACAAGCGGTTGCTGTTGAGGATGGATTTTCAGGCGGCGATGGATTCCAAGCTGTCGGCGGCAGCGAAAGAGGGCCTTCGCATATCGGCCATCAGCGTCCGTGAAGGGCTGGCGGTTCCGTCAACGTACGTGCAAGTCTGCCAGCAGGCAGCGGACGCCCTTGTTGAGGCGGGCCTGATGGATCGCCTTGCCGTCGAAAAGGCCTGCAAACGCATTGCGGAACGAATGAACCTGCTGGCCGAGCGGCAGCTTGAACGATCCGCCGAGCTTCGCGACGCGCCGGTGCTTTGCAGCGTTCATCAGCAGTCGTTCTGCCAGTGGCTTGGAATGAGGGTCGTCGGCGTCTTTGCATCGAGCGATTCGGCAGGGGTTGAAGGGCTCAATCGCGCGGTGATTGACGGGCGAGAGGCGCGGGTGAAGCTTATCGTGGCCAACCTGCCCGAAGGCACGAAGGTGGCCCAGGCTCTTGGCGGGCGGCTGGATGCGAAGGTCGTGGTTCTGGGCAACTTTCCCACGGTAAGCAACGGCCGGGCGCTATTCGACGAGCTGGTTTCGCGGAACGTAACCAACCTGCTGGAGGCACGCCAATGACCTTCCAGGCGGCGATACACGCAGAGAACCTCCGCGTGCATTACGGCAAGAGAGACATTCTCAACCTGCCGCTGCTGAGCGTGCCTGTGGGCCAGATGGCGGCCCTGCTTGGGCCAAACGGCGCCGGCAAGAGCACGTTCCTGCGATGCCTGCTGGGCATGGAGCATCGAATGCAGGGAGATGTATATGTTCAGGGCAAGAGAGTGGGCTCGGTTGGGGCGGGTGGCATTGCTCGCCTTCGCCGCGGCATTGGCTACGTGCCGCAGCAGTTGCCCGCCCATAGTGAAATGCCGCTGACCGTGCGGGAAGTGGTAGCGATAGGAAGGACGGGAATTGCCGGGCTTTTCGGGCCGCTGCGCGGGAAGGACTGGCGGATTGTTGACGAGTGGATCGCCCGCCTGGGACTTTGCGATGTCTCGGCCAGGGGCTTCAACAGAATCAGCGGAGGGCAACAAAGAAAGGCCCTCATCGCCAAGGCCATGGTGCAGCAGCCGGGCCTGCTTCTGCTGGATGAGCCGACGGCCAATCTGGACCTTGGATGGCGGGAACGAATGATCGAGGTCATCGAAGACCTTTACCAATCAGCCGGCCTGACGGTCGTCCTGGTGTGCCACGAACTCGAGGTCCTGCCGCCTTCGTGCCAAAGAGTGATAGTGCTTCAGGACGGCAGGCTGCTTGAGGATGGCCCATGCGCGGATGTGCTGCGCGACGACCTTATCACCTCGCTCTACGGCGCGGGTTTGAGCGTCATTCGCAACGGGCGGCGTTGGGCGGTTGCGCCGGGGGAGGCGGTCAATGCTTGACTTCGCGTTCTGGGCGCCTGTCTTTGGCGGCGGGCTCGTCGCCGGCGCGTCGGGCGGCCTGCTTAGCGTGTACATCGTCGGCATGCGTATTCCGTTCATCGGCGTCTGCGTGGCTCACGCCGCTCTTGCAGGCGCGGTGTTCGGCTCGCTGGCTGGACTGAGTGGTCACATGCTTATGCTGCCGGCAATGGGCGGGGCGATGGCGATGTCGCTGGCGCTGGGCCTTGCCGATCCGAGGCGAGTTCGCATGGACGCCAACATTGTCATGGGACTGCTGTTCTCGATCACGATGGGGCTTGCGTTCCTGGGCTTTGGCCTGTTCGGCGTTCTGGGCAAAAACGACGCCGAAGTGCGAAGCCTGCTGTGGGGCAGCCCGTTCTGCAGTTGGGGCGACGTCCGCCTGATGGCGGCAGTGGCGGTTGGGCTGGCTCTGTTCGTCATCATCTTCGCCAAGGAGATGAGGGCGATTCTGTTCTCACGAACCGAAGCGCAGGCGGCGGGCATTCGCGCAACGGGCGTTTGGACCGGGTTTCTGATCCTGACGGCCGCGGTGCTGACGGTGAACTTTCAGACGGTCGGCGGCCTGATGATATACAGCCTCATCAGCAATCCCGCAGCCGCCGCCTTTCAACTCGTTCGCGGAAACCGCAACGCAATCGCGTTGTCAATGCTCTTCGGCGCCGCCTCGGGGTTTGGCGGTTTCGCCATATCCGCAATGACCGATCTTCCCGCCGGCGCGGTCATCGTGCTTGTTTCATCCTTCATAGTAATGGTCGCCGCGATAATCGGACATTTCGCCCACAAATTCCGCCGCCCTGCCACGGACAGGTAGTGCAACATTGCCATCGCGCAGCGAACCACGCCGTTCTCGCTCGCTTTGGGATGTCACTTTGTCGCAAGGACGGTAATGGACGCGGCCGAGCCGGAAAGCGATTTCGAAACCCCGCCTGTCACGGGATCGTCACATGCGTGATCGACTTCGTATGCGTGATCGCTGAGAAGCTCGATCTTCTCGAAACCTGCGTTGCGGATGGCTTCGAGATACTCCTGCCGCATCAAGGCGCCGGCGATGCAGGCTGCGTAGAGATCGGCATCGTTTTTGGCGGCATCAGGCAGCGGACGGTTGAGCACGATGTCGCTGACGATCATCCGCCCGCCGGGCTTGAGCACGCGGTAGACCTCGCGGAATACACGCGGCTTGTCGGGGGAGAGATTGATGACGCAGTTGGAGATCACCACGTCCACCGATGCGTCATCGACCGGGATCGCCTCGATTTTCCCCTCGCGGAATTCGACGTTCGCAAGGCCGGTGGTCGTGAAGAACTTGACGGCGTTTCTGCGGGCCAGCTTCAGCATCTCGGGCGTCATGTCCACTCCGACAGCCCGGCCGGTGTTCCCAACTTTCTGGGCGGCGAGGAACACGTCCTTTCCGGCGCCGCTGCCGAGATCCAGCACCACGTCGCCGACGTTGATGTGCCCGAAGGCCAGCGGATTGCCGCAGGACAGGCCCAGCTCGGCCTCGGGCACGGGATGATCTGGCACGATGTACGCCTTCGTTTGCCCGCAGCAGGAACCGCCTGATCCGCAGCACGACGACTGCTTGCGGGCGACGGCGCCATATGCTCTCTGCACCAGTTCATGAGTCTTGTCGGCATTGCCTGACATCGTTCTTCTCCTGATTACGGAACCATTGCGTCGGGCGGGGCGTCTTCGATTCTGGGTTGCGAGCCGGGCAGGTCGCCTCCGCCGGGGAACCAGCCGCGGGTTCTAAGGCATATCCTCACCAACAAGAGCATGACCGGCACTTCGATCAGCACGCCAACAACCGTCGCAAGGGCTGCCCCGCTGGACAGGCCGTACAACATTGTCGCGGTGGCGATTGCGACCTCGAAGTGGTTGCTCGCCCCGATCATGGCCGACGGAGCGGCGTCCTCGTAGCTGAATCTCAGCAGCTTCGCCAGCAGATAGGTTATGCCGAAAATCAGAACCGTCTGAATGAACAGCGGGATCGCGATCCAGAGAATCGTCAGCGGATTGCCGATGATTGTTTCTCCCTTGAATGAAAACAGCAGCACCAGCGTTGCGAGCAATGCGATGATCGACACAGGCGTCAGCAGGTGAAGGAACCTGGCGTCGAACCAGTCCCGACCCTTTGATCTTATGATCCACTTACGGGACAAATACCCGGCCCCCAGCGGCAGCGCAACGTAGATGGCGATAGAAAGCAGCAGCGCCTGCCACGGCACAGGCATCTGGTTCTCGCCAAGCAGCCAGCCTCCAAGCAGGCCGTAGAGCACCAGCATCGTCAGAGAGTTGATGGCCACCATCACCAGCGTGTGGCCCTGGTTGCCGCGGGCCAGATAGCCCCACATCAACACCATGGCAGTGCATGGGGCGATGCCCAGAAGGATCGCGCCGGAAATGTACGATCGCCACAACTCCACGACCGTGCCGTCCTTGACGACCTCCGTGCCGGGCAGGAAGCCCTTGAAAACATACCCCAAGAAGAAAGTTGCAATGGCGAACATCGTGAATGGCTTTATGCCCCAGTTTACAACCAGTGTCAGCAGCACCGGCTTTGGGCTTCTGCCGGCCTTGATGACCTCGGCGAAGTCGATCTTCACCATTATCGGGTACATCATGAAGAACAGGGCGATGGCGATGGGAATCGAGACCACCGGCGCGCCATTGACATAAATGGCCATGGCGTCCAGCGATCGCGCGACGCCAGGCGCCAGCTCGCCCAGAACGATGCCGCCCGCAATGCACAGCACCACCCACAGTGTAAGGTATCGTTCAAAGAAGCTCAGGCCCCCGGCCTTCTTCGCAATATATTCTTCGGCCGCCATAGATTCTCCGCCATCCTATCCAGCAATCACGGTTCTCGATGCATGAACAACCTTCTCGTTGCCCTGGAAAACCGGGCCAACCTCATATTCCTTCCTTAGCAGGTCTTGTAGTGGCGGCACAGTTGTTCGAGGGTCATCTTTCGAACACACTTGAGCTTTTTCGCGTCGTCGCGGATTCGGCCGGCCCTCGCCAGGCAATCAAGCGTCATAGCGATCGCCTTTTTCGCGCAGGCGGATGCGGCCCCGTCCGCTAAACGATAGTAAATCCACCGGCCTTCCTTGCGCGTCTCGACGAGGCCCGCCTGGTGCAGAACGGCCATGTGCTTGGAGACGGTGGATGGAGCAAGGCCCAGCAGTTCGATGATGTGGCAGAGGCACAATTCGCCGTCGGCAAGCGCCAACAGCGCCCGCACCCGCCCTTCATCTGATAACGCCCTGGTGATACTTAAAAATTCACGCACGCGACACTCCGTTACTTCGCCATGTGACGAATTATAGCGTCCCGCAATTCTTGCGTCAACCCTGGTTTGCGGATCCGGGTCGGCATTATGCCGTTGGGACGCCAGGAAGAAAGGGAATGCACGTCCGTCAGGGTGAAAAGCATATTTTGCCGGGCAAAAAACACTGCTGCAACTGCCGCTTGTCGAGCAAAACCTGCTTGGCTATAATGGCCGCCTGTTGTCGCCGACCTAGCTCAATGGTAGAGCACAGCTTTCGTAAAGCTGAGGTTGAGGGTTCGATCCCCTCGGTCGGCTTCGTAAAGCTGAGGTTGAGGGTTCGATCCCCTCGGTCGGCTTTTTGCATACCTTGAAGTGAAGGCTGCCGATGAACGTTTCTGAAGTTGTCGAACCCTCAAGAACGCTGGCGGTGACGGGGGAGTACGACGTCCTCGTCGCGGGAGGCGGCGTCGCCGGGGTCGCTGCCGCGGTGTCGGCTGCGAGAAACGGCGCCAGGGTCTGCCTGCTCGAAAGATTGTTCTGCCTGGGCGGACTGGCGACTCTTGGCAACGTAACCGTTTATCTGCCCATATGCGACGGCATGGGGAGGCAGGTCATGGCGGGGCTTGTCGAAGAGCTTCTCAAGCTTTCAGTTGCGGACCTCCAAGAAGACAACCCCCATGCAGGTTTGCTGGGCATACCCGAATGCTGGCGCCAGGGCGGCGATCCTCAGCAGCGAAAAGCCCACCGCTACGAGACGCGTTTCAATCCCTCGTCGTACATGCTGGCGCTTGAGCAACTGGTGCTTGATTCCGGCGTCGATGTCCTTTACGACACACGGGTGTGCTCCGTCTTGCGAAACGCCAACGTTATTACCCACCTGATCATCGAGAACAAGAGCGGCAGAAGCGCCGTCGCTTGTAAGACAGTTATAGACGCCACCGGCGATGCCGACATCTGCCACCTTGCCGGCGAGAAGACCGAGTCGCTCGACACCAACGTGCCGACAGGATGGTTCTATGAAATCCGCAACAATGGACCCCATCTGATCGCCTGGTCTAACAAGTACAGCCGCCTGGGCTTGAAGGAAGACGCCGCGGGCCCGTTCTTCCGCGGCGACGATGCCAGGGATGTCACCAACCAGGTTATCGAATCCCGAAGAGGAATTCGGCAGAGACTTCAGCGGCACCGAAGCGAATGCGGCGAAGAGAACATTCAGATAATCAATCCGCCGACGATCCCCTGTCTGCGAATGACTCGCAGGCTTGTCG
>JAAYCO010000130.1 GCA_012729725.1 Planctomycetota bacterium
GATCGCTAGCCCCAAGGGCCGCTTTTTATCCATATCCTGACGCCGGTGGCGTCAGCGGTGATTCGCCATGGGTGACTTCGCTGTCGGGGGCGTGGAAATTCTTCTATGCGGCAAGTCCGCTTCATACGCCCGCCGGGTTCATGCGGGAAGACTTCGACGCCGCCCAGTGGGACGATCTGCAAGTACCGTCGTGCTGGCAGATGCACGGTTACGGCAAGCCGCACTATACAAACGTGAAGTATCCGTTCCCGGTGGATCCTCCGCATGTGCCGGACGAGAACCCCACGGGGTGCTACATTCGCCGTTTTGATCTGCCGACCGGTTTGGAGGGCATGAATCTGCGCCTGCGATTCGACGGCGTTGACTCGTGCTATGACGTGTGGCTTAACGGCAGGCATCTTGGCGGCGGAATGGGCAGCAGGCTGCCGCTGGAGTTTGATGTTTCCAACGTTATCCGCAAATCCGACAACGTCCTTGCGGTGCAGGTTTCTCAGTGGTCGGCGGGAAGCTATCTTGAAGACCAGGACATGTGGTGGCTTTCAGGCATCTTCCGCCAGGTAAGCCTCATCGCCATGCCCCGTCTCCGCGTGGAAGACGTTTACGTCACGACAACGTTCGACCAGTCTTACCGCGACGCCACAGTGCGGGTGACGGCCAAGGTTGTAAACGACCTCCCCAGCCAGGCTGATGCGACCGTGCGTTTCTCGCTGGTTGACGAAGGCGGCTTGGCCATTTGCCAGGGCCAGCAGTCGGCCCTGTGCGCAGGCGGCGCGGACACAGGCATCGAGGTGACGATGGCTGCCGCATCGCCGCGTCATTGGACGGCTGAAACACCCGATCTCTACACGTTGATAGTGACTCTGGTGGACTCCAAAGGCGCAGTTGTGCAGGTCGTGCCGGTGCAGGTCGGCTTTCGGCAGGTCGAGATCAAAGGCTGCGTGCTGCTGGTCAACGGCAAGCCGATCAAGTTGCGCGGCGTCAACCGGCACGAGCATCATCCAGATCTTGGCAGGACGGTTCCAATCGAGTCTGCCCTGAAGGACATCCTGCTGATGAAGCAGCACAACATCAACGCCGTTCGCACGAGCCATTATCCCGATGACCCGTCGTGGTACGATCTGTGCGACAGGTACGGCCTGTACGTGATAGATGAATGCGATCTGGAGACCCACGGCTTCTGCATCAGCGATGGCGCTTGGACCGGCAACCCGATGAGGGACCCGTCGTGGAAAGACGCCTGCGTCAACCGCATGGAGCGCATGGTGATGCGTGATCGCAACCACGCCAGCATCATCATGTGGTCGCTGGGCAATGAATCGCACTTCGGCGTCAATCATGTTCACATGAGCCAGTGCGCAAGGCGTCTCGACCCGACGCGCCCCATTCACTATGAGGCCGACGCGATGCTGGAGACGGCTGACGTTTTCAGCAAGATGTATCCATCAGTGGACAAGGTGCGCCTGGTGGGCGAGGGAAAAGATGGCTACGTTCACGAATGGGGCGCCGTTCTGCCCAGCGAGAAGTATCGCAACTATCCGATGCTTCTGTGCGAGTATGCTCACGCCATGGGTAACGGCCCGGGCGGATTAAAGGAATACCAGGAGTTGTTCTACAAGTACCCTCGGCTTTGCGGGGCGTTCGTGTGGGAATGGCTCGATCACGGCATTGCTCAGCGCACGCCGGACGGGCGAGAGTTCTTCGCCTACGGCGGCGACTTCGGCGAAACCATTCATGACGGCAATTTTGTGATGGACGGCCTGCTGTTCCCCGACCGCAAGCCCTCTCCTGGCCTGCTGGAGTACAAGAAGACGATAGAGCCGGTGCAGACCTCGGCAGTGAATGCCGCCGCCGGCGAATTGGAAATCGTCAACCGATACGATTTCCTTGGGCTGTCGCATTTGCAGGCAATCTGGCGACTGGAAGCGCAGGGCGAAGAGCTTGCCCGCGGAGAATGCGACCTGCCGCAGGTGGCGCCGCACGAGTCCGCAGCTTTCAAGTTGCCCTTGCCAAAGATCAATGCCAGCGGCCAGGAAGTGCTGCTGAATATCAGCTACGTTCTTCGCAATGACTGCTCATGGGCCAAGGCCGGACATGAGGTTGCATGGGCGCAGTTCGTCGTGTCGCCGTACGGCATGCCGCGGCGAAAGGCGGTTAGCCGGGCCGCCAAGGCGACGGTTGAAGATGGGCGCTCGCAGTTGACAGTCAATGGCGACGGTTTTGCAGTCGTGTTCGACAAGCATACGGGGCTGATTTCACGATGGCGAAAAGGCGGCGCAGACGTCCTGCTGCGCGGTCCGAAGATGAACCTGTGGCGAGCGCCAACCGATAACGACCGCGCCGGCACCGGCACGGGTGAGCAGAAGATATGGCGCGACTTCGGCCTGCACAGGCTGATGCACCGGCTGGCTGATCTGCAAGTCACGCAGTCGGACGGGCAGGTGGTTGTCGCGTCGCAGTGTGTGGTTGCGCCGCCGTCGCTCATGATCAAGATGCCGGTAACTTACACATACGCCATCAGCGAGAGCGGCTGCGTTAAACTGAAGGTCTGTGGCGGCTTCGTGGGGAAATGGCCCGCAACCCTGCCCAGACTCGGCGTGCAGATTCAAGTGTCGGCGGCGAGGCGTCTTTGCAGTTGGTACGGCCTGGGGCCGGGCGAGGCGTACACGGATAGCAGATGCGCCCAGAAGATCGGGCTGTGGTCGGCTGACATTGACGGGTTGTTCACGAACTACTGTTACCCGCAGGAGAACGGCAACAGGCATCAGGTGCGATGGTTCTTGCTTGCCGACGCCTCGGGCAGCGGCTTGCGGGTGGACGCCGACGACACATTTGACTTCAGCGCCCACTGGTATGACACGTTGGATCTTGATGCAGCCGCCCATCCGACGGATCTCAAGAAACGCGATTACATCACTTTGAACATCGACATGGCGCAGAACGGGCTCGGAACTGCATCATGCGGGCCGGGCGTGCTGGAGCAATACCAACTCAAGCCGAAGGATTTCCAGTTCGGCATGCTGCTGTCAGCCGAGTGAGAAATGGAAACGGGCGGCCGATCGCGAACGATCGAACCGCCCGTTGGCTCTTCTATACGTCAGGGTCTCTTGGCTGCTTCCGCTTCCCGCGCTATCCGAAAGGCGGGTTCGTTGGCATGGGGGCGTGAGCCTCCCCGGACAATGCGAGATACCTCTCGGGCGGATGTCGTGCGAGCGTGCTCGCGAACCATGGCGGCCTTCGCGCCTTCGACCATGGCGACCAGTTGGCCCACCATGCTGCTGAGTTCCTGCGCCTGGGCATTAAGTTGCTCGCTGGCGCTGGCCGATTCCTCGGCGGTGGCTGCGCCGGCCTGAGTAACCTGTTCCATCTGACTGACGGCGCTGTTGATCTGTTCGACTCCGGATGCCTGCTCCTCGCTGGCGGCTGCGATTTCGGCTATCAGGCTGTTGACCTTGCTGGAGTCGGTCTTGATCTCCTCCAGAACCGCGCCAACTTCCTTGGTTATCACCACGCCATGGTCGGCGTTCTTTATCGACTGGTCGATCATGTCCGCGGTGTTTCTGGCGGCCTGGGCGGATCTCTGCGCAAGGTTTCGCACTTCCTCGGCGACCACTGCAAAACCTTTGCCCGCCTCGCCCGCCCGAGCTGCCTCAACGGCGGCGTTCAGCGCCAGAAGGTTCGTCTGGAACGCGATCTCGTCGATGGTCTTGACGATCTTTGCGGTGTCGTCGCTGGACTTCTTTATGTCCATGATCGCGCCGCTCATCTTCGTCATTGCGGTGCTTCCCTTGGCGGCGCTTGTGCTGGTGGAATTGGCGAGGTTCTTCGCCTCGGCTGCGTTCGCGGCGTTCTGCCTGGTCATCGAGGCCATTTCCTCCACGCTGGAGGTGGTTTCCTCGATGGCGGCTGCCTGTTCACTGGCGCCCTGCGCCAGAGACTGGCTGGCGGATGACACCTGTCCCGCCGCCGCTGCCGTCTGATCGGCGCCGTCACGAAGCGAGCCGATTATCCGCTGAATGGGCTTCGTGATCAGCCTGCTTATGAACAGCGTGGACATCACCACCGAGACTATCATGCCGACCACCGACAGGATGAGAAGAAGGGTTCCGGCGGATATGACCGTAGCGGTCACGTCGTTTGTGTAAACACCCGTGCCAAGAATCCAGCCCCACGGCTCGAACGACGCCACATATGACAGCTTGGGCTCGATGCGGCCCTTGTCCGAATAGTACTGCCACTGGTAGGGAACGTGACCCTTGCCCTTGGCGCGGCACATGTCGGCGAAACCGACAAACAGCGCAAAGCCGTTGGGATCCTTGATGCCGGAGATGTCCTTGCCCTCAAGGTCCGGACGGAACGGATGCATAATCATATTAGGATGAAAATCGTTGA
>JAAYCO010000131.1 GCA_012729725.1 Planctomycetota bacterium
AGCCCCGGCTCCTGTCCCTGCGACCCGGACGACGAGGGCAACCCGGCCAACTGCGTGACGCTCAGTCTCACCGTGGGCGACCCGAGCAGCAGTAATTCCGAGCGCTGGAACTTCGAGGTGTTCGAAGAGATCACCGGGAGGGATGTCGTGCGCCACTGCGACGACGGATTCGGCACGCCGGGCAGCGCGGAGTACGCGCTGGTCAAGGGCAAGGCGTACATCTTCAGCCTGCGGTGGATCGGCACCAACCTTGATGAGGGGCACGATTTCGACTGGCAGGCGCTGATCAACGACTCGGCGCGGGCGGGCGCGCGCGAGGGGCTCTACGGCACCGGCGCGTTCATCGTCGAGGACTCGTACGGCCTGCTGACGGAGGAGAGGCACGGCAACGAGTTTGACATCACCATCGGCGAAACCGGCAGGATCATCGTGCCGAAGATTGAATCTGTTGAGCTGGTCGGAGCACCTCCCGACGGGCTCGTGGTGAAGAAGGGAAACAACGTTACCATGAAGGCAAATATTCTTCCAGACTCCTACGTGCCACCTGCCGAAGAACCAAAGTGGTATTATCAAAGACTTAAAGCAGATGGATTGTGGGAGGCTTGGACTAGTTTCGGGACATCGGCCAGCGGCAAGACATATACCCACACGACAACCCAAAGCGGAGTGTTCAGAATCAAGGCCGTTCTCAGTGCCGAAGGAACTGTATCGTGTGAAAAGGTGTATGAGCGTACGAGTGATGAGGCTAACGGTTATGGAATGGCTGGCGATCCTGATGCCTTCGGTGTCGCGGACACACAGATGCAAGTTAACATCAGGAATGCGGCAAAGGGTTTTTTGGGAAACTCCGACTACGAGGTTTCTGATGTCGTTCCCGCTCAGTACGGGTTTCCAGAGGTTGCTGCAGGTGCCAACAAATGCAACATTTTCGTGGCTCATCGAGCTGCGCAAGCAGGAGCGACGGTTCCTTTGATTGGCGGCTACCTAGGAGGAGACCCGCCATCAGCGAACCAATGGGCAGGCCAAGATGACACGCACCCCATTTTCCCGCCGGGTGTACAGACGGATATTGATCACTGGATTCTCATTCCGAACCCAACCTATCCACAACCCGGATTCATAGTCGGCCATCCAAACCCTGCTGGTTCCGGCCATGTGGGCATCGTGGACTACGATGGACAGGGTATTGCCACTGGTTCTCTCGCCGGGAAGATACATAAGAAGTATCCAGCCTTTCTTGATGGAACATCGGGGTTTAGGAAGTACGAACCATGAAATTAACATTAGTACTTTTGGCGTTGGCGCTTAAAGGAACCATGATTGCCTCGGCTGACGATTCAAATGAAATCGCAAGCATCCGGGGGCTTGTTTCCGGTGCCGAGATGCAGGCTCGTTCTATTGGGGCGCGTGATGCCGAGGGGCTTGGTGACGTGTTCCACGTTATACATCGCAAAGCGGAATGCGTCGCTCTCCAAGACAAGATGGTTGAGGCGTGGCCGTTTGTTCTTCATCACTTGGATGAAGTGGCGCCAACCGAGTCAGGGAAAGCAATGGTTATGATCTCTACCGGCAGAATGGCTGTGTCATCCTATTTGGATTTCCTTGACACTGTTGCCGAACTTGTCGAAAGCGGGACTCTTGACAGGAAGTTTTTCATGTGGGCGCAATTTCCCCCAGAGGGCGGGCTGTGTAATGTGTTGATAAAGCATCATGCAGACAGCAAGGCGCAGACCGTCATAATGCGCGCGAAGAAGATATTTCAGGATGTCCCTGAGAAGATCGCTACCTACGATGCGATGCTGACGGGCGAGAGCAAAAAGAAACTCGAGGACTATGAGGCACGATTGGCTCCTCCATCTTCTGGCCGGACGATTCGACATCAAAACAACGAAAAATCGCCTGCGAACAACCATGCCGCCTCGATGTGCACGCAAACCGAGCGGACATCGCTGGAGTCATACGGCTCCAACGTTAGCAATGAGATAGCGCCTCCATTGCCACCGGTTCCAACGCCCATTCGGGGGTCGGGCTTTGTGTGGCTCCTGCTTGTCGTGGCATTGGTTTTTATCGTCACCTTTGCGGTCTGGTTCTTGCGAAGCCTCTGAAGTGATTGCCCTGTGAACTATCGTTTGCAAATCGACACGATCCGACTCTGCCTTCCGGCCCTTGATCACGGGATCGGTGCAGGTTCCGTGTCCGGAACAGTAAACAAGAAGTACCGTTTCTTCCTTGACGGGACATCAGGATTCAGGAAGTATGAGCCATGAAAATGTTTCTGCCATTACTCGCGTTGATAAGTGTAAGCATGATCCCCATAGCCATACAGGCGAACAGTATTGCTTATTATCGAGAACGTGTTCAACGCCTTGAAGCAGAAGCCCGAAGGATGGGCATTGAGGATGGGGTGGGCTTTATCGACAGTTATTTTATCCTTGGGAAAAAAGAGGCCTATGTTGCCTTCCAGAAAGAATTGGCGGCTTCGTCTGAATTCATCCTTACGCATCTTGATGAGATAACGTCCAATGACTACCAAATAGCCATTATCGCCATGTCTACGTGGGAAATGACAAGGGCCACGTTCGTCGCGTTCTTGAATGCAATGGCAGATGCCGTGGAAGCTGGTAAGATTGACAGGAAGTTCTTTAAATGGGCCCAGAGTCCAACGGAAGGGCGCTTGTCTGGGCTCCTTGTTCGCGAGTATGACAAACCAGACATTCAAGGTATAGTGGTCCGGTCTCGAAAGATATTTCATGATCGGCCAGACTTAGTAGATCAATATGACCGTCTGCTTACAGGTGAGAGCCGCAGGAAACTGGAACAGTTCGAGGCGGCGATGCGAGAGGATCAAGTAGCCAATTCCAAACAGCCCCGAAAGCCAATCGTCCAGAAATCTGCTTCGCAAGGCACATTAGGAACTTTATCCGTCACTGAAGCGAGACCAATCAATCCTTCCATCATTGATCGTACCGAAGAAACGCTGGTCGAAGCCCCTTGTGAACAAACCCATCCGAAAAAACATAGTTGCAGGCTTGTGCTGGTTGTGCTTTTGGGATGTATTGCAATCCTTGTGTGTGTCGGGTTTTTGTTGTTGTTTTGCAGAAAAACACAAGAGCGTTTCGAATAGTACCAGCACGAGTGGTTTTCTCAAAAAAACTTGGAGCAATATCGATGAGAGCAAAAGCCCGCGAATGTGGAGCTTTTCGAAAGATGCGAGACACACACAAAAACCCGTTCAACCTGGACGGCGACGGCGTCTGGGATGGCGACGAGGTGCCGCACAGCCCCGGTTCCTGTCCGACCGACGCCTCGGACGGCGGGAGTTCCACCAACTGCGTGACGCTGAAACTCACCGTGGGCGACTCGAGCGGAAGCCATTCCGAGCGCTGGAACCTGGATGTCTTCGAGGAGGCCACGGGAAAAGCCGTCTACCACCACTGCGACCAAAACTTCGGCACGCCCGGCTCCGCAGAGTACGCGCTGGTCAAGGGCAAGGCGTACACCTTCAGCCTGAAATGGGTCGCCACCAACCTTGGCTCTTACGGCCCCG
>JAAYCO010000132.1 GCA_012729725.1 Planctomycetota bacterium
CAGGCGAGCAGTAGAAAACACGATGAACAACCTGTAGATATTCCGCTACCGGTTTGTGCTTCGCCTGCGGTCTCCTGTTCACCTGCTCAACTGCTCAAACTTTTCCACATTCCACTTCCGCAAAAACCCAGGCCGCGGAACGTCCTGACAAGAGACTATCCCCGCGGGAAGAGTCTGTCAATTACCTTCGACAGACGATGCCGAGAGTCTTGAGGAAATGCGCTGTTTAGTAGCCGCCGCGGCGTTGGTCGTCGCTGCCCGAAGGCGAGCGGTCAAAGGGTCCGTCGCCTGCCCACTGAATGCGGTCCTGGTATGGCTGGGGTCCAAGGTAGGTCACTGGCGGCCAGGTTGGCGTCAGCGGAAGCAGCGGATCGTGGGCGTATTCGAAGTAGTAATAGGACCGGCCGGGATACCCGTAGTACCGCTGCACGATGGGCGTTGTGCCCCGCCGCCGCCCAACGGGCGGAGCCCCGGGCGTCTCTCGCGCTTGAAGCGCTGCCGTCGCCGACCAGTATGAACGGTAGAACGCCCAGTATCGGTCCATTCGCCGGCGGGCATTCTGAAGGTCGGTTCGCCGGTATTCCGGCAGCACGATGCGTTCGGCGTAGAAGTCATGCCACGCCAGAAGCTCACCGGCCAGCCTTTGGACGAAGATGTTTTCGGGTTCGAGCATCACCGCGCGAGAGATCATTTCAAGTGCTTCGGCCGTCCGCCCGCGGCGGCCCAGCGAGAATGCCTGGACTGCATAGGCCACCCCGTCATCAACGCCTTGTGAAATGAGCGCCTCTGCCTGTTGTTCCACCGTCTCGGGGCTGCCCAGGCTCACCATCTTTCGCATGAATTCGGCGTGCAGCCGCGGTTCGTGCGGATCTACCGCATAACCTCTGACGTAGGCGTCGATGGCGGATGATTGGTCCCCTGCCGTGCTGATCATGTAAAGGTAATCATCAAGCCCCTCCCCGCCGGCGTATTGACCGGTGGCGGGCTGCGTTTGTGGCGGCGAATACTGAGCGGAATCGCCGCCATGCTGGGCATAGATGATCAGGGCAATAAGAAAAATGCCTGTCGCCGCGATTAGGATTTTGGTGGCCATGTGTCTGCACAATAATAGCAGTGCGGCGTGGCCGGCCCCACCTGCGCGCAAAAAGTCCACCAACCATGGGTGGACCAATGCTATCGGAATGAGGACTGGGAGTGTGCTTACAGGCCGAAGGCAACCCGCTTGATGCTCTTGCGCATCCTGCGGCGGCGGCGCTCGGAGGGCTTCTCGTAGTAGCTGTTGCGCTTGATATCCTTGGTCAGGCCCTCTTTTTCGCACATTTTCTTAAAGCGCTTGATCATCTGCTCGACAGACTCGTTGCCTCTGGACTTGACTTTGATCATACCGTTTGTTTCTCGTTAGTCGTTAATTCTATCCTTCCGGAAGCTCCTGTTCCGGCGCAAACCAATATCATATAACCTGCACCTGCATTTGCAATGCTATTTTGTACGTCAAACCCGGTGCCGGGGGATATAGGGAATTGAGGTCTCCTCCGGTAGCGAACCCACGCCGTTGCAGTTGTTCTCGTCGAATCTCACCCATGAGCGACATCAGCACGACCAAAGAAGCCCCGCGGGCTGCGCCCGAGAGAGGAGAGCAGGAGATAGTAGAGCAGGAGATGAAAACAAAGCCGTCTTCTCTACTGCTGCTACTCTGCGAAGTACGCTACGAAGCACGAGTCACCTGTTCTCCTGTTCTACTTTCTCGGCTGAAGGCCGTGCGGGGACCTGACTTTAGGAGCGGAGCGACACCTCGCCGTTGTATTTGTTTTTCATGCGATGATCACGACGCGAATTAAAACAGCAAACGGCGTGGGTTCGCTGCGCGATAACAGTCAGGTCCCCGCATTGCCATGCGGGGCTTCTTGCATCTTGCTGATTGCGATACGGGGATGAAGTGACGTTGTGTGACAGACCTTTTGGAATGATGGGTGTCCTGTTTAATATCGGCGGCCATTCTGGTATTTTCTTTTTCAACCGGAATACCGACAGGAGACATCATGAAGGTTTACATGGTAACGGACATCGAAGGGGTTGCAGGGGTAGTCTCGTTCGAGCAGCAGTCATACTCCGAAGGCAGGTACAATCACGCGGCCCGCAAGCTGCTCACCGCAGAGATCAACGCTGCCGTTGAAGGTTTTCTTTCCGAAGGCGTTGAGGAAGTGCTTGTAAACGACTCGCACGGCAGCGGAGCGGTCGTCTTCGAAGAACTGCATCCGCGTGCACGCTTGCTCAGCGGCGTCCCTCGTCCCCCGCACAGCAAGATGTTCGAGGTTATCTCGCGCTACGACGTCTGCGTCATCGTCGGCCAGCACGCCATGGCCGGCGCCATGGACGGCAACCTCAACCACACGATGAGCAGCAAGCACGTTACCAGCTACGTCCTGAACGGCAAGCCAATCGGCGAAACAGGCGTGGTGGCGCTCACGTGCGGCGCGCTTGGAAAGCCGCTGATCATGGTCACCGGCGATGAGGCGGCGTGCAGAGAAGCCAGCGAGTTGATTCCGGGCATTACGGCGGTGGCCGTCAAGGAAGGTCTGGCGCGAAACTGCGCAATCAGCGTTTCGATGCAGCAGTCGCACGAGATGATCCGAAGCGGCGCGGCAGCAGCGATCAGGAATCACAAGAAGAACCCGATAGCCCCGCTGATATGGCCCGGCCCGTATGTGTTCGCCCGCACGTTCTTCCACACAGACACCGCCGACGCCGCACAGAACATGCCGGGCGCCACGCGAGTGGACGGCCTGACGGTGAGGCTGCAATCGCAGAACATTCTGGACATTATCAGGTGGTAGAAAGTTTCCGGCAATAAACCCTGCCGCCGATCAGTTAAGCCGTATAAGGATCTGGAAAACAGCATGACGTGGTTTGGCAACGACCTGCAACGGCGACTATGTTCGCGTTTTATCTCGCAGCCTCGGCGGGTCTGCATGCCGTTGCTGGCGATGCTGGTTTTTGTTTCCGGCTGCAACACCAAGCATTACCGGCTTGAGGCCAACAAGGTTGCATACGGAATCATCGACGAGGCCCAGCGCCAGGCGCTGGGCAAGGTCGAGCCCTTCACCATCGAGCCCCCCGCCGACACTCTGCGCAGGCGGCTGCTGCTCGATCAAAATCTGCCAGTCTCCGGCCCTGAATCGCTGGGCGCGCGTGATCTGCCGAGAATCGCTCACTGGCCGGAGGATGATTACCCGCCGCCGCCGCAAAGCCGGCCCGCCGAGTTGCCCGATCCCGTTGTCCTGACGCTTCTGGATGCGCTTCAGGTCGCGGCAGCGAACAACCGAGATTACCAGTCACGAAAGGAAGACCTCTTTCGCGCCGCCCTTACGCTGGACCTCCAGGCCAATCAGTTTCGCAATCTGTGGGATACCGCCCTTTCCAGCAATTATCAGGCGAACCGCAGGGGGGATGATCCGGTTCGCGGGCTGACCAGCAGCGCCGAGCCCTCCTGGCGGCGAAGGCTTGCCAACGGCACGCTGCTTACCGCCGATTTCGCGGTTGACCTGGCGAATCTGCTTTCGGCGGATCGAGCATCCTCCTGGGGCGTGCTCGGCGACGCGACCATCAGCGTGCCGCTGCTTCGCGGCTCTGGCAGGCACATCGTAACCGAGCCGCTGACGCAGGCGGAACGCGATGTCGTCTACTCGCTGTTCACGTTCGAGCGATTCAAAAGCGTTCTGGTGGTCAGGGTGGCAAGCGATTATCTCGGCGCGCTTCAACAGCTCGACCAGGTGCGCAACGCCGAAGAGAACTACCGCGGCCTGATCGTCTCGACCCGCCGCGCGCTTCATCTTTACGACGCCGGCAGGCTGCCGCAGATTCAGGTAGACCAGGCACGCCAGGACGAACTGCGAGCACGCGACAGATGGATCTCGGCCCAGCAGGCATACGTCCGCAGCCTCGACACCCTCAAAGGAACGCTTGGCCTGCCGACCGATGCCGAAATCGCGCTCGATCGAACCGAACTCGAAAACCTCACCGGCGTTGCCGTCGGCGAGATCGCGCAAACCGAATCTCTGGACGCCGAGGCGCGGGCGGATGATCCCGTCGAACTCGTGCCGGTTGACCCCCGCGGCGGACCGCTGGAGATAGACGAACGACGGGCCATCGAGATTGCCCTCGCCAACCGCGTTGATCTGCAAACGGCGCTGGGACAGGTGTACGACGCCCAACGAAAGGTCGTCGTCGCCGCGGATTCTCTGCGAGCCGAACTGACCCTCACCGGCAGCGCATCCGTAGGAGAAAGACGAAGCGGCGCCGGCGCCAATCAACCTGACGCCGAGTTCCGGGTTCGCCGAGGCCTGTACGCCGCGGGCGTACTGCTGGATCTGCCGCTGGAGCGCACCGCGGAACGCAACGATTATAGAAATAGTCTCATCAACCTGGATCGAGCCCTGCGAAGCGCGCAGGCCCTTGAGGATCAGGTGAAACTTGAAATTCGCAACAACCTGCGGTCGCTGCTCAGCGCCAGGGAAAGCTACAACATTCAGCTTCAGGCCGTCGAGATTGCCCAGCGGCGAGTGCAGAGCACCGCGCTGTTCCTTGAAGCTGGGCGAGCTGAAATACGCGACGTTCTTGACGCGCAGGAAGCCCTGATTTCCGCCAAGAACTCGCTTACTTCGGCAAAGGTGACCTACCGCCTGGCGGAGCTTGGAATGCAGCGGGACATGGGCGTGCTTGAAGTCGATGAGAAAGGCATTTGGCGTGAATATACTCCAGAAACTGCGCAATAAACGGACTGCCTTGAAGCTGGGCATTGGCGTTCTGGCCGTCATCGCTCTGATACTGGCGATATCGGGCAACTGGCTTGCGGGCTCGGGAACGGATGCGCCCGTCGCGGTGGCGCAGGCTCAGCGCGGGCCGCTGCTCATCAGCGTAACCGAATCCGGAACGATCACCAACAAGGAGCGCAAGCTCATCAAGAGCGAGGTCGAGGGATCGACAACGATACTTTACCTCGTTCCCGAAGGCGCCAACGTGAAGAAAGGCGACCTGCTTGTCGAGCTTGATTCCAGCAAGCTTCAGGACCAGAAGACGCAGCAGCAGATCACGGTGATGAACTGCGAGGCTTCGTTCATCCGCGCCCGCGAAAACCTTGCCGTCACCATCAGCCAGGGCGAAAGCGATGTCGCCAAGGCGGAGCTCGCCTACAAATTCGCTCAGATAGATCTGGCAAAGTATCAGGAGGGCGAGCATCCGCAGGCTATTCACAGGGCTGACGCCGACATCGAGATCGCCGGCGAGGAACTCAAGCGCGCTGCCGACAAGCTCGACTGGTCAAGGCGCCTCGAAAAGCAGGGCTACATCACCAGGACGGAGCTTCAGGCGGATGAGCTTGCCGCCAAACGCGCCAAGACGAACCTCGACCTGGCCGAATCGAGCAAACGGCTTCTTATCGAGTTCACGCATCAGCGCCAGCTCGACCAGCTAAGGAGCGATGTCACGCAGGCCGCTCAGGCATTGGAGAGAACAAAGCGAAAAGTCGCTGCCGACAGAATACAGGCGGAGGCGGAACTAACCGCCAAGGAATCGGAGCTCAAGCGGCAGAAGGCCAACCTCGAGAAGACCGAAAACCAGATCGCCAAGTGCCGCATAGAAGCGCCCGTTGACGGCATGGTCGTCTACGCCACGACCGGTCAGCAACCCATGCGACGGACGGAGCCGCTTGCGGAAGGCTCGCAGGTGCGAGAGCGCCAGGAGCTTATCTACCTGCCGACGGATCTGGCCATGCAGGTCGAGACCCGCATTCACGAAGCGTCGCTGCGAAAGGTGCGCGTCGGCATGCCGGTGCGCGTGACCGTCGATGCCGTTCCGGGAAAGATTTTCTGGGGCACGGTAAGCAGGATCGGACTGCTGCCCGACGCACAAAGCGCGTGGCTGAATCCGGACCTGAAGGTGTACACAACCCTGGTCGACATCAAGGACCAGGACGAATCGCTGCGTCCCGGCATGAGCTGTCATGCTGAAATCATTGTCGAGCACTACCAGGATGCGGTGTACGTGCCGGTTCAATCGGTGGTGCAGGTGGCGGGCTCGCCTGTGGTCTACATCCCCGGGAAGGACCATCCGATAATGACGCCCATCAAGATCGGGTTGGACAACAACCGTATGGTCCGCGTCATTGAAGGCCTGGTTGAGGGGCAGAGCGTTCTTCTTTCGCCTCCGCTTGACAGATCGGCCGTGGCGGTGGACGCAGCAGCACGAGACATTCCCGCAACCTTGCCGGCATTGGCCGCCCCCGCCGTCGCGCAGAGCCAGCCCGCACAGCAGCCCAACGCCATGCCGTTCGACATGGCGAAGATGAGGCAGATGACGCCCGAGCAGCAGAGGGAAGCATTTCAGAAGCTCACGCCCGAGCAGCGAGAGCAACTGATGAAGCAGTTTGGCGGCCGGCGCCGTCCGCGTGAACCAGGTCAAGGGAGACCGCCACAGTGACAGCCGGGCTTTCATCATCTCCCAACCCCGAGTCGTTGGTTGTGCTTGACTCGGTTCAGAAGCATTACGTGATGGGCACGACGATCGTGCGCGCCCTGGCGGGCGTGAACCTGACGATCAGGCGTGGAGGCTTCTGGGCGATCATGGGGCCCAGCGGCTCGGGCAAAAGCACCATGCTCAACCTGCTTGGATGCCTCGACCGCCCCACCACCGGCACGTACACGCTTAACGGCAACGACGTCGGCTCGATGAGCGACGACGATCTGAGCGACCTTCGCCTGAGGGAACTTGGATTCGTATTTCAAAGCTTCAATTTGATACCGCAGCTCACCGTGCAGGAGAACATCGAGCTGCCGTTGTTCTATCTCGGCTGGGACGCCCACAAAAGTTCCGCCCGCGCATCGGAGCTTGCGAACATGGTCGGCCTTGGCGACCGGCTCGGGCACAGGCCCGCGGAGCTTAGCGGAGGCCAGCAGCAGCGCGTGGCTATAGCGCGGGCCCTGTCGAACGATCCTTCCGTGTTGCTTGCGGATGAGCCCACGGGCAACCTCGATTCGGCCACGGGCGAGCAGATCATGGAGCTTATTGTCGATCTGAATCGCGGCGGGAAAACCGTAATTCTTGTCACCCACGAAAACGACATTGCCGCCCATGCCCGCACGCGTCTGCACATGCGGGACGGGCTGGTTGATCGAATAGATGGAGAAGCCTGATGCGCGAGCTGAAGGCCATTCGGAACATACGCCTGGGCATAAAGACGCTGATGCTGCACAAGCTGCGGTCGTTGCTTACCGTGCTTGGCGTGGTGTTCGGCGTCGGCAGCGTGATCGCCATGCTTGCCGTCGGCGAGGGCGCGAGCGAACAGGCGATGCGCGAAATACGCAAGCTTGGCAGCAACAACATCATACTTTCGGCGCTTAAGCCGACCGAGGACGAGCAGACGTCGTCGGGGCAGTCGCTGATGAGCATCTACGGTTTGCTATATGAGGATGAGGCCAGGATACGCCAGACGATACCCGGCGTTCAGCGCACGGTTCCGGTCAAGCAGGTTCGCAAGGAAGGCAGGCTGGGCGAGCGGGCGCTTGAGCTTCGCGTAATGGGCACCACCGCCGACTGGTTCGACCTGGTCAAGCGGCCGCTGCTTGCGGGCAGAATTCTGCGAAACGCCGACATTGCCGATAACGCGTCGGTCTGCGTGCTTACGGAGGCCGGCGCCCGCAGGCTGCTGGCCACCGAGCACAGCATCGGCCAGACGCTGCGGATAGGAACCGACAGCTACATAGTGGTCGGCATCGTCGGAACGGAGGAATCAGGCGGCAACATCCAGACGCCCGATCAGCAGACCGACGCTTACATCCCGCTGAGCGTGGCGAAGGAGCGTCATGGCGATATGTCGATCCGCCGATCAAGCGGGTCCATTGAAGCCGAGAACGTCGAACTGCACATGATCATCGTCGAGGCGGGCCAAAGAGAAAACGTCGAGAGGATTTCGTCGGCCATCGAGACGATGCTCAAGAGATTCCACAAGAAGACGGACTACCACATCAGCGTGCCGCTGGCCCTGCTGAGGCAGGCCGAGGCCACCAAGCGCACGTTCAACATCGTGCTTGGCTCGATTGCGGGCATCAGCCTGGTCGTCGGCGGCATCGGCATCATGAACATCATGCTGGCGTCGGTCACCGAACGCACGCGGGAGATCGGCATCCGCCGAGCCATCGGCGCCAAACGCCGTCAGATCATCAGCCAGTTCCTTATTGAAACGATCGTGCTTTCGACCATCGGCGGGCTGCTTGGAATCGCGCTGGGCCTGCTGTTCCCGTGGCTCATCACGAGGTTCTCGAATATGCCGACCATCGTGCCGGCGTACGGCATCGCGCTGTCGGTGTGCATCAGCGTGGCGGTCGGCGTGATCTTCGGCCTCTACCCCGCCGTCAGGGCCGCGAAGCTCGATCCGATTGTCGCACTGCGGCACGAGTAGCGCTACTTGAGATACTGCGACCAGAGCTGGTAGGCCAGGTCGGGCCTGCGCAGGTGGCCGCCGCGGATTTCTTCGCGCGACGTGCTGTAGCATTTCTGCATTCGCAGGTACTCGAACGCCTCCCACGACTGGTTCACGATGACCGAGTCGTCCTTTCCCCAGAATATGACAATGGGCAGCTTGCGCGAGGCATCGGTAAGCTGGATCTTGTCGCGCATCATTTCCACGTCGCTGTTGCATGCGCGGGCTACAAGCATCTGGAACTTGTCGGGGTTTCGCAATCCCGTGAAGTACATCGCATAGCCGCCTGCCGAAAACCCTGTGAGTAGAATTTTAGATTTGTCAATACGATAACGCCTCTGCACGTCCTCGATGACGGCGAGTATCGCCTTCTCGTCCTCTTCCAGATCGTCATACCACATGGACCGGCTGATGCGGATTATGCCCTGGCTGCTCTTGAGTTTCGGCGCGGCCACGATGAAGCCCTTGTCCTCGGCAAGCGCCTTCCATTCCTTGACCTGCCTGTGGTAGCCGTCCCACGGGTTGGTCCCGTGCAGCGTGACCACAAGCGGCATGGGCTTGTCGCTGTCGTATTGATCCGGCACGTACAGCCAGTACTTTTCGCCGGTGATCGGCGTGCGCATGTGCAGCTCGTCAACCGGCGTGTCCTGAGACTGCGTGACGGGGCACCCTGCTGCGATGAACACAACTAGCAGCATGCAGCAGTTTAGCGGCAGATTAAGCTTTGCGATCATATGCGGTGGACTCCTCACGTAGGGAGTATATCCTTTTAACAGCCCGGCCGGTAGCTATTGTCCGTTGAAATGCCGCCCGGCCCGCGAGCGCCTCGCTGCTTGCCATTGCTTTAGCGCCCGCGGCGTCATAACCTGTAGGTTATCACAGACGTTCACAGGAGTCCCAGCATGGTTACGGCGTTCATACTTATCAGGGCGCAGCGAGATCGCATCGCCCAGGCGGCCCAGGAAATTCTGAAGGTTCCTGGCATCGCGGAAGTTTACAGCGTCGCCGGAGATTACGACATCGTCGCGGTCGCGCGGGTGCGAAAGAACGAAGAGTTGGCCACGCTTGTCACCGACGACCTGATCAAGGTCGGCGGCATCACGGCCACCAGCACGATGATCGCCTTCCGCCAGTTCAGCAACTTCGATCTGGAGCGCATGTTCGCGCTGGGCGAGTAGGCCCTCAAGGAGTTGTTGATGAGCGGTTCGGCAGTTGTTGCGGGGGGAATTGTTTTTGCGCTTCTGGCGGCCGCGGCGCAGACGGCGTCATTTTTCTGCACACGCATATTCGTCACGCGCATGCACAGCGGGCCGCTGAAGCTGATGGTGCTTGGGCACGTCATAATGGGGGTGATGTCTGTCGCGGCCCTGGCGATACTGCTGCCCGGCAGGGGGATTCCGCCGGTGTGGGACTGCATGGGGCCGCTGTTTACCGCATCCTTGTGCTACATGCTTGGACAACTGTCCATGTTTGTAGCCTTGAGATACACCGAGGCCTCGCGAACCGCCCCGCTGCTTGGGCTGAAGATAGTCATGCTGGCCTTCATTACCACGGTGTTCATGGACCAGCATCTTGGCCTTGCTCAATGGTCGGCGGTGGGTCTTGCGGTTCTGGCTGCCTTCGCCATCAACTTCACCGGCGGGCCCATGCCCTGGCAGGGCGTGCTTGGCGCCGTGGGGGCGTGCCTGCCCTACAGCCTTTCGGATCTGAATGTCTCCACTCTTGTGCATCTTCTAGACGGAGGCTACGGCTGGCATGCGCCGCTGGTCGCCGTAAGCCTGTCCTACGCATTGTGCGGGCTGGTCAGCCTTCTGCTGCTGCCCTGGACCGGCATTGGAACCCGGCAGGACTACCGGTACGCCGCGCCGTTCGCCGCCTTCTGGTTCCTGGCCATGATCCTTCTGTTCGCCGCCTTCGGCCTGATAGGCCCGGTGTACGGAAACATCGTGCAGTCCACGCGCGGGCTGATGACCGTATTCGCCGGCGCCGCCCTTGCCTACATGGGAATGGTGCACATCGAGGGCAAAACCAGCAGGCGGGTGTTCTTTCAGAGGCTCGCCGGCGCAGCCATGATGGTCGGCGCCATCGCCCTATATTAAGCACTTGTTCGAATATCACCCATCAACCGAAATCAGCATGACGCGTCTTTTCTACTGCTCACCTGTTCTCCTGTTCTACTTTCTCGGCCGAAGGCCGTGCGGGGACCCGACTGCTATCGCGCAGCGAATCCGCGCCGTTTGCTGTTGGATTCGCGTCGTTACTATCGCACAAGAAACAAATACAACGGCGAGGTGTCGCTCCGCGACAGGAAGTCAGGTCCCCGCATTTCCATGCGGGGCTTTAGCGTCGTGCTGGTTTCGATTGATGGATGCGAATGCCGTCAGCCCATGTCATAATCTTCGTAGGGATCCCCTCGATATACAGGCATTAATTCATCTAATGTTGTCATTATCCGTTTTGCGAAATCCGGGCCGCCGTGTCTAATGAGAATCTCCGCGAGG
>JAAYCO010000133.1 GCA_012729725.1 Planctomycetota bacterium
GGTCTATCGCGATGCCCATGCTCTTGAGCTTCAGCGTCGCCACGGTCTGGTCGATCTGCCTGGGAACTTCATGAACGCCCACGCTCAACCGCCCGGCGTTCTGCAGGGCAAACTCGGTTGAGAGCGCCTGCGTCGCGAACGACATGTCCATGACGCTGGCGGGGTGCCCTTCGGCGCATGCCAGATTCACAAGCCGGCCCTCGGCGAGGATGTGAACCCTCTTTCCGCCCTTGAGCACGTATTCATCTACGTTGTTGCGTACGCCGCGATTGATCTTTGACGCTATCTTCGCAAGGCCCTCGAGGTTCAGCTCGACGTTGAAGTGGCCGCTGTTGCAGACGATCGCGCCGTCCTTCATCGCCGCGAAGTGAGGCGTGTCTATCACGTGGATGTCGCCGGTCACGGTGACGAACAGGTCGCCGATGCGGGCGGCCTGCTTGATGGGCATAACGCGGAAGCCGTCCATTGCCGCTTCCAGCGCGCGAATCGGATCGACTTCGCAGACTATGACGTTCGCCCCGGCGCCGCGCGCCCGGCTGGACACGCCGCGCCCGCACCAGCCGTAACCAACCACGACAACCGTGCAACCCGCCAGAAGAATGTCCGTCGCGCGGATGATGCCGTCGATGGTGCTCTGGCCGGTGCCGTAGCGGTTGTCGAACAGATGCTTGGTCGCCGCGTCATTGACGGCGACCACGGGGAATTTCAGCACGCCGGCCTCATGCATCGCTCGCAGGCGGATGACGCCGGTGGTGGTTTCCTCCATCGAGGCGACGATGTCATCGGAGTAGCCGGCGAACTCGTCATGCAGCGCGTTGACCAGATCGGCCCCGTCGTCCATGGTAATGGAAGGGGCATGCTTGCAGGCCGCGGCGATGTGCGAATAGTAGGTCTTGCGGTCTTCGCCCTTGATCGCGAAAGTCTTGACGCCGAAATCCTGCACGAGGCTTGCGGCAACGTCATCCTGTGTGGACAGCGGGTTGGACGCGCACAGCACGAGGTCCGCCCCGCCGGCGGTCAGCGTTCGGCACAGGTTGGCGGTTTCGGCGGTCACATGCAGACATGCGGACATTCGCCGTCCGGCAAGGGGCTTTTCCTTTTCGAACCGCGCCCGCACCTGGGCAAGCACCGGCATGTCGTTGTCGGCCCAGAGAATGCGGCGTTTTCCCTCGGCTGCGAGTTTGGGATCCTTAATGTCCGATGATTTAGCTTTTGCCATAAATCCTTCCATTTGAATAAGTGTTCGGCGCCTACCCACCGCAAACGGTGGATTTAATCATATGCCCATCGACCGCACAACCGTTGGCCAAAAAAGCGGCCGGGCGGGGTCTCCGCTCCGGCCGCATGCTGTTACGCCTTGCGTGGGTCTCATGCCAAGACGCGATAGTTCTTACCTGCTTCTGGAGCTCTTCTTCACCTTCTTAACAACCTTCTTGGCGGTCTTCTTGGCCGGCTTCGCGGACGAAGCTTCCTTAAGAACGGCCTGTGCAGCCGCAAGACGGGCAACCGGAACTCGATAAGGCGAGCAGGAGACGTAATTCAGACCAACCTGGTGGCAGAACTCGACGCTCATCGGGTCGCCGCCGTGTTCGCCGCAGATGCCCAGCTTGATGTCCGGACGCGTCTGACGCCCCTTCTCGACGCCGATCTTCACAAGCTGGCCGATGCCGGCTCGATCGAGCGTCTGGAACGGGTCATAATCATATATGCCCATCCTGACATAGTCGCCGAGGAACTTGCCGGCGTCATCGCGGCTGAAGCCGCAACCCATCTGCGTCAGGTCGTTGGTGCCGAAGCTGAAGAACTGGGCGACAGTGGCGATCTCGTCGGCGGTGATCGCGCCGCGAGGAACCTCGATCATCGTGCCGATCGTCACCGGGAACGGAAGCTTCTTGATCTTGCGATCGGCCATGACTTCCTTGATGACGTTCTCGGCCAGGTCGCGCTGAAGTTGCAGTTCGCGAACCGTGCCGACAAGCGGAATCATGATCTCGGGATGCGGCTTGATCTTCTGGGCCGAGACGTTCAGGGCCGCCTCGATGATCGCGCGAACCTGCATTGCCGAGATTTCCGGGTACGTGATGCCCAACCGGCAGCCGCGAAGCCCAAGCATCGGGTTGAATTCGTGCAGCGCAGCCACGGTCTGCTTGATCACGTTCACGTCGATGCCCATGGTCTTGGCCATCTCGAGCTGGTTGGCTTCCTCGTGCGGCAGGAACTCATGCAGCGGCGGATCCAGCAGACGGATGGTTACGGGGCGCGGTCCCATGGCCTTGAAGATGCCTTCGAAATCGCTTCTCTGCAGCGGCAGCAGTTCGCTAAGCGCCTGCTTGTACTGAGCCTCGGGCGCCTTGAGCCGCTCGCGTATCGGGGCTGCCTTCGCATCGTCGCCGGCCAATTCGATGGCCGCCTTGAGCTGCTTCACTTCCTCGGCGACGAGGATGAACCGGCGGAAAGATACGATTCTTTCGCCTTCGAAGAACATGTGCTCGGTGCGGCACAGGCCGATGCCTTCGGCGCCCATCTTGATGGCTCGTTCGGCGTCGCGCGGAATATCGGCGTTTGTGCGAACGCCGAGTTTCCTGAAGCCGTCGGCCCATTTCATCAACTTGTTGTACTGCTGGAACAACAGGCTCTTCTTGGGATCAAGCTTGCCGTCCTGAACCTGGATGATCTCTGAGGGCTGAACCTTGATCTGGCCGGCGAAGACCATGCCGGTGAAGCCGCTGAGCGACAGGTAGTCGCCTTCCTTGAGCGTCTGGCCGCCGGCGGTTAACGTGCGTGCCGAGTAATCGATCTTCAGCTCGCCGGCGCCTGCGACGCAAGGTGTGCCCATGCCGCGGGCAACAACCGCCGCGTGGCTGGTCATGCCGCCGCGCGCCGTGAGAATCGCCTGGGCGACGGCCATGCCGCCGACGTCCTCGGGGCTGGTTTCGATGCGAACCAGGATAACCTTCTTGCCCTGCTTGACCCATTCCTCGGCATGCTCCGCCGAGAACACGATCTGGCCGCACGCGCCGCCCGGACTTGCGGGCAGGCCCTTGGCCAGCAACCGCCCTGCCTTCTCGGCCTGGGCGACCTCGGCGCTGTCAAGAACCGGGGCGAACAACTGCGGCATCTGCCCTGCCGAAACTCTCCGCACAGCCTCTTCTTTGCTGATGAGGCCCTTCTCGGCCATCTCAACCGCGGCCCGGACGGCGGCGAAAATCGTCCGCTTGCCCGAGCGGGTCTGAAGCATGAACAGCTTGCCCTTCTCGATGGTGAACTCGATGTCCTGCATGTCGCGGTAGTGCTTCTCGAGTCTCTGGCGGATTTCCAGAAGCTGCTTGTAGGCAGCGGCGTCATGACGCGCGAGCTGTTCGATGCTCTCCGGCGTGCGGATGCCGGCGACAACGTCCTCGCCCTGTGCGTTCATGAGGAACTCGCCGTAGAACTTGTTCTCGCCGGTTGACGGGTCGCGGGTGAAGGCAACGCCGGTGCCGCTGTCGTTGCCCATGTTTCCGAAGACCATGGTCTGCACGTTCACGCCGGTGCCCAGCAGGCCGCGGATGTCGTTCAACTGGCGATACTTCTCCGCGCGGGGGTTGTTCCAGCTTGAGAACACGGCGTTGATCGCGTCTCGCAGCTGGGCGCGTGCATCCTGGGGGAACTTCTTGCCGGACTTGTCGTAGACCTTCTTGTATTCCTCAACGACCTGCTTGAGGCCTTCGATGTCCAGGTCGGTGTCGAGCTTGGCGCCTCTTGCGTCCTTGACATGCTGAAGGGCGTGCTCGAAGTCATGATGCTCCAGACCGAGCACCACGTCGCCGAACATCTGGAGGAACCGGCGATAGGCGTCATAAGCGAACCGCTCGTTGCCGGTCAATGCGATCAAGGATTTGAGGGTTTCGTCGTTGAGGCCAAGGTTCAGCACGGTGTCCATCATGCCGGGCATGGAAACGGCAGCGCCCGAACGCACCGAAACCAGCAGCGGATTCGAGCCTTTGCCGAAGGTCTTGCCCAGCGCCTTCTCAAGCTTGGTGATGTTCTGTTCGATCTGCTCGGACAGGCCGGTGGGCCATTTCTTGCCGCTCTCGTAGTATTCCGCGCACGCCTGGCAGGTGATGGTGAATCCGGGCGGCACGGGCAGGTTTGCAGCCGTCATATCCGCCAGGCCCGAGCCCTTTCCGCCCAGGATCTGCTTTCGCTCTTTCTCGGTCTTGGCGGCGGTCATGCCTTCCGCCTTGCCGTTCCCGAAGAAGTACACGTACTTTTTGCTGCTCTTGGCCATTGACGATCTCCGTTGCATCTGGTGTAGAAGGTAACTCGGCCCAAAATGCGGGGCGAGCACGACAAACAATAGAAACTCTCTAAAGCAGCCGACCGGCGCGCCGCGGAGTCCAGGCGCAAACCGGCGGGGTGACTTATTCGTTCCTCTAATGAAGGAACGGATTGAGAAGTTTAGGACTCCCGCTTGTCGCTGTCAACGGCAAAAGGCCGGTATTGCGCATCGCAACCAGCAAGACGCAAGAAGCCCCGCGCGGCCTTCGGCCGAGAAAGTAGAACAGGAGATAGCAGATCAGTAGAACAAATCCGGGACCAGCACCTGCGCGACACCATTCTTCTCTCCTGCTCTCCTTACTACTGCTCTACACTCTCGAGCGCAGCCCGCGACTCATCCGGTGTACGCGCCGCTGTACCCGCAATCCGGGGCGGGTTGTCGGAAGAACTGAAGCAGCCGCAACACAAGCTGGATAAGGCAACCATGGTCGAATGTCTGCGACATCAAGACAGCCATCGAGTCGGGATCGTAGCGGTCCAGCTTCACCACCACCGTATGATCCGGCAGATTCTCCTTAATCACCTTCGCCTTGCATTTGGCGACCGCCAGCCCTCGCCACATCCAGTCTCGCCTTACAATCGAGTCCACAAGCGCCGCAGTCACGATCCGCCCGCCGTTCCTGTTTTCCGGCACGACGTGCAGCCGAGCCAGCTCCTTGTGCGTCTGGGCCTGGTGAACCACGCGATTCCACAACATGCGTATCGTGCTGGCGTCCAGCGTGCCGTCGGGCTTGCGCACCCTCGTCAGCGGCCGAAGCTGGCCTTCGTTGCACAGCACCTTCGCCGAGGCGATCGGACGAAGTATTTCGTACACCTCCACGTACGCGATGAGCCTGTCTGCGTGCGCCCGGCTGATGCCCCAGAACACGCGGCAATACTGCATGAAAGTCATCTCGCGGCGTTCGTACAAACGCAGTTTTCGCACCTTGTGAAGCGCCTTGCCCACCTCCAGCATCGAGCGCAGGTGAAGCGCGAAGACCCGCTCGCAGGCCAGCAGTTGCAGGTCGCGGTCTTCGCTTTCCTCCAGCTTCGAGGGGCTAAGCGCCATCAGGTCGTCGAGTTCGCTGTTATCAACATATAATATCAGGTCGCCATCAGGCGTGAAGTAGTGGGCGTGGACCAGGTGCATAGGGTTGATTCTTCCCTCGGGCATGTGCTGGCTGCCGTACATGTCGCGCACCTCGATGTTCTCGGGCAACAGATACAGGCGGCTGTATATTTGGCCGTCCCACGACTTCTGGCGAATGATGATGTCCGTGTCGTCGGGCATGGTGTAGATGCGCTTGCCCATCTGGTCGCGCTTGCCGCACCATGGCAGGTAGTTCAACAACTCGTGTTCGACTACGCCTTCGGGCACGTCGATGATTATCTGCTTGGAGGATGGACCCCTTACCAGGCCCTTGGTCCAGACCTGCGGCCGGGGGTTTTTCTCGAAGAAATGCCGGATTTCATCGGGCAGTTCGACAACCCGCCCGCCGAAACTGTTGAACGTGGCGGCGATTTTGTTGACATCGTCGTCGTCCTTATCGACTATGGCGTCCTGCACCATTTGGAGTCGTTTGGAGTTGTGCGCATCCTCTTGCTGCAAAATGACTTCCAGATTTGGTGTCGTTTGGGGGCCATCCGTATTTCCCGTGTTTTGGCCTTGGTAGTATTGCCAGTCTGGTAAAATAGGGAACCCTGGTCCGCCATCGTCGGCCTTCATGAGGACCTGTGGCGGGAGCTCCATCGGCCAGATTTCATCATCTATTCGTTCGCCGCGGAGGCGGGTTTTTTGCCGGCGCAGGCTGGCGAGTTTTGCCTTGAGCCTGTTGAGGATTAGTCTGCGGTCGGCGGCGAGCTTCTGCTTTCTTTTTTGTTTGTACTTGCTGACGCTTCCCTTGTAGTGAGGCGGGGGTTTGATGGGGATTTGCAGCCCGAGGCGTCTGATGCATGACAGGGCCGTTTTGGCCTCCAGTGACAACCCGCGGCGATCTCCAATACGCATATCGCACCTCCCGCTGCCTGGTCTGATTTGGCGGTTTAATTGTACCATGCCCTCTCAATCGCCGCAACTGTATATTTGGATACTCCCTCTTGAAATTAGGCCCGACGCTTGTTTCCGTTCGCACAACACCCAACAACCCAACCAGCACGACGGACGAAGCCCCGCATGGAAATGCGGGGACCTGACTGTTATCGCGCAGCGAATCCACGCCGTTTGCTGTTTGGTTCACGTCGTGGTCATCGCACGAAAAACAGATACAACGGCGAGGTGTCGCTCCGCGACGTAAAACAAGGTCCCCGCATTGCCATGCGGGGCTTTACGCCTCGCGCTGGATATCGACGAGAGATTTAAATAGTGTGATATTGACGTCAGGACAAAAACGCAAAGACATAAATGGTAAACGTCCCCGGGCAACACGAGGTGGACACCAGGGCTGCAGGTGGTATCATATCGACATACTCAGGCGTGGCCCAGAAATAACTGCCCTAAGATGGGACAAGCATGTATTAGAGGCGGCGTCATCGTCATAGAGACATTACATGAGAGCATCCTTAACCTTTATGCTGCTGATGTGCCTTTTGATGAGTGGATGCCGTAAGGCCCCACCAGATGGTCTTTCGCCAGAGCTAAACCGTGCTCTGAAGAGGGCCGGGCAGAAGGATATAGTGGCCTCAGAAGCAAAAGACTCGATTTTGTGCTCTTGCGACAATCTGACTGTCTGGCTTCGGTCACATAAAGCTAAGGATGATATCTTTATCTCTGTAGCTGGGGAGAAAGTCGGCGCCGTTTATGTAGTGGCTGCGGGGCATCTGCTGAAGGTCATACCTGTGGATTTACTGAAGCAGCCGTTTTCTCCTGCGGTATACCGTTGGACGGACGGCGGATTGTTGGTTTCATCGTACACTTTCGGGCCGGAGGCGTACATTTCGGGCAGATGGCAGTACACGCTGCAAGTGCATCTTATAGCTGAGGGCACATGTCAACTGGTCTTTGAAGAAAACTTTATTGCAGCCGAGATTGGACCGGACAATGCTCAAATTGTCCGCACACACGCCGTTGTCCTCGAATACAGCGATAGGCCGGCAGTGCTTAGGCTCAGGAGTCAGCCGCGGAAAGACTCGCCGAAAGAGTATGTGTTTGAGGTGGAATCTTGTGCGAGGTGGGATATCGGCAAACAGGAGTTTGTTGCGCAGCAGCCTTAACAGGCCCAAGACGGTTGCCAGTTTCAATGGTCCAGGCCATTGCTGTACACCTACATATAGTATGCCTAGAATCACTTTCTCGTGAAGGGCCAAACGCGCAGAGCCCCGCATGGAAATGCGGGGACCTGACTGTTATCGCGCAGCGAATCCACGCCGTTTGCTGTTTTGGTTCACATCGTGATCATCGCACGAAAAACAAATACAACGGCGAGGTGTCGCTCCGCGACGTGGAGTCAGGTCCCCGCACGGGCTGCGCCCGAGAAAGGTGAACAGGAGAGCAGGTGACTCGTGCTTCGTAGCGTACTTCGCAGAGTAGCAGCAGTAGAGAAAAACGCGTCGCGATGGATATTAAGAATATGTAGCAGGATCACGCCGGGGGCAAAAATGGTAACTGTCCCCAATTAAATGTTATGGTTGTTGTATGCGCGGGAGATCGGATGTCCATGTGATGCGGCGTGTGCCCTGGCGGCAGGAGAGATTGATGATGGGCTGGGGGGCGGCGAACGATACGTTCAGGCTGGCGTCGGGGACGCAGAGCAGATCGGTGGCAAGGTCGATATCCGTGCCTGCATGATCGCGGGCGTTGATTTCGATGAAGGCTGCGGCGCTGGCGGCGAGATTGTCGCGATGCAGGGCAAGTTCGCCGCCGGTGGCTTCAAAACTCATGTCTGCGCAAATGCGGCTGATGGTGATTATCGAGACGCCCACCAGCGCGATGCACAAGGCGGCAAGGACCAACGCGAAACCCGAGTCGAGCGGCCTGTTGTTCATGTTGAATCCCTTCCTCATCTTGCGTCCCCAGACCGGCAGAAGAACAAGCTTGAATTGGCGCATCGCAACTGCTCGCGGCCGCCAGCGGTCGCCAGGATGCCGGACTGAATGCTCACCGCATCAGTGCCGGGCCAATCGGATTGCAGGGCGAAGACCATCATCAAGCCGTCAATGGGCCACTCCTGAGCCTCTGCGCCGGTGGCGATTCTGGAGACCTTGTCCTGCCCCACTTCGTACCGGATGCACTGATTGCCAGAGGCGATCAGCAAACGCGAAGCATCGGCGGCCACGCCGTCAGCCTCGCGAGGAAGTGCTGATGCGTTGGCGACATCCTGGCGGATCCGGTTCAGGACGCTGTTAAGGCGGCTGTGCTGGAAGGATACGCGTTGTGCGGCAGGCAAATCGTTGACCGCCATCTTGAGCAGCGAGGTGGACAGCAGGGCGATCACCGCCAGCATCGGCAGGATTCCAACCATTTCTATCATAGTGAAGCCCTGGTTCTTCATGGTGCTGCCTCCGGGGCAAGGTTGATGTATCTGGCGTAGGTTCTGGTGATGTCCCTGCCTCGGAACTGGGCCTTCGCCTCGACGGTCACCAGCGTGAGACCCCGCCATTGACCGCTTCCAGCAGACTGGGCGGTGTTCAGGGCAACATCCGGCCAGAGTTTGTTTATCATGGCTTCATCCAACGAAGATCCGGTCGTGCTGATGCAGTCAAGCTGCGCCCTGGCGGCCGATGCGCACCTGAGCCGAGCCATCTGCATGGCGTTGAGATCCCCAGAGCCTGACGACACCTGCCATAAGCCCGTGAGCAAGGCGCCCAGAATCAGCGTCGACACCAGCGTTTCGGCATACGTGAAGCCGGTGGATATCCTGCAATGTCTTAATCTCTTCATAGGATGCGCCTCAAGGCATCATGTTGTACACGTTCCATTCAGTGATGTACCAGATAGACAGCATCAGCCTGTAGGCAACGAAGCCAATCGAAGCCGCCAGCAGCAGCGACGCCGTTGGACAGGCGATGGAGCTTATCACGGTCTTGGCGTGGTCATATGCGGCGCGACCCGCGGAGTCTATGACGTCCAGAACGGATTCGGCGTTGGCCGGATTGAACCGGCTGTCGAATGCCCAGGCGATAGCGCTGCCGACGCCCGTGGATCTGGCTGCAGCGGATACATCCTCACCCTGGCGCACCAGACGCAGCCATTTCTTAAGCCTCTTGATGTACTGGGCGTTGAGATCCAGTTGGCAGGCGCCTTCTATCGCCTGGTCCACCCCCACTCCAGACGCCAGTGCCGTCTTGAGGAACTCGGCTGTTTCGTATCTGGCTCGGGCGCGTTCGAGCCAATTCCACAACGGCAGATGCCACTTGATGCCGTCGCCAATCAGGGCGGACAACTGCGTCGTGTTTGCTCGTCGCGGCCGAAACATGATGCGCAATGCGGCGGGAACAATCAGCACGATCATCGCGACAAGCGCGCCCAGCAGCGCCGGCCCCACCTCGCTCAGCACAAATACCAACTTATCCTCGGGGCGCATGGGTATAGACGCGCCCCGCAGCACCACCTGCAGCCTGGGCAGCACGAAGATGCCAAGAATCATCATGATCAATGCGAACAGCGCGACAACGGCTATTGGATACCCAAACCAGCGGTTTCGCACGTACCAGCGGTGGTTGCTGTGCGACAACCGCTTTTCAATCGCGGCTATGGCCCGAGGAACCTGGTCAACCCGCTCCGCGGCGGATAGCAGACCGATGGCGTATCCGGGACATGAAGGATAGCCTCGCTCAACGGCTTCGCTTAAAGGCATGCCTTGTCGCAGGCAGTTGGCGATGTTGAGAAACGAATCTTGAGGAATTCCCTTCAGACTGGCTGCTTCAGTCTCCAGAGTCTGGGGCAGAGGCAGGTTTTGCCTTACCGCGGCCCCCAGGACGGAAAACACCTCCAGGCTTCTTCTTCTATTTGCCGCCACGACAACCGCCACCAGAGATGAGCCCAACATGAACATCAGGATCATTCCCCAGGGTCCGGCGGGACCCGCGAACGCCATGAGCGCCGGTCCAAAAATCAGGAAAGTGAGGTATCCGCTTATCAGCAAAGCAGTGCTCGGTCCGCCCTTTGTCACCGCCGGCACACGATCCGGATGGAATGGTTTTCTTCTATTGCACATCAGGATGATGAAGGTGACAGGCGCAAGGGCCGCAAGCACTAGAAGCAGAATCGCAATCAGAGGAGCGTCCAATTGAGGCACAGTCGCAATCTGATGAGCGTCCATGTGCGTTATCCCTGCACGGAGTTGATCAGCGACATCAACGGCATGAGTAAGGCCACGATGCACAGAGTCATGATTGCCGCCACGATAATCAACATAATCGGCATCAACAGGCTGTGCAAACGCGCGAGATTCCCCTGGGCCTGCTGCTCGTACATGCAAGAGAGATTCGCCAGATGGCACTCCAACTCGTTGCGTTGCGCGCCGATGTGGGCGGAATAGACGAACAGCGGCGGAATCATCCGGCATTGCCTGCCTGCTGAGGCGATATCCTCGCCCTCCTCGAGGGCCCTGGCGAAAGGTTCGCACTCATTCTGAAGAATGCCGCTGCCGGTAGCCGCCGCCGAAAGACGAATGCACGTCGGCAGGTCGCATCCGGCGCCCACAAGCAGCCTCATGCCGTCGGCAAGCCTGCTCAGGAGGCTGCGCTGCAGCAGCCGACCAAGAACAGGCATCTTAAGGAGCAACCGTTCTTTGAACCGCCTGCCGGCGCCTGTAACGTTCAAACAGACGGCCAGCGCAACGCAGGCGCCGGCGAACAGTCCAACGCCGATCCATGCATCAGCCACATGCCTGCCCAAAGACAGAACAAGCCGCGTGAAGGCAGGCAAATGCTCCATGCCCATGTCCGCATACATGGCCTCCACGCTGTCCATGTTCGCAATGCAGAAGCTCATGATAACCGCAGCCAGCACCAGGATAAACGCGGGATAGGTGACGGCTTCGACGATCATTCTTTTTGCCCGGCGGCCCATTTCGACGTGTCTGTTGAGGCTGGTGAGCATCTCGGCCAGCTGGCCGCTTTGAACCCCCGCCTTGAGAATCTGGCCGTAAAGCTCTGGAAAGCCGCTACTATGAGCGCCAAACGCTTTCTCTATTGGCGCGCCGCTTTCAAGCTCGGTGGCGATCTCGTTGATTCTTCTCCGCATTCGCGGGCTATCGACGTCGCCGGCAAGCTCGCGCAGCCCGCGTTCAAGAGGAATGCCCGCCTTGGCTATCGAGGCAAGCTGCTGGTTGAACAGGAGGAACTCGTCTCGCCCGACCTTTCGGAAAGGCTTTGCCTTGCGGCATTCGGTGAGCGAGTTGACGCACAGGCACATCCCCGCCAACTGCTGCTGGGCCTGGCAGTGCGAATCGGCCTCAATGGTTCCCGCCGTCTTCCTGCCGTCGCTCGTCAGGGAATCGAACTCGAACGTGGGCATACCATTCTCCTGAATGAGAGTGTCAGTATGAAATTCGATTCAGCTCCGCCTGCGATGTTATGCCGGCGGCCAGAAGCCGCTGGGCCTCCAGGGCCAGTGGTCGATGGCCCTCGGCCTCAAGCACCTTGCCGATGTTCTCGACGTCGGCCTTTGCAAGCACCGCCTGCCTCAGCCCGGGCGTCATCGACAGCATTTCCGCCACCAGAATTCTGCCGTGATAGCCTGTTGAGAAGCACTTGGGGCAGCCGACGGGCAGCCAGGCGCCGCTATTGTCATTCTTCTTGCAGTTCGCGCAAAGCCTTCGCAGCAACCGCTGGTTGACGATGCCCAGCACGCTGCTGGTCACCTGGTAGGGTTCGATTCCCATCTCAAGCAATCGCAGCAACGCAGCCGAGGGCGTGCCGCTGTGCAGCGTGCTCATCAGGAAGTGGCCCGTCAGGGCCGCCTCGACGGCAATTGCCGCCGTCTGCGCATCGCGTATTTCGCCCAGCATCAGCACCTGCGGATCCTGCCGAAGCAGCGATCGCAGGGCCACGGGAAAAGTCATTGCCCCCTGTGGGTTGACCCGCACCTGGGTGACGCCCTCTATGTGACGCTCCACGGGGTCTTCAAGGGCCACGATGCTTTTGCCGGGCGAGGTTTTGAGTATGTGACGCAGAATCGCCGCCAGGGTTGTGCTCTTGCCGCTGCCGGCAGGCCCGGTGACCAGCAACATTCCGCCGGCGGAGTTGACCATCGCCTTGAGCGTCGCGATGGTCTGGTTGCTGAAGCCCAGCGAATCCAGATCGTCCAGTCGCGGGTCGTCCTGGAAGAGGCGCACAACCGCCCGCTGACCGTATATGGTCGGAAAGATGGACACCCTGCGGTCCAGGCCGGGGCGGGCTTCATCGTGCATGCCGCCTTCCTGTGGGATGTCGTTGCGATAAGTCACCAGCCCGCCCAGAACCTTCAGCCGGGACACGGCCTTCTGCGCCAGCGGGCCGGGAAGCTTCAGCACCGTGTTCAGCACACCGTCGAGGCGAAACCTGATAAGCATGTCGCCGCTTGTAGGTTCGAAATGCACATCGCTTGCGCCCACCCGTGTAGCCCGTGTCAGCACGTCGTCAACCAGAGCCACAACGTCAGGGCCGCCGCTTTTCTTGGCCATACTGATCGCTTTCAAGCAAGAGTACCACCGGGACGAACTGTAACAGGCTCAAGATTACACTAATGCATGTGCCGGATCATCACAATTTCAACGTATCTGAACACCGGGGGGTGAAGCATGAAGATGCTGTCAAAAGATTAGTGTATATTTGGTGCGGTATCCGATAAAATCCTGGAAACCATCTGGAGCGGAGACATGCGCAAATTATCTGTTGCTTTGATATTGGCGTTGACGGCAGGCTGCACGGTGAGAGATGCGAACCCCGATGCCAAGCCGGCTCAGGAATACCCCTCATGGGCATTTGACGCACCATTCTACTACCGTCCTACGGTGGAGCCGGCGCCGCTGGAGATGATCGGGCCGGGTATTCCCGTGTACTACGGCAAAGAGGACGAGTTCTTCGTCCGGCACCCGGCGGGAAGCCAGGTTAACGGCGTGCCTCGCGTCGCCGTCTGGACGTCGTTGGATGCAGGCATGACCTGGCAGCGCAGCGGCTTCTTCGGCGTGGAACAGACGCATTTTGTCCACAAGAGCGGCCAGGACGGCGCCCACTGGGTTCGCTTTGTCGGGCCAAGCCAGGCGATCGCGCAGGTTCCCCCCGCCCAGCCCCACCGCATTTACGTGGTTGATCGCACGCCCCCGGAAATCACGGTGTCGCTCAACCCGGCGCCGGTAAGCGAAGATTCGCGCCAGCCGCACACTTATTATGTGGGCGACGAGGTTGTTGTTTCGTGGCAGGTTGTCGATGAGAATCTCCAGCCAGAAAGCGTCAGGCTATCCACCGCTTTCGCCGAATTTCCCAACAACGTGGTTTGGGGGCAGCTGCCCCACAGCCTCCCCGCCTGCGGCAGCGAGACCATTACCCTTCCGGTGGAAGCAGCCACCGAGGGAGGCATGCGTTTCAGGATCGTCGCGGTCGACAAGGCCGGCAACACCAGCATCGGCATGAGCGACACGCTTAACGTCTGCATTCCCGAGGGCAAGACGTTCGCAACCACCCAGCCGACCGGACTGGTGATACATGACGAACGCTTTGAAGCTGGCAAACCGGGCTGGCCTCTTGCCAGCGTGCTGTTTAGAGGCTCAACCGTCCGCACTATCGAGTGGATGCCCCCCACGGCATCCGACTACAGGACGCTCGAATTGCAGTTCTCGGCCAACAGCGGTCTGACGTGGCAGACACTGGTCAGCGGGCTATCGGCCGGACAGGTGATTACGTGGACGGTTCCCGCGGTCAACAGCCCCAACTGCCTTATAAGGCTGGTGGGCATCGACGAAAACGGCGACAGGGTCATGCTGGCGACAAGCCGGAAGTTCATCGTCGACACCGTTGTGCCGGACGTTCGTCTGGGGCCTGAACCTATCAGGTCCGAGACTATCCAGCCCGAGAAGTGACCCAGCGCAGGAATTCGTCGGCGGTAAGAGTATTGAGGACATCGCCCGCCGTGGCCCAGCCGCGACGGGCGGTTGTCACGCCGTAAGCAATGTAGTCCAGCTCCGAGATATTATGGGCGTCGGTTGAGATGATCAGCCTGGCGCCCTTTTCTATCGCGGTGCGGGCGTGAATGTCGCGCAGGTCCAGCCGCATGTGCTGCGAGTTGATCTCCAGGGCGACATTATTCGCCGCAGCCGCCGCGGCCACCGCCTCCATGTCCAGATCCATGCCGGGCCGGCTGTTTATCACCCTTCCCGCCGGGTGGCCGATGCAATGCACGTGAGGCGTTTCTATCGCCTTGATGATGCGGCGGGTGGCTTCGCCGCGAGCCATGCCCAGCGCGGAATGGGCGGAGGCAACGACGAAATCAAGCTCGCCCAGCACCGCAACGTCGAAATCCAGCGAGCCGTCCTTGAAGATATCCACTTCAACCCCAGCGAAAACGCGTATGCCCTTGTGCTTTCGTGCAGCGGTGCGAATGGCGTTTGCATGGGCAAGGATTTGTTTCTCGTCCAGCCCGCCGGCATGCGCCTGGGCCTTGGAATGCTCGCAAATCGCCATGTAGCTGTAGCCGCGGTCCACGCAGGCCTGGATCATCTCGTCGATAGTGTTGGTTCCGTCGGAGGCTTCGGTGTGCATGTGCAGATCCCCGCGGATGTCGGCAAGCTCCACCAGCCGCGGAAGCTGGCCAAGCATCGCCGCCTCGACTTCGCCGCGGTTTTCCCGCAGTTCCGGCGGGACGAATTGCAGGCCAAGATGGCGGTAGATGCCCTCCTCGTCGGCGCCGGCGACGGATCGCTTGCCTGAAAAAAGGCCGTACTCGTTGAGCTTCATCTTCTTCTTGACGGCGATTTCCCGCAGCTTGACATTGTGCTCCTTGGAGCCGGTGAAATACGCAAGCGCCGAGCCGTAGCTTTCGCCCGGCACAACGCGAAGGTCGGCCTGCACCTGGCGGTCCAGAAGCACCGACCCCTTCTTCATTCCGCCGGCGATCACCTTGCGAACCGGGCCAAGTTTGACGAACTCGCCTATTATCCTGCCGGCGTCCTCCTCTGGGGCCTGGCATAGAAGATCGATGTCGCCTACGGTGTCCTTTCCTCGTCTCAAGCTGCCGGCGGCCTGCGCCTGCTGCACGCCCGGAATCGCCCGAACCTGGGCAAGCAGTTCCTCGCTGAGCATCGTCGCCTCGCCGAGCCTTGTGCGGCCTTGCGCGGTCTTGGCAAAAGCGAGCGACTCCCACATCTGGCGTATCTTCTTGGGACCGATGCCGGGAATCGTCGTCAGTTTTTCGGGTTCGTTCTCGATGACGCGCTCCAGCTCCTGCACGGAACCGACGCCCGCCTGCCGCCACAGCCGCTGTGCGGTCTTTGGTCCCATGCCCGGCAGCATGAGCAACTCGGCCAGCGAAGGCGGAATCCTGGCGAGCATTTCCTTGTGAGCATTCATCTGCCCCGTCCGGAGATACTCGTCTATCTTGGCGGCGATGCTCTTGCCGATGCCCGGGATATCCATCAGCTTGCCGTCCCTGGCGACTTCCTCGATTTGCTGGGGCAATTCCTCCATCGCCCTGGCGGCGCGATGGTAACTGAGGATGCGAAACGAACTCTCGCCGATGATCTCCATGACGGCGGCGATTTCTTCAAACATGCGGGCGAGGTCGGCATTTTTCATGATAATCAGTATAAGCGGCTGCGGCGTTTAAGGCGGCGATTGACACGGTCGCGCCTGTAGGCATACGATTGCCGACATCGAGGAGAACCTCATGGCAGCCGATTCAAACTCGTCGCGAAAATCCTGGCAGGGCAGGCTTTCGGCGGATGCCGACGCCGTAACCGCGCAACTGCTGGCAAGCATTGACATTGATGTCGCGCTCTGGAAGTACGACATCGCCGGCTCGCTTGCCCACGCGCAAATGCTCAGCGAGGTGAAGCTGATATCCAAAGACGAATTCGCACAGATCCGCCGCGGTCTTCTGTCAATCGCCGCCGACCTTGAGGCAGGGCGGCTTGAAACCCCCGCCGATCTTGAAGACATTCACATGGTGATCGAGGCGGAGCTGATCAAGCGCGCCGGCGAGGCTGGCAAGAAACTGCACACCGGCAGAAGCCGCAATGATCAGGTCGCCCTGGACCTTCGCCTGTGGGCGCGCGACGCCGCGGACGATCTGACGGACCTCATCCGCGGCCTGCAAAACTCCATGGTTGAATTCGCCAGGCGACAGGGCGAAGTGATTGCCCCCGCCTACACCCACATGCAGCGGGCCCAGCCGATTGTCGCCGGCCAGGCGATTCTCGCTTATGTCGAGATGCTCCAGCGCGACGTCGAGCGGTTCGCCGACGCCCGGAAACGAATCAACGTCTGCCCGCTCGGCAGCGGCGCCGTTGCGGGAACATCACTGCCGCTGGATCGCCCGCGAGTGGCGCAATTGCTGGGCTTTCCCGAAATAACCAGAAACAGCATAGACGCCACGTGCGACAGGGATTTCCTGGCGGAGCTTTGCTTCGGCTGCGCCATGCTGGCGGTGCATCTTTCCCGTTGGGCGGAAGACTGGATCATCTACTCCACCACGGAATTCGGCATGATCCGGCTTGGCGACGCATACTGCACGTCAAGCTCGATGATGCCGCAGAAGAAGAACGCCGACACGCTTGAGCTGATTCGCGGCAAGTCGGCGTCAGCCATCGCGGCCCTTACCGGCATTCTGACCCTTATCAAGGGCCTTCCGCTGGCGTACAACCGCGATCTTCAGGATGACAAACGTTTCGCCTTTCCCATCGTGCAGGCAATGAAGCAGTGCCTTGCCGTGGCGGCAGGGCTGGTTTCGACAGCCCGCTGGGATGAACAGCGGATCGAAGAGGACATCAACAAGGGCTTCCTCGACGCCACCGCCCTTGCCGAGTATCTCACATCGAAGGGCGTGCCTTTCAGGCAGGCTCACCATATTGTCGGGCGGCTGGTGGCCCAGGCTGAATCAGAAGGTCTGGCGCTGGCCCAGATGCCCATCGAGAAGTTGCGAGAAGCCTCAAGTGTAGTAACGGCAGACGTTTACACGCACCTTGGCGCCAGAAACGTGGTCAAGGACTACAAGCCCCACGGCGCGGCCGGAGCCGAGCAACTGCGGCAGCAACTGGATTACTGGACCGCCCTGTTGAAATAGAAGCGAAAGCATTTGCCCCGTCGAACCCTGAATCCTATGTTCCGCTTGTTGATAGGACTAACCGGGCAAGAGGGAGATACGCATGGGGTACATGTTGGGAGTTACGCCGCTTTCGCAATGGAATACGTATATTCGTAACATGATGCTCAAGCCCATGAAGTCGCTTGAGCCGGTCAGCAGGTTCGTGCAGGAAGTGAAGAAGCTTGCCCAGGCCGCAGAAGCATCGTCGCCGACAAGCAGCCCTGAGGCGCCTGAAGTCGTATTGGACCTGAGCAAGTCTGTTCTTCTGCAAAACCTGCACGCCGCCAACCACAGTCGTGTGGACGCACTGGTGTAGGCATCGAAACACTCGCGGTCGCTGCGGGGGGGCGAGGTTCTTGTCGCTCCGAGCCTTGATTGTGCAGGCCACGCAGCTACCGCGAGCATGACTGCCAACATGGCGCCCCCGCGGGCGTCTTTTGTTTACGGCGCTATGCCAAAATCCGCCGGCAAATGGTAAGATGCCGCCATGAACGACGTTAAACTACAGGTGGCATTGGATTTTCTGGAATTTCCCAGGGCGTTGGCTATTGCCAAGTCGGCCGTTGAAGGCGGCGCGGACTACATCGAAGCAGGCACTCCCCTCATTAAAAGCGAAGGTCTGGATGCCGTGCGCAAGCTGCGGGCGGCCTTTGGCGGCAAAACCATCATCGCCGACATGAAGACGATGGACGCGGGGCGCATAGAGGCCGAGGCCGCCGCCAAAGCCGGCGCAAACGTCATGACCGTCAGCGGCACTGCCGACATGTCCACAATCCTCCAGTGCGTTGAGGCAGGCAGGCACTACGGCTGCCTTGTGGCGGTTGACCTGCTGGGCGTTGAGCAACCTCTGGAACTGGCGAAAAAACTCGAAAACTCAGGCGTGGCGTGGCTGGACGTTCACTGCCCCATCGATGCGCAGATGCAGGGGCAGGATCCGCTGGCGCTCCTGAAACAGCTTCGGCCGATGACCAGGCTTGTGCTTGCCGTCGCCGGTGGAATCAACAGCGAATCGGCAGCGCTTGCCGCACAGGCGGGCGCGGATGTTGTCATCGTCGGCGGGGCAATAACAAAGGCTGTTGATCCTCAGCAGGCGACTCGCCAGATACGCCGGGCGATTGAGACGCGCCAGGGTGTCGAGACGCAGTTGTTCAAAAGATCCGGACTTGCGGATATTCGCAAGGTGCTTGAGAACGTCAGAACCAGCAATATTTCGGATGGCGCGCACCGCCAGCCCTGCCTTGAAGGCATAAGGCCCCTGTGGACGGGCGCGTATGCGTGCGGCCCGGCGGTAACGGTTCGAACAATGCCCGGCGACTGGTCCAAGCCGGTGCAGGCGATAGACATGGCCAAGCCTGGCGACGTAATTGTAGTAGACGCCGCCGGCCAACCCCCAGCCATCTGGGGCGAACTGGCCACCGAAAGCGCCCAGGTTAAAGGTGTTGCAGGCCTGGTGGTTGACGGCGCGGTGCGCGACACCGCCGACATACGCCGGCTGAAATTTCCCGTGTGGAAGCGGCAGGAAACCAGCCACGCCGGCGACGCCAAGGGCATGGGAGAGATTAACGTTCCGATCGTTGTCGGCGGCCAGCGTGTTTCGCCCGGCGATTGGATCGTCGCCGACGATGACGGCGTAATGGTTTTGCCGCTTGCCCAGGCAGTCGAGATGGCCAACCGCGGCGCGGATGTGCTTGAGGCCGAGAACCGCATCCGCCAGGAAATCCAGGCGGGTTCCACTCTGTCGAAGGTTCTCAATCTGGCCCGCTGGGACAAGAGCGGCCAGAGCCCGCAAATAGGCTAATCCCAGAACTTCGTATCGCCGCAAACCTTCATTTCATATCTCACAGGAAATCCCTTGACAAGATTCGGCGTCGAATCTATGATATAGGCAATGATTCGGCGCAGAATTTGAACTTGAAAACTCAAACTGCTAAAGGAGAAGGACATGCCAGAGAAGTCTCTTGCGAAAATGGTGGCGATTGTAGGTCTTGTGTCGATGGTATTGCCTTGTGCGGCATATGCAGACTACCTTACCGGATTTGAATCTTCCGACGGGTTCGTGGCCGGGCAAACGGTGGATGGCGTGGGCGGCTGGACGGTCAAGGAGCAGTCGACTTACTGCATAGCGTCGGATAGTCTGCCTTACAGTGGACTCCAATCGCTGCAAGTGGGAACAACCGAAAAGAAAGTGTGCAGCGTCTGGCACGAAATCACCCCAGCGACATCCGCAACCGGTTCGATGCGATTTGAGGCACGTGTAGCCGTCGGCGCTGACGCGGCGCCTCTGGAGGGTCTTCTTTATCTGGGCAGTGGCGCCAACATCAGCACTCAAAATGCCGCGGTCCAGGTTTGGTTTGACCGGAACGGCGGGAATCTGCTCTACAAGGACGGCTCGACCACAAAGACGATAGGCGCTTATACAGCAGGCGAATACTATCACGTTGTTGCCGACATTGATCTTGTGACTGACAAGTACAATCTGACCATCGTCGGCCAGGGCATCAACTTCTCAAGTCAGGGTGTGGCTTTCAGGAAGAGCACGGATGTGATTGATTGGGTCTGCGTGAACAGCTACACCTCGTCAACTGTGAACAACGGGTATCTCTTTGTTGACGACTTGTCCGTGGTTCCCGAACCCGGCACGATTGCAGTGCTGGCCGCCGGCGCCGCGGTTCTGGGCCGACGAAGAGTTGGTGCTCGCTAAGCCGCCCTGGCGTATACTAGGGACTCATGGAGAGGGCCGAATCACAACATGGCTGTACGCATTAAAGACATTGCGAAGCAGTTAGGCATTTCCGACGGTTCCGTTCGCAAGGCGTTGCATGGCAGCGGCGGAACCGCACGGATCAGCGAGGAAACCAGAAAGAAGGTTCTTCTGGTCGCCGAGCAAATGCAATACCGGCCGAATCTTGCCGCCCGTCAACTGGCAGGCGGCAAGAACAATGTGATCGGCGTGGTGCTGGACAGCAACAGCCAGATCGAACTGGCCCGTCTGGCCACTATTGAGCAGGAAGCCTACCGCTTTGGCTATCGCCTGATGATGGGCCAGTCACATGGTGAAGACGAAAGGCTTCGTGACTATTTTGGCGAGTTTATCAGCCGAGGTGTCGAGGGCGCCTTGCTGCTTTCGACCCGCACCGACCAACAGTATGTGCAGAACGCGATCCTGGAATGCCTCAGCGATCTCAAACACATTGTCGTCATCGGCGGCCCGTTCATGTCAGAGGCGCTCTCTGGCTGTTGCTGGGTGGATATTGATCGTGCAGCGGGCGTGCGGCTCGCCGTAGAGCATCTTGTCAGCCTTGGCAGAAAACGAATCGGGCTGATTCTCAGCGACAACCGCAGCCACACAGTCGCCCAAAGACGTGAAGGCTACCGCAAAACGATGGAGCAGTGCGGCCTGGAGCCAGAACCCAGCCTGATCCAGTACCTCGACGCGGCAGGAGACATCTCAAGCCGGACGCGCAGAGCCGTGATGACCCTGATTCAGGATCATCATGCCGACGCCATAATTGCTCTCAATGACTACTTCGCATTCGCGACCATTAACCATCTTCGCAATATGAAGCTTCGCGTTCCTGAAGATGTGGCGGTCGTCGGCTTCGACAATACGGACACATCAGAGCTCTACCATCCTTCTTTAACGACTGTCGACCAGAACATCGCCTTGCAGGCCCGGACGGCCATCGCCATGTTGAGGGACAGCATCAGCGGCAGGCGTGTTGAGAACAAGACCGTCATGCTTGCACCGGAACTGGTAATTCGCATGTCCAGCCGATTAGGAGACGTATCATGATGAAGAAGAGCATCAAACGCCGGGCATTCACCCTCATCGAGCTTCTTGTGGTGATCGCGATAATCTCGCTGCTGGTGGCAATACTTGTTCCTTCGCTGACCAAGGCAAAGGAGCTGGCGCAATCATCGGTGTGCCTCTCGAACATGCGAAACTCGCTGATGGCCATTCATATGTACGCCCAGGACCACAGCCAGACCATGCCCATCTTCGTATACTACGATGCAAAGCTGGACGCCTACCAGTATTGGGGGCGCCAACTGTTGAACCTGGGGTACACCGGCGACCTGATGCTGATGAGGTGCCCATCCGCCAAGGATGCTCAGCAGGAGGCGACTGTCGGATCCCACTATGGCGCCACGTATGGCATGGTCATCTGCCCAGCTGGTTACACCATTGGAGGCAACAGCGCGTTGAAATACAGAGATGCCTATCTCAACGTGGACAAGGTGGCCACCAGCGATTTTGCAGTGCTCGGCGACAGCACCCAGGCCTCCAGCGGGGCCGCGGACAGGTGGTCACGCGACTACTACGTGATTCATGACGGCTACCGGGGATACAGCATGTTGCGGCACCAGGAAGCCATGAACATTGCGTTCCTGGAGGGAAACGTAAATGCCACCTTTGCCGGCCAACTGGAGTACCTTGCCAAGGTTTCGCCGGCAAAGGACCAATATTCGCGTGAGGATCTGGACGCCAATATCCAGTACCTCGACGAGATGATCCTCAAGTAACGCACGACAACAAGCATAACCACACTGCGTGTGCGCGCACGGCACTGCACCCATAAGTACTCGTGCCGCTCCTCTGAAAGGCGGTAAAAAACCGTGATGAAGACCACTCTGCCCATCCTTTGCGGTTTGCTGATCCTGACCCCGGTCACTCTTGCAGGCAACGATTCCATTCGTTGCGAGATAGAGCTTAACTCGCCGCAAGATGATGCCGTATGCGCCGTTCTCATGCCGGACCGCATCGCCAGTAAGCTCAAGAACCGCACCATGCTTGCCTCAGACAGCAACTCGGTCATGCCCTTTGATATCTGCGACACGCTGGGCGGCAATATTCTTTTGTTTCAGCCCGGCCTGACGAGTCAAACCAAAGCTGAATATGCTTTCACCGCCGACGCCCCGGCGCAAAAACCCGCAAAAACCGATCTGACAGTTACGGCTGACGATAAACATATCATTGTGAAGAACGCGTACTTCACCGTCTGGCACCCCAAACGCGGAGGGGGCGGGTTCCCAGCCAGGATCAAGTTCGAAAAAAGCGGCTTTCTTGAAGAGGGCCTTGTTTTTGAAGACTGGGTGCGCAATTCACGAGAGAACATCACAAACAGGGCAAGGACCGACGCCGCCTCAACCACTCGATTGGTCCACCAGTCCCCGTTAGGTGTTCTGCTTGAGGTATCAGTCACATTCAAGGGGACCTCGCGCCAAGTAAAGGGCACATACCAGTACTTATACACCTTTGCCAGCCCGATCGTGCGCGTGTGGTGCCTGCTGGAGCAGGATGAGATTCATCAATGGAATGATGTCCGGGTCTTCGTGCCAGGCAAGAAAGATTTCACATATCAGGCAGCTGTCATCGGATCACCGGCCGGCAGAATAGCGATGCATCCTCCCGGCCACACGCACAAGGGATCGATAAACGGGTCCGACTATGCATTGATGGAGAACACCGAAGCGGCAATAGGCATATCTTCCGGGCTTGGCGCTGTCGCCTACGACAACGGCGGCGACGGCTACTACTACTACGTCAGGCCGAGCCAGACTTTGTTCTCGACCAGGGATCACCTGCTGGCGGCCGAGATGTACCTGGGACCCTATCAGGAGAATCCGGACGTCTACACGGCCTGGTTCACGGGCAGGTGCCGATTGCTGAAATCGTCACTCCAGGAGCAGGATGAAGCCACAGACACGGTAGTGCTTGAGGATGAGGCATTGAAGCTCCAGTTCGCCGGCGGTGAAGAGGGCTTCGCGTGCATCGGCGCCGATAACAAGATTACCGGCGATTCTTTCATGGGCGTCTCGCCTCGATCCAGCGGACTATGGGCGTTGCAGTTCAAGGACGCCAACGGCAACGTCAAAACGTTGACCGCAAAGGACCCTTGCGTTCGCAGCATCAAGCAGATGACCGAGTCAGGCAAGGGCGTGATAATCAGTTGGAAGGGCCTGAGCCTCGATGGCAGATCCCGCGACGTGGATGTGGAAGTGCGCGTCGCACTGACGTCCCCGGGGCGCAGCGAATGGACCATCTCGCTGACGAACAGATCAAAACGATACGGGCTGACCAGTTACGAGTTCCCCAGGTTCAACCGCGTGGCCCCGTCGGGCGCGTGCGATCTTGTAGTGCCGGGCGGCTGTTGGGGCGCGAGACTTGTGCGCAACAACAAGACGGGGCACACGAAGTCTTATCCCAACGTCGGATGCCCCATGCAGTTCTGGGCGTTCTTGACGCAACATGGCGGGCTGTATCTGGCCACAGAGGATCCCAACAGCAAGATCAAGGTATTTAACGTCAGTCCAGGAAACGATTTCACGGTGCTGACATGGGCCGAGGATATGGCCCGCCCCAGAAAGACCAGGACGCTGGGCTACCCATTTGTATTGCAGGCGTTTAAGGGCGACTGGTGGCAGGTGGCGAACATATATCGCCAGTGGGCCACGCGACAGAAGTGGTGCTCCAATGGGCTGCTGGCCAATCGGCCCGACGAAGGCGGCCTTCTTGCGAAAGTCGGCATATGGATTCGTTTGTGGCAGGGAACACAACCCGCAGAGGCAATGGACTCGATAATTTCCCGCTGTCTTAATGCCTTCAGCGTTCCGGTGGCTTTCCACTGGTACAGGACGTACACGCATAACTTTGATTGGGGCTACCCGCACTATCCGCCCAAGCCGGGCGTCGCCGAGCGAATGCGACAATACAATGACGCCGGCACAATCATGATGTCCTATATCAATGGTCGACTGTGGGACACAGCCGAAAAATCATTCTCGGCTGCCCGCCCATGGGCATGTCTTACCGCCAATGGCGATCTTTACCGAGAGTCGTATCCCAAAAGCTCCGTACTGAGTGTCATGTGCCCGTACACCAAACATTGGCACGAAGCGATTGCAAGTGTAGTTGAGGACCAAGTAGAAGAATTCGGGGCGAGCATCTTCTATTTGGATCAGATAGGCGCTGCCGAGGCGGCAATGTGCTTCAATCCGGACCACGGGCATCCCGTTGGCGGCGGCTCATGGTGGACGGACGGATACCGCACAATGCTCGCGCGCCTGAAAAGCATCAATGACATCGACGGTCGGCCGATCAGCCTGACGACAGAGAATTTCGCCGAGCCTTATCTGGACACTGTGGACGGTTTTCTCATGACGCGCACACGCTCCGGTGAGGACCTACCGGCGACACCCGCCATATATGGCGGATATGGCGTCTTCTTCGGCATCCATCAGGGCGAAAATGACAATCTTGATTCATTTGTCGCGCTCCACGGTCGGGACTTCCTCTGGGGTTGCCAGCCCGGCTGGATCAACGGATGGATAGCAACCTCCAAGCACGCCGCGAAGGCTGCCTATCTGGAGTCTGTTGCAAAATACCGCCTGAGCATGAAGAAGTTCCTGGTCTTTGGAAGACTTGTTGGGCAGGCCAGAATATCGCCCGAACCAGACAAGATTCGACGGACATGCACGGTATCCACAGCCTTTGTGCTGGAGACACCGGCTGTTGGGGCATATGTCTGGAAGGCCCAGGATGGCGCGCTTGGGCTGGTATGCGCCAATCTGACCCAACAGGATCATGAAGTGACAGTGGAATTCTCGGCCCAACAGGTTGGATATCCGGGTTTGACTAAATTTTCCTGCACAGAGATTGACGCCGAAGGCAACCGCCAACCGCTTGGCGATATTCAAGGTTCTGAGGTATCGCTCCAGATCAAATTGAATTCAAACGGGATAAAGGCGTTCGAGTTATTGCCTCTCGAATAACCGCGGCGCGCAAACCAGGTGGAAAGATTGACGTTTGGAAGACATGATGGTATGCATTGAACGCACACAAAGTGGAGCTGCTACCTTGCCTTTTCGCGAACAGGATGCCGTCAAAACTGCCGGCAGGCATCTGCTGATCAGCATTGAGAGAGTTATCAACCAGGTGAACTGGGATGACTTTCTGGAGTTGGCTGACATGCTGCCGCGCGCACCGAGAACATTTGTCACTGGGGCCGGCAGGAGTGGCCTTGTTGCACGCAGTTTTGGCATGCGGCTGATGCATGCGGGACTGACGGCGTTCATACCCGGCGAGACCATCACGCCCGCCGCCGCTCCGGGCGATCTGCTTGTGGCAATCAGCTGCACTGGCGAGACGGGGATAACGGAGTACATTGCCAGACGGGCCAAGGAGCTTGGCGCGACGGTGGTTGCTCTGACGAGCAGTCCCAAATCGGAACTAGCCTCCCTTGCGAACAAGGTGGTGGCTATTCCCGCCAGCGAGGCCGACATTGTGCTCCGCGCGGCCGTGTTCGAGCATGCCGCGAGCCTTTGCCTCGACGCCGTGTTCAACGTGCTGTCACGCAGGCTCAAGCTGGATCTCGAATCCTATCGCCAAAGGCACGCCAATCTTGAGTGATGCAGAACCGATATTGGCTGGCCCGGCTGATGATGCAGGGTTCCGCCATGGCCGCACATCGAGGTCGGGCATATTCGGCATGCTTGGGGCCTGGGTGCTCTGGTCGATGGACCCGATCCTGATACACATGATCGGTCCTACCGTTCAACGATCCTTTCTGGTTGCCATAGCCCTGATAATCGGCGGCCTGTCGATGATGGTTTCAGGCCATGGCGCGTTCAAAAGGATCCTCACTCTAGCTCCCAAACACCTGCTCCTGCTGGCGGTGCTGGTCGTGCTTTCAACAGCAGGAGCTGAACTGCTTTACGTCTCTGCTATCGCCATCATGAATCCCGGTCTTGTTGGCGTTCTGCTTCGCAGCCAAGTGGCCTTTGCGGTCATCCTGGCAATGGTATTCCTTGGTGAAAGGTTTGGCAAAGTAACCGCCTGGGGTATCATTGTCATTCTTGCCGCGAATGTCGGGTGGCTCGGGTACAACCTCAGCCATAGTGGAACGACCGGCTCGTTGCTAGGTTGGGCGCTCGCGATCGGCGCTGCGGTGCTGTGGTCGCTGGGAACCATAACCGCCAAATCCCTTGTTAACGTTCTTCCCCCCAACCAACTGGTTGTGGCCAGACTCACGCTTGGAGGGCTGTTGATGCTGATTGTCAGCCTGGGCATGTATGGACTGGGCGCAATTGGTCAGATCACTCCCGCACAGTGGGTGCTTCTGGTGACAAAGGGTGTGTTTACGTCCGGAATAACGTTCTTCTTATACTTCTGGGCTTTGCGCAGACTCAGAGTGTATGTCGCCTCGGCGCTTGAACAGGTTGCGCCGCTGGCCACTCTGTTTGTGGCGCATTTCTGGCTGAGACAAACCGTTACTTGGCATGACGTTGTGTTTGTCGGTGTTCTGCTTGTGGGAGCAGCCATAGTCATCGTCGGCGGTGACAGGGAAATCCTCACGCGCATCCTATGCCGGCGCAAGTAACGCTCACGAACGTTGCCTTTGAATCTATGGCAGGATAATCTTCTGCATGCAGCCGGGGTTTTCGCCGGCTGTGTCAGGAGAATACAGTGTTTGGAGAGCAACTTGCTAGTGCGATTGGCGCCAGCGGCATCATCGCGGTGCTCGTGGTGGACAATGCCGATTCGGCGCTGCCGCTGTCGAAGGCATTGATGGATGGCGGCGTTGATTCCATGGAACTGACGCTACGAACCCCGGCGGCGCTTGAGGCCCTTGAGCAGATCAGGAAGAACATGCCCCAGATGAGGGCCGGTGTTGGGACGATCCTAACCGTTGAGCAGGTTCGCCAGGTCAAAAATGCCGGCGCTGCCTTCGGGGTCGCCCCCGGCTGCAATCCCAGGATACTGGCGGCCGCCAAGGAAGTTAACCTGCCGTTCGCCCCGGGCATCGCCACGCCGTCAGACATTGAACAGGCGCTCGAATTCGGCTGCGATGTGCTGAAATTCTTCCCCGCCGAGCCCAGCGGTGGCATGAAGTACCTCAAGAGCATTGCAGCGCCTTACGCGCATCTTGGACTGAAATACGTTCCGCTTGGCGGCGTAAGTGATGCAAACGTCGGGAGTTATGCATCGGACAAGCTTATACTCGCCGTTGGCGGTTCCTGGCTTGCCCCGCGAGATCTGATCAACCAGGGTAATTGGAAGCAGATAACCGACAACGCATCCAAGGCCAGAAGCGTAATCGACGAAGCTCGAAAGGCGGCGGTCAAATGAGCAGGATTGTGACGTTTGGCGAGATTATGTTGCGATTGGCGCCTGAGGGCTTCTACCGGCTGGCGCAGGTTCTGCCCGGCTCGCTCGATGCGACGTTCGGCGGCGCCGAGGCGAACGTGGCGGTGTCGCTGTGCCGATTGGGCAAACAGGCTTCTTTCATATCCGCCCTGCCCGACAACACCATTGGCGACGCATGCCTTGCCTCGCTCAAGGCACACGGCGTTGACACTTCAAACGTCGTCAAGTGCAAGGGCGGCAGGCTTGGCATCTACTTCCTGGAGACCGGCGCGAACCAGCGGCCCAGCCAGGTGGTTTATGATCGCGACGGCTCCTGCATCAGCACCACCAACGCAGCCGACTACAACTGGGCCGCGGCGTTGAAAGATGCCGGGTGGTTCCACACAACCGGCATAACTCCTGCCATATCAAGCATTTCGGCGCAGGCGGCGCTGGAGGGCCTCAAGCAGGCCAAGCAGGCGGGGGTCAAAACGTCGTGCGACCTGAACTTCCGCAAGAAACTGTGGAAGTGGGATAAGTCGCTCTCGCCCAACGCGTTGGCCCAGAAGACCATGCGGACCATGTTGCCGTATGTGGACGTCGTGATCGCCAATGAGGAAGATGCCGCCGATGTGCTTGGCATTCACGCCAAGGGCAGCGACGTACATTCCGGCAAGCTGGACGTGGATGCCTATGTGGACGTTGCAAGGCAGATAGTCGGCCAGTTCCCGAACGTTTCGAAGGTTGCGATAACCCTTCGGCAGAGCATTTCGGCAACGCACAATAACTGGGGCGGCATGCTGTACGACGCCGGCCAGAATGAAGCGTTTTTCGCGCCCCTTGACGCCGCGGGAAGCTACAAGCCTTATGAGATCAGAAACATAGTCGATCGAGTTGGCGGCGGCGACAGCTTCGGGGCGGCCTTGATATACGCCCTGACGACGAGCGAGCTTGAGAACTGCCAAAGCGCAATCGCATTCGCGGCGGCCGGCTCTTGCCTGGCCCATTCCATAATTGGCGATTTCAACTACACCTCCCGAAGCGAGGTCGAGGCCCTGATGAAGGGTTCAGGCAGCGGAAGAGTGGTCCGGTAAACCTGGACTGATGTAACACAATCGGCAATTGCGTGTATTCTCTAGTAAAGGCTGCTGCGCCCCCGCTATGGGGGGCGTCCAGAGGCTGACATGGAGAGAAGATGCGTAGACGGGCCTTTACCCTTATCGAATTGCTGGTTGTCATTGCGATAATGTCGCTGCTGGTCGGGACGCTTTTCCCGTCGCTGTCCAAGGCTCGTGATTACGCCAAGCTTGTCATGTGCAGAACCAACCTCAAGGGGATCGGCCTGGGGTGGAAGATGTACAACGACGAGTATCCCGGCGCCCTTCCCTCCGCGGCAAGCCTTCCGGGCGTGGCCGACCAGGTTCCCAGGACTATCATGGAATGCATGAGCGCCCAGGTGCCAGAGCCCAAGATATGGCAGTGTCCCAATGACGACGTGCAGTACTTCGAGCAGTACGGAACCAGCTACGAGTA